>JAQTYA010000021.1:23429-37286 GCA_028688525.1 Methylococcus sp. | reverse complement strand
TGAAGCCTTCGACGCGCTGCTCGCCATGCTGGCCGAGGGCTACAGTACCCGCCGCGGCATCCGCGGCGCTTATTTGCACCGCGACCGCATCCACGGCCGGCTGCGGCCCCGCAAAGGCGCGTTGCTGACGGCAGTCACCTGCGGCGGCGCGATTCCTGACAACGCCGAATACCGGGTGATCGTCGAGCCGAGCGGGGAAATCGTCGGCAGCGTGGATGAGGACTTCGCCATCGAAAGCATGTCGGGCGACGTGTTCCAGCTCGGCAACACCAGTTGGCAGGTGCTGCGGCTGGAGGGCGGGGCGCTCAGGGTCGCGGATGCCGCGGGCATGCCGCCCAGCATTCCCTTCTGGCTGGGCGAGGCGCCGGGACGCTCGCATGAGTTGTCGCTGGCGGTGTCGCGCTTACGCTTGCGGATCGAGGACAGCCTGGAGTTGGCGGCGCCGGAATCTGTCGCCGCAGGACTTGCCGCCGAACTGGGGCTGGCGCCGGGCGCGGTGGAACAGGCGGTCAACTACCTGGCCGCCGCCAAGGCGGTGCTGGGCGTGCTGCCGACCTTCGACACGGTAGTGTTCGAGCGTTTCTTCGACGAATCCGGCGGCATGCAGTTCATCATCCACGCCCCCTTCGGCAGCCGGGTCAACCGCGCCTGGGGGCTGGCGCTGCGCAAGCGCTTCTGCCGCACCTTCAATTTCGAACTCCAGGCGGCGGCGACCGAGAACGCGCTGATCCTGTCCCTGGGCGTGGCGCAGAGTTTCGCCTTGGAAGAGGTCAAGCAGTTCCTGAGCGTCGATACGGTGAGGACCATCCTGGTCCAGGCGATGCTCGATGCGCCCATGTTCAAGGTGCGCTGGCGCTGGAACGCGGTGTGCGCCCTGGCGCTCAAGCGCTTTCAGGGCGGCGGCAAGACCCCGCCCTATTTGCTGCGCATGCAGGCGGAAGACCTGGTGACCTGCGTGTTCCCGGATCAGCTCGCTTGTTTCGAAAACATCGTCGGCGACCGCGAGGTTCCCGACCATCCCCTGGTCAACCAGACCGTGCACGATTGCCTGACCGAGGCCATGGATCTGGAGCGGCTGATCGAGGTGATCCGGGGCATCCGCGAGGGGACGATCCGGGTTGAATGCCGCGACTTGACCGAGCCTTCGCCGCTGGCCGCCGAGATCGTCAATTCCAAGGTCTATACCTTCCTCGACGGCGCGCCGCTGGAGGAGCGGCGGACCCGCGCGGTATCCATGCGCCGCTGGCTGGAGCCCAGCGCCGCCGACGGGCTGGGCCGGCTCGACGCGGCGGCGATCGCCCGCGTCCTCGAGGAGATTGAGCCGCAGGGCGGAGCCGCCGAAGAGGTACACGATGCGCTGAGCGTCTCCGGTTACGTCACCGTGCCGGAAGCCGCCCAAAAGGGATGGAAGTGTTTCCTGGCGGACCTCGCGGCCTCCGGCCGCGCCGCCCGTCTGCCTTGCGGCGGCGCGGGGCTGTGGCTCGCCGCCGAACGCTGGCCGCAGTTCCGGGCCGTCTATCCCGGCACCGCAACCAAACCGGCGCTGAGCCTGCCGCCGGCTTTGGACGCGGAGCGCTGGGAGCCGGAGCCGGCTCTGGTCGAGATTCTGCGCGCCCGCCTCGGCGTGACCGGGCCGGCGACGGTGGCGCGGCTCGCCGCCCAGACCGGGCTGGCCGCGGCGACGGTCGAGGCGGCCCTTTACGCGTTGGAAAACGAAGGCACGGTGCTGCGCGGCCATTTCAGCCCCGGCGGCAACGAGACCGAATGGTGCGAGCGCGGCATCCTGGCGCGCATTCACCGCTACACGCTCGGGCGGCTGCGGCAGTCGATCGAGCCGGTCGCGACGGCCGATTTCGTGAGGTTTCTCCTGCACTGGCAGCATGTGCATCCGGCGGCGAAGCTTCGCGGCAAGGACGGCCTCGCCCTGGTGCTGGAACGGCTTGAAGGCTTCCAGGCTACCGCCGCGGCTTGGGAACGGGAGCTGTTGCCATTGCGGGTGGAAGATTACGATCCGGTCTGGCTGGACGCGCTCTGCGTCTCCGGCCGTATCCTATGGCGGCGTCTGCCCCGCGAGGGCTCCGGCGGCGGGTCGCTGCGGGTCGCGCCCTTGGTCTTGCTGCCGCGCGTCCACAACGCCCAGTGGCTGCCCGCTGCGTCTCCGGAATTGTCTGGCACCGCCGCCCGCGTGGCCGAGAGCCTGGAACGGCGGGGCGCGCAGTTCTTCGACGAACTGGTGGCTTCGACTGGCTTGCTCAAGACGCAAGCCGAGGAAGCCCTGTCGGAACTGGCTGCGAAAGGCCGGGTCACTTCGGACAGCTTCATGGGCTTGCGCGCCCTGCTGATGCCGGAGCAGCGCAAGCGGCGCTACCGCGGCGTGACGGGGATCGAGGACGCGGGGCGTTGGAGCCTGGTGCCGTCCGGCTCCGGCGAGAGTCAGGCAGACCGCACCGAGCACGCCGCCCGGGTGCTGCTGAAGCGCTACGGCGTGGTGTTCCGCAGCCTGCTGGAACGTGAACCGTCGATGCCGGCCTGGCTGGAGCTAGTCCGGGTATACCGGCGGCTGGAGGCGCGAGGTGAAATCCGCGGCGGGCGTTTCGTCGCAGGCCGCTACGGCGAGCAGTTCGCCCTGCCGGAGGCGGTCGAGTCGCTGCGCAAGCTGCGCAGCCAGCCGCCCGACGGGCTGGTCGTCTCCGTCGACGGCGCCGATCCGCTTAACCTAGCCGGCACCGTACTGCCCGGCGAGCGCCTTGCTGCCAATAGCGGCAAGCGGCTGGTGCTGCGCGACGGCGTGCAGGTCGCGGTGGGAACGGCGCAGGGGGCGGTGCATCTCGCAACCGACGGCGGGCCGGTCGACCCGCAGCAGGCGGCGGCGCGGCCGCCGGTGGCGCCCGGCTTGCGGGCCTACCTGGGCAAGCGGCGATAATTCGAGGTTTTCGACAGACTGGACGTTGCATGAGCAGATACGAGTTTCCCGAGAATTTTCTGTGGGGCGCGGCGACTTCGGCCTACCAGGTCGAAGGCTCGCCCCTGGCCGACGGCGCGGGACCCAGCAACTGGCACCGCTTCTGCCGTCAGCCGGGCCGGATTTTTAATGGAAATACCGGCGACGTGGCTTGCGACCACTACCGGCGCTTCCGGGAGGACATCGCGCTGATGAAGGAGTTGGGTCTCTCGGACTACCGCTTCTCGATCGCCTGGAGCCGGGTGTTCCCGGAAGGGAAGGGCAGGCTCAATCCGAGCGGCCTCGCCCATTACCAGTCCCTGGTCGACACGCTGCTGGCCTATGGCATCCAGCCGATGGCCACGCTCTATCACTGGGACCTGCCGGCGGCGCTGGAGGATGCCGGCGGCTGGGCGAACCGCGATAGCGCGGGCTGGTTCGCCGACTATGCCCACGCCGTCATCCGTTCCCTGGGCGACAAGATCGATTTCTGGGCGACGCTCAACGAACCCTGGGTCATCATGGATGCCGGCCACATGTCCGGCGTCCACCCGCCGGGCCATGTCTCGCTGAAGGAAGCGCCCTGGGTCTCGCACAATCTGCTGCGCGCCCATGCCCTGGCCGTGCAGGCCTTCCGCGCCGACGGCCAGGGGCGAATCGGTCTCGTCGTTAATCTCGAGCCCAAATACGCCGCGACCGACTGCCGGGAGGATCGCGCTGCCACCGAGCGCGCCCACGCCTACATGAACCGGCAATATCTCGATCCGGTGTTCCGCGGTGCCTATCCCGAGGAGCTGGCGGAAATCTTCGGTTCCCACTGGCCCAGGTTCGAAAGCGAAGACCTGCGCCTGATCCAGGAACCCATCGATTATCTCGGTGTCAACTATTACACCCGTGCGGTGGTGAAGCACGACCCGCTGGGCGGGCCGCTCAAGGTCTCGTCCGTCCCGCAGCGCGGCGCCGAACACACAGAGATGGGCTGGGAGGTTTACCCCCAAGGCTTGAAAGACATCCTGCTCTGGGTCAAGGCCCGCTACGGCGACATCCCGCTCTACATCACCGAAAACGGCGCCGCCTTCGCCGATCCGCCTCCTGAGGAGGGGCGGACCGACGACCCGCGCCGAATCGCCTATTACCGCAGCCATCTGCGAGCGCTGCACGAGGCCATCGCCGAAGGCGTGGACGTCCGCGGCTATTTCGCTTGGTCGCTGCTCGACAACTTCGAATGGGCCTACGGCTATGCCAAGCGTTTCGGCCTGGTGCAGGTCGATCCCGCGACCCAGCAACGCAGACCCAAGGCCAGTGCCGGGTTTTACGCCGAAGTGGCTCAATCTAACGGTGCAGTATTAGACCGGGAATACTGACAAGGGAGGCTGTGATGAAACTATCGTTTGCGATATTGGCCCTGTTGCTGCTGGCTGCGTGCGCTGGACCGGCCTTGCAAAGCGGGTTCGATAAGGATTACGACTTTGCCCGCACCAAGACTTGGAGCTATGCCGTCATGCCCGGCTCCGACAAGGCAGCCGCCGAACGGTTGCAACTCGACACTTTGATGAAGGGCATTCTCGAACCGCTGCTGGCAGCCAAGGGCTATACCCGGCGCGAGGCCGGCGCGGATTTCCAGGTCGGCTGGTCCTTCGGCGAATGGAAGATTGACCGGCGGCCCAAGTCCAGCGGCGAATGGGGCGCGGTCGGATTGTTCTATCCCGGCATGCACGCCGTGCCCGCGCCCAAAGAGCCTGTCGGGCGGGCTCTGCCGCCCAGCGTCGATCCTTACGGTTCGTCCTACGAAAAAGCCAAGCTGGACTTGGTCGTGGTGGACGGCAAGACCCAGCGCGTGGTCTGGCATGCCGGCGTCGAAGACGACGGCGACTTCGGCTACAACCCGGATACCCAAAGGACGGAAATCAGGGAGGCGGTGGACAAGGCATTCGCGGCGTTTCCGCCGCAACGCTGAAGCCGTTTAGAGCGTGAAGTCGCCCCGCTCCAGTACCCTCAGGCAGGCGTCTACGGCGTCGGCGTCGTACATGATCCCCCGCCCGGCGCGCAATTCCTGGATCGCCTTGTCCGGTCCGAGGGCGGCGCGATAGGGGCGGTGCGCCGACATCGCTTCGGTCACGTCGGCGACCATGATGATCTTGGCTTCCGGCAGGATGTCTTCTCCTTTTAGCCCGGCCGGATAGCCGGAACCGTCCAGCCGCTCGTGGTGCTGCACGACCATCTGTGCGATCGGCCAGGGGAACTGGATGTCGCCCAGGATGTCCCCTCCGGCTCGGGCGTGAATCTTTATCAGGTCGAACTCCGTCGCAGTGAGCTTGCGCGGCGTGGTCAGCAGTTCCAGCGGTACGGAGATTTTGCCGATATCGTGGATCAGTCCGCCGAGCCGGATGCCGGTGATTTGCTGTTCGGACAGCCCCAGGTCCTTGGCGATTTCAACGGCGAGTTGCGAGACCCGTTTCTGGTGGCCGTCGGTGTAGGGATCGCGCATTTCGATGGCGCGGGCCAGCGCGGCGATGGTGTGCTGCATGGATTCCAGCAGCTGGCGGTTAGCCCGTTCCAGCTCTCTTTCCTGGAAACGGGTCTGGGTACCCTTGCCGATGGCATCGATGAGCTCTTCCGGGTTGACCGGCTTCTTGACGTAACGGTCGACGCCGATTTCGATGGCGCGGACGAAATAATCGATTTCGTTGTAGGCGGTGATGACGATGACCGGTACATCCGCGGCGAGCGCCTTGATGGCTTTGGCCATTTCCAGACCATCCATTTCCGGCATCTTGATGTCGGTGATGACCACGTCGGCAGGCTGGGCCTTGAAAGCGGCCAGTCCCTCGCGGCCATTGGTCGCAACTTCGACCTTGGCGAAGCGGCGGCGCAGGTAATGGGCCAGGGCTTCGCGTACTTCCTCATCGTCCTCGGCGTACAGCACGGTCAACGTGCGCAGAAAATCCATGTCGTGCTTGCTTGAGGTCAGGTTCATGCGTCATGCCTCCTGAGGCGCGGAATTGTGAGTGTGAATACGGCGCCGTCGGTCTGATTGCCTGCTTGAATGCTGCCTTTCATGTTGCGCTCGATGATGATCTTTGCCATGTACAGTCCGATGCCGCTGCCCTGCTCCTTGGTTGAGAAATAGGGGTCGAAGATCCGTGGCAAGATCTCCTGGGCGATGCCGCCGGCGTTGTCCGTGATGGACAGGACCAGATCGTCGTTGCTCGGGCCGAGTTCGACGGAAATCTTGGGTTCCCGCGGCCTGTGTTCCTGAATCGCTTCCTTGGCGTTGGCGACTATGTTGAGCACGGCCTGGGAGAACTGGTTGGCGTAGCCGAAGGCGATGAGTCCCCGCGGCAGTTCCTTCCTCAGTTCGATACGGTTGTTCCTGAGCGCGTCGTCCACGATGAACAGGGCATTTTCCACCGCTACGGCGACGTCGAATTCGGCGGCTTCCCGGTCGGGGCGGAAGAAGTCGCGGAAATCGTCGATGGTGGTCGACATCTGTTGGATCAGTTTATAGGACTTTTCAACGGCCTGATTCAAGGTGTTCTCGTCCAAAGCCTTGTAGACGTAGTCGTCCTTGATGTTGGCGATGATTATGGACAGCGCGTTGAGCGGCTGGCGCCATTGGTGGGCGATGTTGTGTACCATTTCGCCCATGGCGGCCAGGCGCGACTGCTGGATCAGCAGATGATCCTTTTCGCGGTTCTTGGCGAGTTCTTCCTGCACCCTTTGTTGCAGGTTGAGGGCGAGGCGCTGGAGCTCGTCTTGAGCGCGCTTGCGCTCGGTGACGTCGCGGACGATGGTCGACGCCCCAACCAGCCGGCCTTCCTTATCGCGCAGCGGCGAAACGGTCAGGGCGACATGGATTTCTCCGCCATCCTTCCGCCGCCGTACTGTTTCGTAATGGGAAACGTGCTCGCCTTGGCCGATCCTTTCAAGAATGTGCTTGATTTCTTGCTCCTTGCCGGCGGCGACCAGTTTGTCCAGGGGCTGGCCTATGGCTTCGGCGGCGCTGTAACCGTAGATGGCTTCAGCTGCGCGGTTCCAGGAGGTCACTATGCCATCCAGCGTCTTGCCGATGATGCCGTCGTCGCTCCATTCGACGATAGCGGCGAGCTGGCGGTTTCTCGCTTCCGCTTCGAGGCGTTCGGAGATGTCCTCGACGAAAGTCTCCAGATGCGTGTCTTCCAGGTCGGATGCTTCGACATGACGGATCGTCAGGGCGACCGGAACCGGAGAGCGATCCTTGCGCAGGAAGGAGGTTTCAAAATTGATCACGGTGCTGGAATCCCGGATGCGCTGCATGAGCACGCTGCGGTCGTCCGGTCTGGCATAGAGTTGTATGGTATTAGGCACGGCGGCTTGCATTTCTTCCGGTGAGTCGTAGCCGAGGATGCTGGCGCCGTGCGGATTGACGTCCTGCAGCGTTCCGTCCCAACTGGAGCGGAAGATGCCGAAAGGGGCGTTCT
This sequence comes from Methylococcus sp., assembly GCA_028688525.1. GTDB lineage: Bacteria > Pseudomonadota > Gammaproteobacteria > Methylococcales > Methylococcaceae > Methylococcus. The sequence goes on along the minus strand of JAQTYA010000021.1, from coordinate 29,885 downwards.
CGAAGATGTTGCGGTATTTTCGTTCCGAGTCGCGGGCGACGGCTTCCGCCTGTTTCCGCTCGTTGATTTCGCCGGACAGTTGGCGGTTGAGTTCGCGTAACGACCATTCGCGGACCTGTACCTGGGCGGCCATGATATTGAGCCGGCTCAGGATGAACGCAGGTTCCCGTCTCTCCGTGGCGGGAATATCGGCGTGGTAGGTACCGGAGCCGAACTGCTCGATGCGCTGAAGCAGCGATTCGAACGGCTTTTGCAGCAGGCGCCGCAGGATTAGGCGCAATAACAGCCCTATCGCCAGCAGGGTGCTGGCGATGCTGGTCAGGCTGTAGGCCAGCAATTGGAGGTTCTTGCGATCGAAATAACTTTGGTCCAGCCCCAGTTCGAATGCGCCGACCGGCCGGCCGTTGTGGGTGACCGCCACCGCTTGCGGCGCCGCGGTGAGCTGGCGTCCGGAGTGTACCTCGCAGACGGCTTGACCCTGGTCGTCCCGAACGACGAGCAGGGCGACGTTTTCGTGGGTCGAGAAGGCTTCGCAAATGGAGTTCACCAGTTCGACTTCCATGTCCCACAGGGGGAGTTCCAGGGTCCGTTCCAGGTATTTACTGTAGACGGACAGATTTTCCCTGATCTCGAGCTTCGATTCCCGGTAAAAATAAGCATAAACGCCGGCCGCCGCCGCTAGCGAAAAAGCCCCGACTAAGCCGAGCAGGCTGTATCTGAGGTCCCGCAGCAGAGACCGCCGTCCGGCGATTTCTGCATCGCTTGAGTTTCCCGCTTTATTCGGCATCCGAAATCACCTTCTTGCCCTTGAAGCCGTCCATGAGACGCTGCAATTGCCGCCGCCAGTCCGGCGGTACGCCGGCTGGACCGTAGGCCGTTTGCAGCATCCGGTAGTAGCCGCCATCGGCGACGAGTCCGTCCATGGCTTTCCACAGCGAGGCTGTCAGGGCCTCGGAGCCGGGCGTGGCGGAATCGAGTATCGCAGCGATGGGGGTGATGCCGCCGGACAAGGCGATGAAGCGGAAGTCGGCCGTCTCGCCCGGAAACAGGCGGTCCACATAGTAGTGGCCCATGAGGTCGAGCACTAGGATGGCGTCGACCCGGCCCTTCCGCAGTTTGCGAAACAAGGCTTCGGGCGTCGCGCTTTCCTCCACGCCAATGCCAATGTCGAGAAATTGTCTTTTGTCCTCCAGGGTGCCTCGCTCGACACCCAGAGTGAGCCCCTTGAGATCGGTCCATTCCTGAAAACGGACACCTTGCGGGTGGTGCGGCGCGTAGTAGCCCAGCACGGCGCGGGTGACGAGCAGCGGGACGATGGCAGCTGCGGCCTGGCCGGCGAAAAACTGCGGGTTGCCGACGCGGTTGCCGCTTTGCAGTTCGACGAAGCGCTTGAGCGGCAGATAATCGAGGACAGCGGCGATCCCGGCCCTGGCCGCAAGCGCCTGCAGGATTTCGCCACCCAGGCCGCCGTGCGGGAGTCGGCGCGACCAAATGGGCGGCGACTCGGTGCTGTAGAAGCTGAGCCGCGGGGGCTCTGAGCCCTGCGCACCGGCCAGAAAAAAGGCGAGCAAAGCGAAGGCGCAGCGCGCCAAACGGGTTGCCGAAGCTGGTTCGGTCACGGTTTCAGCGCCCAATCCCCCAGGCCGTATCTCTGGAGTATTTCGCCGTAGGCACCGTTCTGGCGCAGTTTTTTCAAGCCTTCGGAGAAGGCTAGGCGCCATTCCCCGGCGGATTTGTGGCCGAGGTTGAACCATAGGGAGTAGGTTGACTCCCAGGCTTGAAACGGCAGCTTGGCGAACTGGTCTTTCTCTGCGGGAAACAAACGGTCGATTAGCCACGTTTCATGCGGCTCGAAACCGCTGACGAAGTCGATTTCCCCGCCCTGCAAGCGCCGCAGCAGCATCTTGGGCTCATCGACGGCGACGGCGATGCCCGCCTTGGCATAGGCCTCCGTGGGCTCGCCTGGAAGGGCACCGTAAGTGCGGCCCTTGAGCGCCTTGAAATTGCCTATGCGGGCCAATGCTTCGCCTCGGGTGGGGCGGTAATAGAAGTATTGGCCGGTTAGGCGCAGGCATTTTTCCTCCGCCAGAGCCTTTTGCTCCGTCGCGGAAAGCAGGCGCGTTTCGCCCAGCATGGCGACCACCGACGGATCGTCCTTCAGCCTCTGAGCGGCGTAGCTCCTGGAAGACACCACTTCCAGCGGAATCGACTTGCCCACCGCCGCCAGAGCCTGATTGACCAGCTCCACCGCAGCGCCCGGACGGTTCGCCTCGCCGGTCACCAGCGGCGGATATTCGTAGGCGACCAGATGCGGCGGGGCTTCGCTAGTGGGCTTTTTGAGGGTGAAGCGAGGAGCGGTACCTTCCGCCGCCTGGCCGAGCAGCAACAGGAGTCCTAGCATGAGTGCGCAGTGGATTGCCCCTCGTCTCGAGAAAATATTCATGTGGCAGTCCTCATCGGAATTAATCGGCTATGGCCGCATTGGATAGGTTGACCACCTTGTCCCAGAGGCCGACATGGTAATTGAACGGCTGGGTTTGGGTGAGCAGGATGGTGATCTTTTCTTCTTTCGGGTCCACGCTGAAGCGGGTGGAGAATATCCCGGCCCATTCGAAGGTGCCGATGCTGCCGCTGTCTACGTCCTGGCCGCGGTCGACCTCGATGGCGACGCCTAGGCCGAATTTCCATCCCCGGCTATGCAGAAAGTCCGCATGCAAATCGCCGATATGGTTGGTGGCGGTCATCAGTTCTACCGTTTTGCGGCTCAGTATGCGCGTGCCTTCCAGTTCGCCGTGGTTGAGCAGCATCTGGCAGAAGCGGAAATAGTCGGGGGCGCTGGAAACCAGGCCCGCGCCTCCGCCGAAAAAGCGGCGTCCGCCCTTGTAGGGATAATCGGGCGAGAACACGAACTTGCCTTCATGCGTCACGCCGTCGGGAATCCGCGCCAGCTGGCCCTGCCCGTCGGTTTGCCAGATGGCCGAGAGACGGCCCACCTTGTCTTCCGGCAGGAAAAAATAGGTATCGTTCATCTGCAGCGGGTCCAGTATCCGCTTCCGCAAATAGACATCCAGCGGCATGCCGGAGGCGACCTCAACGACGTGTCCCAATACGTCCGCCGCGTGTCCGTAAATGAAGGCCTCTCCCGGTTGGCCTGCCAGAGGCAGGCGCGCCAACCGCTTCACCAGGTCGGCGGCGGTTTCGTCGCTGGGGGTCAGGCCGAGGTCGATATCGGCTTCGGCGTAGAAGGTGTTGAGCGTCTGATACAGCGGATCGTCCGGATACCAGTCCGCCACGAAGCGGTAAGGCAGCCCCGCCGTGTGGCGCATAAGGTCGTGGACAGTCAGATCGCGCTTGGCCGGAACCAGGCGGTAGGGCGGTTTCGAACCGCGGGGCAGTATTTCCAGGACGCGAGGATCGGCGAATTCCGGGATGTACTTCGATACCGGGTCCGAGAGCAGGAGTTTGCCTTCCTCGTAAAGTTGCAGCGCGGCTACACTGACGACCGGCTTGGTCATGGAGGCGATCCGGAACAGGGTGTCCCTCTGCATGGGTTTGCCATCGTCCGCCTGGCCGAACGGTTCGAAGTAGGCCACCTTGCCGTGGCGGGCAATCAGGACGACAGCGCCGCCTATCCGGCGCCCCGTCACTTCGCTGCGTAGCAGATCGTTTAAGTGACCCAGCCGTGCCGAGGATAGGCCGACTTGTTCGGGGGGGATGGCGGAAGGGGGTTCGCTCCAGCCCGGCCGTGCGAGGCAGAGCGCTAGAAGTGCGGCGGACACGAGGTGCAGATGGCGTTGCATATGGCCTCCCGGAAAGTGGACAGGGTTGCGGTCCTGTCGGGTTCAAGACGCTACAGGGGACCCAATGCGCGAAGACGTGGCGCTTGGAATTTCAATGTAGCAGCTCGGTGCCATGACGGCTATGGCCGCCGGTCCGTCCGACTCATCCTCTGATCTGAAATTTGATGCTGTCCCAGATTCGGCCGTTTTTGTCCCTGAGTTTCAATATGTGGTTGCCGGGGACGGGTTGCCATTTCACGATGCCAGTGGCCTCGCCCAGCGGTCGGTCGTCGAGCACGAACTCCGTGCCGGGCCGTGCCGGCTTGGCTCGGATCACCAGTTTTTGGTTGCGGGAGGGGATATCGGGGTCCAGGGCGACGATCATGCCGTCGGCGGGCGATTCGATCCGGGGCGGTTGGGAGGCGGGTGTAGGAATCTCGACTTCGGCCGTTTCGGTGCCTGCGATGAACCACTCCTGGCGCTCGGGCTCCAACCCGTCGGTGTAGCGGATGCGGCGGCCGGCCACGCCTTCCGGCGCCGAAGGCGCCTGGCTGGGACGGTCCGCGTGCAAGCCGTTCATGATTTCCAGCCAGGCCGGAGCGGCGCCGGTGACGCCGGAGACATCGTGCATCGCATCGCCCTCGAAGTTGCCGACCCAGACGCCGACGGTGTAGTGCGCGCTGTAACCGATGCACCAGTTGTCGCGCATGTCCTTGCTGGTGCCGGTTTTGACCGCAGTCCAGTAGCGGGTGGTGAGTGGGTTGTCCAGGCCGAAGCTGAGGGCGCGGCTGGATCGGTCGCTGAGGATACTGCCTACGATGTAGGCGGCGCGCGGGTCGAGCATAGGGCGCGACTCGCGGGCCACTTCGCTCGCCCGCCAATGGATCGGTGACAGGATGCCGCCGTTGGCGAGGGAGCGGAAGGCGTTGACCTGCTCCCACAGACTGACTTCGGCCGAGCCCAGGGCCAGCGAATAGCCGTAATACTCGCCGTCTTGGGTCAAGCCTTTGTAGCCTAGGTTCCACAGCCGTTCGTGGAAGGGCTCCAGGCCGACCATGATCAGGGTGCGGATGGCGGGGATGTTGAGCGAGGCGGCGAGAGCGGTGCGGACGCTGACGCGCCCTTTGAAGTTGCGGTCGTAGTTTTGCGGCGCGTACAGACCGGTGCGGGTTTCCAGATTGAGTGGCGAGTCGTCCAGGATGGAGGCGGCGGTGAGGTAGCGCTTTTCCAGCGCCAGCCCATAAAGGAAGGGTTTGAGGGTGGAGCCGGCCTGGCGCCGGGCGCGGACACCGTCGACTTGGCTTGCGCGGCTATTCGAGCCTGCCGAACCCACATAGGCCAGTACTTCGCCGCTTTGATTATCAACCACCAAGGCTGCACCGTCGCGGACGTTACGTACTTTCAAACCTTGGAGCTGCTGTTCCAGCGCTTGGATAGCACGGCGTTGGACCGGCGCGCTCAGCGTGGTCCGGACGCTTTCGCCGCGCTTTTTCAGCAGATGGCGAGCGAGATGGGGGGCGAGGGCGATCATCGGCGGCGGGCGGTTGGCATGGCTAAGCGCCATTTCCGCCCGTCGCTCCAGATCGCCGCAGTTCACCGGGAAGGCCGCGGACTTGGCGACGGTGCAGGCGCGGCGGGCGATCCGTGCCGGGCCGGCGTTGGGGGAGGGCAGGATGGCGGCAAGCAGCGCCGATTCGGCTTCGTCCAGCCCCGATGCTTCTTTGCCGAATAGGCCTAAGGCCGTAGCCGGCACGCCCTCCAGATCGCCCCGGAACCGCACGCGGTTGAGATAGGCTTCGAGAATCTCGTCCTTGCTCCAGCGGCGCTCCAGCGACCGTGCCGTGCTAATTTGGCCGAGCTTTTGCCGGATCGATCTCCCCCCTCCGTGCATAGCTAGCCGCCGATCCAACAAGGCGGCGAGCTGCATGGTGATCGTGCTGGCGCCGCGCTTGTGGCCGCCGAGAGTGCCCCATGCCGCTGCGGCCATGGCCTGCCAGTCCACGCCGCCGTGGCGGTAGAACCGCCGGTCTTCCGCAGCGACGATCGCTTTCAGCAAGGCGGGCGAAAAAGAATTCAGAGGCACCCAAGGTTTGCGCCGGGCGGAAAAATCCACCCTCTGTTCGTGGATGACTTCCCCGTTGCGGTCGAGCAGATAGCCTTCGGACGGAATCCATTCGGCCTGGACGGATTGGAAAGCCGGGACAGGGGATTCTGCGACGTCCCAGACAATGCTGAGGGTAGCCGCGAGTCCCGCCAAGGCGATCACCATCCACCAGCGACCGGCATGAGCTATGCGCATATGGCTATCCTATGACCTTGATCACATCGACGCAGGGCGATTTCGGAGTTCGTGCAATGTAGTCATGCGTCATGGGCCGGGTCAGGCAGGGCATCCTCGAACTGGCTCAGCGTCATCTGGGACAGGGGCCGGATATTTTTCAGGCCGTGGAACATAAGATTAAAGCAAAGGACGGTGCCGTGTTTCAAGCTTGGAGGGCCCATCAAATAGGGCTACACTGCATCGGCGGGAGATTAATACCTGTGACTTGAGCTCTGAGCCTATTTCGGTAGGAGATAAATATCCGAACAAAATCGGGGGGATGGATCATGTTAAAGATACTAAGCATTTCGTTAGTATTCGGATTTGTGGCTTGCGGACAGGTCTGCGCTCAGGAAG
>JAQTYA010000021.1:0-23329 GCA_028688525.1 Methylococcus sp. | reverse complement strand
GCTCTGAGCCTATTTCGGTAGGAGATAAATATCCGAACAAAATCGGGGGGATGGATCATGTTAAAGATACTAAGCATTTCGTTAGTATTCGGATTTGTGGCTTGCGGACAGGTCTGCGCTCAGGAAGCCGGCGGACCCTGGATGCGTGTTTATCAGTCCGGGTTGGGTTCTAACGATGCAGGTTACTCACTCAAGGGGGCGAATCCAAAAAAATGCTATCCGAAAGCTAAGGTGTTGTTATGCAGCCAACTGGTTCAAACCTTATCTGCGGACACCATAAAAAGTGCCAGGCTACTCGCTAATCTATCGGTATCCTCGCTTTCCGGGAACGAGGTATTGCTTCCGGACGGCAGCAGTCTTCTTGATGAGTACGGGTTCGGCGATCCGAGTTCCGCCGCTGCGTTATATACCATCACTTATCGCTCTACTACGATCAAAGGTAAGCCGACTAAATTGAGTGGGCTGGTAGTGATGCCGTATACAATCCAAGGTAGCGATGCCAGTGACGGTATCGTGGTGTACATGCATGGGACGACGGCCCAGCGATCCAATGCACCGAGCGACCGCTCCGAGGAAACCTACGGCGCCGTAACGGCCTTTGCGGGAGAAAAATGGGCTGTCGCTATGCCGGATTATCTGGGATATGGGGTCAACAAACAGCCGCATCCCTATGCGCTTGGGAAACTCAATGCTCCCTCCGGGATAGGTATCATCAAGGCCACGCGTGAATTGTCAACGTATCTACATGCCGATCTGGGCAAGGCCATCTATGTCACCGGATATAGCGAAGGCGGCGGCAACTCGTTTTGGCTTGGACGTGCGCTGGGTGAGCTTGCCAGCACTGACTCGTCGCTGCAGCCCACAGGCATCGCCCCGATGTCGGGCCCGTACGACTTGAGCGGGGCGACGGCCAAATCGTTCGTCGTCGCCCAGCCGGCCAACGAAGAAGAAAACATTGTCGTGAAACCTACCCTGCTGGCATTTGCCGGGGTCGCGGCGGCTCAGGTGACTAAGCAGCCGCTTACCAGCTTGTTGCAAGAAGCATTGGCCGACCAGACGGTTGGGCTATTTCCGGGTCCGTACGCGGACGATGATGTCGGAATCCGTCTACTGACCACGGCGGTTAACGATCTTGATTATCTGCAGGGGAACTTGCCTAAAATAGTTCCGCACCCCGAGAACTTATTGCAGCAATCACTGGTTGAGGCGATTCTGACTCAGGATATGACCAATCCTGCCATGAATCTATGGGCTCAAAATGACAACGTGGTCTGGACTCCAGCAGCGCCGACTTATATGTTGGGTGTGATACAGGATCCTCTGGTGCCGTTCGCGGCTGCAACTTACCCCCTGCCGCAGGCTTATATCGCTATAAAAGGGCAGCCGGCGCCATTTGCCCAAGGAAATACTCAAAATGTCCTTCAATCCATGCGTTCCAGGGGCTTGGGTAACGATCAGGTGGCTTGGCTGGGCTTCAATGGCGTGGTGAAGAATTCTATTGGCTTGAACGAAACCACGATGACCCATTCAGCGGGTTTTGTGCCTTGTACCATGCTGGCGGCAAAATTTTTCAAAGGGGAAAAGGCTTTGAAGGACATGCCGCAGCTTGCCGATCCATAATCGCTATCGATTGGCCGGGAGCGACGCCAATTCAAGGCGTCCCCGGTCGGTTTCGACAGTACCCTTAATTATTGCCGGAGCGGGCAGTTGAGTTTTGGATGGCGGTCGTTTTGTTATACTCCCTTATCTCCAACTCTGCCCGATATCGAAAAGGAGCCTATTCCATGCGCGCAGCTAAAGCCTATGCCGCCCACAGTGCCAGCTCGCCTCTAGTGCCGTTCGCCTTGCAGCGCCGCGAGCCGTTGCCGCAAGACGTCCGTATCGACATCCTGTATTGCGGCGTCTGCCACTCCGATCTGCACCAGGCGCGCAACGAATGGAATGCGACCTCCTACCCCTGCGTGCCGGGGCACGAGATCGTCGGCAAAGTGGCGCAGGTCGGCAGCGGTGTGACGAAGTTCAAGCCGGGCGATACGGTCGCGGTCGGCTGTATGGTGGATTCCTGCCGGACTTGTCCGAGCTGCGAGGACGGGCTGGAACAGCATTGCGAGCACGGTCCGGTGTTCACCTACAACAGCCCGGACCGTCACAGCGGCGGCATGACTTACGGCGGATACGCCGACAGCATCGTGGTCGACGAGGCCTTCGTCCTGCGGGTGCCGGAGAAGCTGGATCTGGCCGCTGCGGCGCCTTTACTGTGTGCCGGCATTACCACCTATTCACCTCTGCGGCACTGGAGGGTAGGACCGGGGCAGCGGGTCGGGATCGTCGGTCTGGGCGGCCTGGGGCACATGGCGCTGAAATTCGCCCACGCCTTCGGCGCCGAAGTGGTGCTGTTCACGACTTCGCCGGGCAAAGCCGAGGATGCGCGGCGCTTGGGCGCGGACGAGATCGTGGTATCGAAGGATGCGGAGGCCATGGCGCGGCAGGCCAGCCGTTTCGATTTCATCCTCGACACCGTCTCGGCGCCGCACGACATCAACGCCTACTTGAACCTGCTGAAGCGGGACGGCACGCTGACCCTGGTCGGCGTGCCGCCTGAAGGCCTGCCGGTCATGCCGTTCAGCCTGATCGGCGGGCGCCGCCAGTTGGCAGGCTCGCTGATCGGCGGCATCCGGGAAACCCAGGAGATGCTGGATTTTTGCGGCGAACACGGCATCGTCTGCGACATCGAGTTGATTCCGGTCCGGCAGATCAACGAAGCCTTCGAGCGCCTGCTCAAGAGCGACGTGAAATACCGCTTCGTGATCGATATGGCGACGCTGGGCGGAGAGCTTGCCGGGAATTGACGAAGCTCGTTTCCTTCTCCCTTCAGGGAGAAGGAAATACAACCCCTCCCTTGGGGAGAGGGGCGATGGTCAGCCGTTCTTCTTCGGATAACCCTTCTTTTTTTTCGGTTTGTCGAAAACCGGCGCAGCAGGCGCGTCGCCCGTCCAGGGCCGGATGTTGATCTGCTTGCCCACGATCCAGACCTTTTCCAGCCGTTTCAGCGATTTTTTCGGCATGTCGGCAGGCAGGCTGACCGTGCTGAAGTCGTCGTACAGCTTGATGTGACCGATGGAGCTGCCGGGAATGTCCCCTTCGTTGGCGATTGCGCCTACGATGTCCTTGGGCGCGGCGCCGTCGTTGCGGCCCACGTCGATGCGGTAGAGCACGCCTCCGTCTTCGCGCTCCTTGCGCTTGGGTTTCTTGTCTCGCGGTTCGCTATCGCGGAATTTCTTCTGCGGTTCGCGGCTGGAGGGGGCATATTCGGCGGGTACGGGCTTCTCGTCCGGAACCAGCGGACGGTCCTTCTGAACGAGGAAGGTGAGAGCGGCAGCGATATCCGTGGGCGAGATGCCTTGTTCCCGGCCGAGCTGCTGGACCAGCGGCCGGAAGAAATCCAGGTTCTCCTCCTCCAGGGTCGCCATGATCTGGGCCTTGAACTGCTCGACCCGGCGTTCGGCAATGTCTTGATGGCTGGGCAGGCGCATTTCGGTGATGCGCTGGCGCGTGGCTTTTTCGATCGCGCCGAGCATGCGTTTTTCCCTCGGGGCGACGAACAGGATGGCTTGGCCCTTGCGCCCGGCGCGGCCGGTGCGGCCGATGCGGTGGACGTACGCCTCGGTGTCGTAGGGGATGTCGTAGTTCACCACATGGCTGATGCGTTCGACGTCCAGGCCACGGGCGGCGACGTCGGTGGCGACCAGGATGTCCAGGGTGTTCTTCTTCAGCCGGTCGACCGCCTTTTCGCGCAGCGCCTGGCTCATATCGCCATTCAGCGCGGCGGCGGAATAGCCGCGGGCCTCCAATTTTTCCGCCAGTTCTTCCGTCAGCACCTTGGTGCGGACGAAGATGATCATGGCGTCGAAATCCTCGACTTCGAGGATGCGGGTCAGCGCGTCGAGTTTGTGCGCGCCCGAGCCCAGCCAGTAGCGCTGGGTGATGGCCTCGACGGTCGCGGTCTTGGCCTCGATCTTGGCTTCCTTAGGTTGGCGCAGATGCCGCTTGGCGACCTTGCGGATCACTTCCGGCATGGTGGCGGAGAACAGGGCGATCTGGCGCTGGGGCGGGGTGTGCTCCAGGATCCACTCGACGTCTTCGATGAAGCCCATCCGCAGCATCTCGTCCGCCTCGTCCAGCACCAGGGTGCGCAGGCTGTCCAGACTGAGACTTTTGCGGCGCAGGTGGTCCATCACCCGGCCCGGCGTGCCGACGATCACGTGGACGCCCCGGCGGAGGTGGCGCAGCTGCGCGTCCATCGACTGGCCGCCGTAGATCGGCAGGATGTGAAAGTCGGGCAGATGGCGGGCATAGCTCTGGAAGGCTTCGGCGACTTGCAGAGCCAGCTCGCGGGTCGGCGCCAACACCAGGGCCTGCGGCTCGCGGCGCTCGAGATCGATGCCGTTCAGAATCGGCAGCGCGAAAGCGGCGGTCTTGCCGGTGCCGGTCTGGGCCTGGCCCAGCAGATCGTGGCCGGCGAGAAGGTAGGGTATGCTCGCGGCTTGAATCGGGGAGGGGGTCTCGTAGCCGATCTCGCGGATGGCTTGGAGAATGGGGGCCGAGATGGCCAGATCGGAAAAGGAAAAGGAGGTTTCGGTTGATTGCATCAGTGATGGGAGGCGTCGGGAAATGAAAAAGAGCGATGAAAGGAAAACCCCGCCGGAGGCTCGATTGACGGATGGACTCTGGACGTCCTTAGGGGGAAAGCGGCGGGCTGTCGCGCTCATCGGGTGACGCGATCATAACAGAAGCGGCGGATATTCCCGAATCGGCGCGCTCCTGCTGCCGTATAAATCTCGTTTTGATATATTGAAGGCCGATCTCAAGGCCCGTTGTACCGGGCGCCGGGGCGAAGACCCTGGGTCGCCGGGAAACCATTTCGCGTGAGGAGTTACTAAGATGCTGAAAAACATATCGGTCCTACTGGCCGCGGCCGTTGCCGTCTCGGGCTGCGCCACTTATACCGGCTGGACGCCCACCTATGACAGCTATAAGGATCCCAATTCGGCCCGCATTCCTCTCGACGAACAGGAATGCCAGATGATGGCCAAGCAAGCCGGCAGCACAGGCACCGAAGCCCTGAAGGGCGGTGTAGTCGGCGGCCTGGTCGGCGCGGCGGCAGGCGCGGCGGTTGGCGCGGCGGTCGGCAATCCGGGTACCGGCGCGGCCATCGGTGCCGCCTCCGGCGGTATCGGCGGCGCGACCTATCAGGGCGTATCAGGCGACGATCAGTATAAGCGCGCCTTCATCAACTGCATGCGCGGCCGCGGCCACAACGTCATCAACTGACAGCTTCTTTGCTACCGATCCACCGCGCGTTCGGCGCGGCGGATTTTGTCTATTTCCGGCGCCTCTTAATGGGGGCGCCGCAAAATCCAAGAGAATTCCAAGATGCCTGATTCACTGGCGGATGCGCTGCGCCAGGCGGCGGCCCGTTTCCCGTCGCTGCCCGCAATCCTGGCAGCCGAGCGCAGCCTCGACTTCGCCGAATTCGACCGTTTGTCAGACGCCATCGCCTCCGGCCTCGCCGTCCGCGGCATCGTCAAAGGCGAGCGCGTCGGGCTCTACTGCATCAACTCCGCGGAATTCGCTCTGGCCTACGCCGGCATCCTCAAGGCCGGTGCCGTGGTCGTGCCCGTCAATCTGCTGCTGAGCGCCGAGGAGGTGCACTACAACCTCGCCGATGCCGAAGTCTGCGGGCTGATCTATCACGGCCTGGTTGCCGCGAATGCCGCGGCGGTGCTGGAGCGCCTGCCGCCGCTCAAGGTTTGCGCCTGCATCGGCAGCGAAAGCTCCGACTGGCAAGCTTTGTTGGACGAAACGGCGCCGCCTCCGGCCATCGAATTCGATGCCAAAGTAGATCTAGCCGCGATTCTCTATACCTCCGGTACGACCGGCCACCCTAAGGGCGCGATGCTGACCCACGGCAACCTGCTGGCGAATACCGCCAGTGTCCGGGCAGCCTTGGACTGGCGGGCTGGCGAGGACAGGGTGCTGGTGGTGCTGCCGATGTTTCACGCCTTCGCCGCCACCGTGGGCATGCTTACGCCGCTTATGCACGGCTGCGCCCTCGTGCCGCTGGCGAAATTCGAGCCGGATTTGGTTGCAGATAGCATAGGCCAGTACGGCGCGACCCTGTTCCTCGGGGTGCCCAGCATGTATGCCTTGCTGTGTCGGCTGCGCGAAGACCGGATATCTCTGTTCGGAAGCATCCGCCTGTGCGTTTCCGGGGGCGCGGCGCTGCCGCCCAACGTTTTGCAGCAATTCCAGGCGCGGTTCGGCCTCCCCATCCACGAAGGCGACGGCCCCACCGAATGTTCTCCAGTGACCTGCGTCAACCCAGTCGGCGGCCCGGTCAAATGCGGCACCGTGGGCCTGCCGGTACCGGGGGTCGAGATGAAAATCGTCGACGACCACGGCAACGACCTGCCGGTGGGCGAGATGGGCGAAATCGCCGTGCGCGGCGCCAACGTGTTCAAAGGCTATTGGAAGCAGCCGGAAGCTACCCAGGAGACCTTCCGCAACGGCTGGTTCCTCACCGGCGATCTGGGACTGATCGACGAAGACGGCTATTTCAGCATTGTCGACCGCAAGAAGGACCTCATCATCGTCAATGGCATGAACGTCTATCCGCGTGTGATCGAGGACGCGTTGTGCCGGCATCCCGCTATACGCGAAGTCGCAGTGGTCGGCGATCCGGACCCGCTGCACGGGGAGCGCGTCGTGGCTTACGTCGTGCTGGAAACTCCCGTTACCGAGGCGGAAATCCGCGCTTGGTGCAAGCCTTACCTCGGCCGGCACGAAATTCCCCGCCGGGTCGTGGCGCTGGATCAATTGCCGCGGAACGCCGCGGGGAAGATATTGAAGCGGCAGTTGCGGCGGCAGGGAGAGGTCGAGCGCGGGGTGGATTCATGACGAGCGGTTTGCAGATGTCCCCCGGCGGCTGAAGAGCTGCGGTAGCGATGGCAGGCGAGAGAAATGTTTCTTTGCTTCGGCGCTGTGCGTCAGTTTTAAAGCCGCTCCGTTTGGGAGGCGAGTCGGCCCGCTTGTGACGGCTGGAATCTGAAGCCCAGCGCCAGCGCCGCGATGTTGAGGGACAGATACCCGGTCCAAATCCTTTTCCAGATCCGGCGCGAAATCTCCGGTCCGCCTTTTCTCCCCATTTCATCCATATAAATCACGATGGCGTCCCTCGCCCTGGCGGCATGGCCGGAAGCGAGGTTGTCGATGCTGAGGTGCAGTTGGACGATGCTGGGGTCGATGCCGTGATGGAGCAGCATGTCGATCGCCCGCATATAACCGGCGCCGAGGCCGCTGAGCTCGATGGCGAGGTTGAGGCCGAGCAGTTCGGGGAAATAGCTGTGGGTACGCTGGCCGATGGCGAGGAGGTAGATCGGGATGTCGAAGGCAGCATCCAGGAAGCGCGGGTCCGCGGCGAAGGCGTCGCTGTCGAAAGGCGGCAGTTCGATGCCGAGGTCGGCGAGCAGGCGACGGTAGACGTTGGGGTGGTTGCGCTCGGGTCGGCCGTTACCCAGTTCGTCGGCATAGATCTTCATCAGGTGCCGGTTGAGCGTATCTAGGCTTTCCGCCGCAGTGGCGATGCCGGCCAGCCAGCAGCCGTCGACCAAGATGGCGGGTGCTAGTTGCAGGATGACCCCATGGCAGTAGTCCTTGCCGATCCGAAGTGGGGCCGCGAGGGGGCGGTAACGCCCGATTTCGTGCCGGTGGATGGCTTCGATGCGCGCATGGAAAGCCGCCTCGTCGTAGGGGAAAAAGCGGTGGTAAGCTCGTTGGAACGGCATGGCTATCCGGGCGATGCGCAGAATCCGTTCGACCGCTTGGGTCGCCCGGTCCGGCATGTCGGCCGGCGATTCGGCCTGGAGGAGTGCGGTGTAAAGGGCGCGCTTGGAGCGTGGGCCAGGGTGCTGAGATGGCTTTGGGGCGGCTTTGCTCGGGACGTAAGCCGAGCCGTTCGCGCTTGGGCTGACATTTCGGTCCCCGTCTTCGATCCAGTCCAGGCAAATTTGCCGTTCGGCGGCGTCGAACACGCCGAACATCGGCCCGCCGAAGTCCATGGCTCGAATCAGCCGGCTGCCCGCCGGGCAGACCCGATCGGCGAAGGGCGAATCGCGCAGGATGTCGAGTAGCGGTCCCGGGTCGGAGCATGCCTCCGCCAGCCATCGGTCCAGACTGCGTTCCGCCAGCATCACCCCGCCGTGGTGGCCCAGGGCGTGGGCACGCTTGGCCTGAACGATCCGCACCATCGCCTCTCTGGCCGTGAGTCTGCGGCTCGACTGGTCGGCGGCCTCTCCAAGCAGACCGGCGAACAGCGCGCAATACAGCGTCCAGCCGGCATGGACGCGCTGCTCGTCCCGGTCCGGACAAGCTTCCAGCGCGGAACGGGCCAGAGCCAGGCAACGCTCGGCTTCCGCGGGGTCGTGATCGTCCCACCAGTCCGGTTCGCGCAGACTGCGGGCGAGGGTATAGCCCAGCAGCTCGGGGAAGTAGCTGCGGGGACGGTGGAGTAGGCAGAGCTGGGCGGCCGGCTGCGGCCAAGCGAAGTCGGGAATGCCGGGAGCGAGGAAGAATCCTGGGTCGGCCACTGGGGGCAGATACACGCCGGCTAGAACGAGCCTTGCCCGGAACCGCAGAGGTACGGAGGCGGCGGGATCGTCCAGGCCAACAATGCGGCAATAGAGTTCGAGCAACCGGCACTCGGCTGGGTGGTGGGCGGTGGCGGGTTGTGCGACGCGCGACAGCCATATGCCGTCCAGAAGCAGGGTGGGGGCGAGGGCTAGCAGAACAGTCCGGTGTCCGGATTCGGGGTCGGGCTGAACCTGCGGCGACCAAGGCTGCCCGAACTGCGGTGACGAGCCCTTCCGCAGGGCTTCGGCCAGTGCCGATTCGAAGTATTCTTCCGCCGCCTGAACCGCTGCGGCATCGGCGCGGTCGTGCAGCAAAGTCCGGCAGAGTCCGCGCAGGCTGTTCACCGGGACGGGGCCGGCTTGGTGAAGAGGTAGTCGCCTGCTGCCAGAGCGTCCATCCCGGAGCCTACGAACACGCCGAATGCGTCTTCCATGCCGTGCACGATCGGTTTGCCCATGACGTTGAAGCTGGTGTTGAGCAGCACCGGTATCCCGCTGAGGCGGTGAAATTCGGTGAGCAAGGCATGGAAACGCGGATTCCATTCTTGTTTGACGGTCTGCAAGCGGCCGCTGCCGTCGACGTGGACTACAGCCGGCACCCGCGCTTGCGCTTCGGGCCGGAAGCGCAAGCTGCGTTCCATGTAGGGTGATTCCTGATAGGCCTCGAACCAGTCCGGACCGTGCTCGTGCAGGATGGCCGGGGCGTAAGGGCGGAAGCGTTCGCGGAACTTCACCTCGCGGTTGAGGCGTTCGCTCGTTTCCGCCCGGCGGGGATCGGCCAGGATCGAACGGTTGCCGAGCGCGCGTGGACCGAATTCCGCCCGGCCTTGAATCCAGCCCAGAATCTTGTCCCGTGCCAGCAGTTCGGCAGCGGCGTCGACGATGGCGCCGGCGGGCAGATGGCGTACCGGCAAACCGGAATAGCGGGCGAAACGTTCGATGTCCGACGCCGGAATCTCGCTGCCGAGATAAGCTGACAGCGGCTGGCGTTCGAGAGGCCATTCGGGATGGTCTTCCCGGAAAGCCAGCCAGGCTGCGCCCAGGGCGGTGCCGTCGTCGGCCGGCGCCGGGGGCACGTATAGGGCTTGGAACGGCGCGGAGTCAAGAATCTGGCCGTTGCAAACCGAATTCAGCGCGCAACCGCCGGCCAGGGCGAGGTTTTCCGACCGCACGCAGGCGTGGAAATTACCGAGCAGCCGGTTGACGGTTTCGGTGAAAAAAAGCTGGCCGGTGTGGGCGAGGCCGGCGGCGGCTTCCGGGGTCTGGTCCGCACCGCGCCGGCGGGTTTCGAGCCGCTGCAGCCGCTCGAAAAAGCGGTCGTAACCGGTCTCCAGCCGCAAACCCTCTACCCGGACCATGCCGCGCAGCCAGGCCAGAATTTCCCGGTCGGTTTGCCCGTAGGCGGCCAGCCCCATGACCTTCCATTCCTCCCCGGCTAGCCAGTCGAATCCGCAAAGCTCGGTGAGCCGCATGTAATAGAACCCGAGGCTCTGCGGCCCTTTGGCCTGATATACGGTTCGCAAGCGCCCCGCACGGTATTCGAAGAATGCCATCGAACCGGTTTCGCCGTAGGAATCGATCACCGCGCAGGCCGCGTCCTCGAACGGGCTGCCGTAGCAGGCCAAAGCCGCGTGGCTGAGGTGGTGGTCATAGCCGCGGAAGCGGATCAGAATGCCGGGAAAGTCCCGGCGCAAATTCAGCGCCAGATTGAGCGCCCGGCTTTGGAGGGCGTGATGCTGGGCGGCCTGCATGTGGTTGAGCTGGTAGGGTTCCAGCCAGGTATGCAGGCGTTGTCCGGCATTGGCGAGGAGGCCCCGCGGCGACAGCCAGCCCAGCTGCTGGGCCAGGTGTTCGTACAAAGGCCGCGATTCGCGCCAGTTGCAGGCGACGACGAATTCTTCCGCATCGGCGCAATATTCCCGCAACAGCGCTGGTAGCCGGACCAGATCGTCGGGCGGCGAGTTGAGCGCGCGCTTGGTTTGGAGCCGGCGCTCGGCGGCTTCGGCGAACAGGATGCTGCCGTCCGGACCGAGGATCGCCAGGGCCGGATCGTGGTAGGTCAGGCACAAGCCGAGATAATAAGTTCTCGTTTTTTTTGGCCGCATCGCAGGTTCCGCAAAGCCCATGAGCATTCTACCCAAACCCCGAGCGGAAGCCATTCGCGGACTGCCTTGGTGGAGCGGTTATAGCCTCAGCCTGGTGTTCCCGCTGGCGATCTTGGGTTTTCTCGCCACCGGCCCTCACCGGCCGCTGGTGGCGCTGCTCTGGAACCTGCCCATGCTGCTACTTCTGCTGGCCGAATACCTTGGCCCTGCGGAAACCCGTGCGGTGCCGGCGCAGGCGCCTAGGGTCTTTTTCGACGCTATCCTTTATCTGCTGGCGGGTTTGCAGCTGCTGAACTTGTTCGCGCTGGGCCGGCTGGTGTCGCAGCTCGGCTGGAGCGGATTTTCCGAGATCCTGGCGAGTCTGGCCGATCTGTTGGCGATCCGGGCCATGGTCTCTGCTTGCTTTGTTTCCGGAGGCATTTGTCCGGCCCACGAGCTCATGCACCGGCGAGCCTGCGGACAACGGCGGCTGGGGCGGTTGCTGCTGGCCACGCTCGGCTACGACCATTTCTACGTCGCGCACAAGCTGGGGCACCATGCCCGGCTGGGAACGGCCGGCGATCCCTCGACTGCCCGTTTAGGCGAAAGTTTCGAGGCGTTCTACAGCAGGGGGCTGCGCCAGCAATGGCGTATCGCCTGGTCGGACCGGCGCGGTGCCGCGGTGGCTGGGCTGGTGTTCGAACTGGCTTGGCTATCGCTCTATGCCACGCTGTTCGGTGCCTTGGCGGTTTTGGTGCTGCTGCATCAGGCGCGCGGTGCGGTGCGGACCCTGGAATCGGTCAATTACTTCCAGCATTACGGCCTGACGGAAGCTTCCGGCCAGACTAGAGCTATCGCCTGGCGCAACGATTCGGCGGTCAGCCTGTTCATGTTCTTGGGGCTTACCCGCCACGCCGACCACCACGGCCGGCCTTGGGCGCGCTATGCGGACTTGCGCGAACTGCCGGACGGACCGCAGATGCCTTACGGTTACATGGGCATGGCGTTGTGGGTGCAGCGCCGAAACGGCAGTTACCGCGCCTGGGCTCAGGCGTGCCTCGAAGAGCATACGGCGCGCCTCCCCTCGTGCTGCGCACCCTACGATAGCCTGCGGAGGTAGGCGCTATTCGACCGGCATTTCCCGAAGCCGGGAGATGAAGCCGTCGAGCAGACGCAGGCTGAAGACCAGCGGGGTGAAGGCGAGACTCAAGCCGATGGCCACGCCTATGCCGTTGGCGGCGAGGTCGAAGGCGTCGGCCGTGCGCAAGCCGGTCAGGCCTTGCAGCGCTTCCAAGATCGTTCCTAGGCCGATGAAGAACGCCGGCCAGCGCCAGTGGCGGGAATAGCTCAGGCAGAACCAGAAGGTCAGCACCGCATAGGCGATGAAATGCTGGGCCTTGTCCCAGCCCAGCAAAGAAGGTGCTTGGGGTAGGGTAGGCAGCAGGGAGAGGAGGATGACGGTGGCGACCATGGCCCAGCCGATGCCTCGCCACAGTCCGGCATAGCGGTATGCGATCTGCCTTTCCTCGTTCATGCCCGGTTCGGGGTAGGTGATAAGAAAGCCGCCGGATTTCCCGTACGAGCCAGACGGGGGAGAGAGTCTCGTACGTCAAGCGGAAACCGCGGCGGCTGTGTTGCTCTTTGTCCGATCAGTCCCAGCTCAAAGCGCCGCCGGTCTGATACTCGGTGACTCGGGTTTCGAAGAAGTTTTTCTCCTTCTTGAGGTCCAGCACCTCGCTCATCCAGGGGAACGGATTCGACACGCCGGGATATTGCTCCGGCAGACCGATCTGGGCGCAGCGGCGGTTGGCGATGAATTCCAGGTATTCCTTGAACATCGGCGCGTTCAGGCCGAGCACGCCGCGCGGCATGGTGTCGTAGGCATACTGGGTTTCGATTTCGACCGCTTCGCGGATCATCCGGATCATTTCCCCTTTGAAGCTTTCCGACCACAGATGGGGGTTTTCGACCTTGATCTGGTTGATGACGTCGATGCCGAAGTTCATGTGCATGGACTCGTCGCGCATGATGTACTGGAACTGCTCGGCGGTGCCGGTCATCTTGTTGCGGCGGCCCATGGACAGGATCTGGGTGAAGCCGACGTAGAAGAAGATGCCTTCGAAGATCACGTAGAAGGCGATCAGCTCGCGCAACAGGCGCTGGTCGTTCTCCGGCGTGCCGGTGTGGAAATGCGGGTCGGATAGATACTGGGTGAAGGGAAGCGCCCATTCGGCCTTGCGCGCCACCGCCGGCAGCTCGCGGTACATATTGAACACCTCGCCCTCGTCCAGCCCCAGCGATTCCACCACGTACTGGTATGCATGGGTGTGCAGGGCCTCCTCGAAGGCCTGGCGCAGCAGGTACTGGCGGCATTCTGGGTTGGTGATGTGGCGGTAGACGGCCAGCACCAGGTTATTCGCCACCAGCGAATCGGCGGTGGAGAAAAACCCCAAGTTACGCTTGATGATGATGCGCTCGTCTTCGGTCAGGCCGTCGGCGCTCTTCCACAGGGCGATGTCGGCGTTCATGTTGATTTCCTGCGGCATCCAGTGGTTGGCGCAGGCGTCCAGGTACTTTTGCCAAGCCCAGTGGTACTTGAAGGGCACGAGCTGGTTGAGGTCTGCCCGGCAGTTGATGATCTTCTTGTCGTCCACCTGAATGCGGCGGGCACCCATCTCGATGTTTTCCAGGCCGGTGGCGCCGGTCGCTGCGCTGGAGGCGGGGGCCACGCTGTCGAGCCGGGTTTCGGCGATCGGTGCAGCCGGCGTCGGAGAGGGCTCGACGAAGGTTTCGATGTCCAGGGTGACGGCAGTTTTGGTCGCCGGATTCGGCTGGGCCGTCAGGCCGGCCAGAGGATCGTCCCAATTCAGCATGGTTGTTGCTCCCTTAGTATTCGTATCGATGTCGCTAGAAGGAAAAAAGGCCGGCTCAGTCGGAGGCCGGGCGGCGGCCCGGCAGCATCCGTTTCAAGATGCCGTCCCGGTCGACATGATGATGTTTGATCGCCATGACGACATGGCCCGCCACCAGGAGGGCCAATCCCCAGCCCAGGAATTCGTGGATCTCCACGAAGGTTTCCGCCAGGGCTTCGTTCTTCTCGACCAGAGCGGGCAGAGTGACCAGTCCGATCAGCTTCACCGGATAGCCGTAGCCCGAGCTGATGACCCAGCCGCTCAAGGGCTGGGCGAGCATCAGCCCGTACAGAGTCCAGTGCGCCGAATGCGCGGCTTGCTGCAATGCGGGCGGCATGCTGTCCGGCAATTGCGGGGGCGGGTTGAGCAGCCGCCAGGCCAGCCGGGCGGTGACCAAGGCCAATACCGCGGTGCCGAAGCCTTTATGCCAAGCCATGACCAAGGCCTTTTCCGGTCCCTTGGGCATATCGGCCACATAGAGGCCGATGACCCAGGCCAGCACGATCAGCGCTGCCATGCCCCAATGCAGCCATTTGGCAGTCGCCGTGTAGTCGTCGCGAGTCGCATTCATATCGGTGCTTCCTGGGTGGTGAGCCGGATCGGGCTCAGTGGCCGGCGTCGTGCTTGGCATTGGCGGCGCCGCCTGCGCGGGCAGCCCCGTCGGCGCTGCGGTCGATGCTCACGTTGCCGACCGCTACGCCGTCCAGCGTCAGCTCGGTGATGCCCTTGTCGCGCTCGTAGCGGCAGGTCAGCGTATGGTCGCCATTATTGGTGTAATTCCAGATCAGGTTGACGTAGCTGTTGCCGTCGCTCTGCGACTCGGTGGGCATGTACAGATGCGTGCCGGCCTTGCTCTCGCCGGCCTGGGTGCACGAATCCCGCGCATAGGTGTTCAGCATGTTGCCCGACATCAGCAGCGCCTGGCCGACCTTCTCCTGGTCCGACTCCTTCGAGAAATACACGATCCCGAAGCCGATCACCATGATGCCGACGAATGCGTAGATCAATCTGGTCAATTCGCTCATTTGCTTCTCCTTATCCTGTTGTAGTGTGCGGTTGTGATGGGGTTCCCATGGGCGCGACGGTCTTGCCGGGCGCCGCGCCCATGATGCACAAGGACGAACGGTCCGGCTACTGGCAAGCTTCGCAGGTCGGATCATCGATCAGACAGGCCTTGGGTTCGGCCGGGCGGGCGTCGGCATGTACCCCTTCCATCTGGCGCAGGCCGGGGATGGCATCGTCGATCGGGTCGGTCTTGACCGCGTTGAGCTTGCCGTCGAAGGCCGTGCTCTTCTCGACGTGGGTGGCGCCCAGCGAACGCAGGTAGTACGTGGTCTTGAGGCCGCGCACCCAGGCCAGCTTGTAGAGCGTGTCGAGCTTCTTGCCGGAGGGCTCGGCCATGTACAGGTTCAGGGACTGCGCCTGGTCCAGCCATTTCTGCCGGCGCGAACCCGCCTCGATCAGCCAGCGCGCGTCGATTTCGAACGCGGTGGAGTAGAGCTGCTTCAGCGTTTCGGGGACGCGCTCGATCTTCTGCACGCTGCCGTCGTAGTACTTGAGGTCGTTGATCATGACCGCATCCCACAGCCCCAGCGCCTTGAGATCCTGGACCAGATAGGGGTTGACCACGGTGAACTCGCCCGACAAGTTCGATTTGACGAACAGGTTCTGGTAAGTCGGCTCGATGGACTGAGACACGCCGCAGATGTTCGAGATGGTCGCGGTAGGCGCGATTGCCATGGTGTTGCTGTTGCGCATGCCGACCGTGCGGACCCGTTCCCGCAGGGCGTCCCAGTCCAGCGTCCAGCTCCGGTCCATCTGCAGATAGCCGCCGCGGCCTTCTTCCAGCAGGACGATGGAGTCGACCGGCAGGATTCCACGGCTCCACAGCGAGCCGTCGAAGCTGCTGTAGCGGCCCCGCTCCTCGGCCAGATCGCTCGAGGCCTGGATCGCGTAATAGCTCACCGCCTCCATGCTGAGATCGGCGAAGACCACGGCTTCCTGCGAGGCATAGGGCACCCGCAGCTTATACAGCGCGTCCTGGAAGCCCATGATGCCTAAGCCCACCGGGCGGTGGCGCAGGTTGGAGCGGCGCGCCTGCGGCACGCTGTAGTAGTTGATGTCGATGACGTTGTCCAGCATGCGCATGCCGGTGGCGATGGTCCGCTGCAGCTTCGCCGTGTCCAGCGCGCCGTCCGGCGTGATGTGCGCCGACAGATTCACCGAGCCCAGGTTGCACACGGCGATTTCGCCGTCGTTGGTGTGCAGGGTGATCTCGGTGCAGAGATTGGACGAATGCACCACGCCTGCGTGCTGGTTGGTATAGCGCAGGTTGCAAGGGTCCTTGAAGGCCAGCCAGGGATGGCCGGTCTCGAACAGCATCGACAGCATCTTGCGCCACAACTGGCTGGCGGGCAGGCGCTTGTACAGCTTCAGCTCGCCGCGGTCGGCCTTGGCTTCGTAGTCCTGGTAGCGTTGCTCGAAGGCCAGTCCCGTCAGGTCGTGCAGGTCGGGGGTGTCGTTCGGCGAGAATAGGGTCCAGTCCTTGTCTTCCGCCACCCGCTTCATGAACAGATCCGGCACCCAGTTGGCGGTATTCATGTCGTGGGTGCGGCGGCGGTCGTCGCCGGTGTTCTTGCGCAGGTCGAGGAACTCCTCAATGTCGATGTGCCAGGTTTCAAGATAGGCGCAGACCGCGCCCTTGCGCTTGCCGCCCTGGTTCACGGCGACCGCGGTGTCGTTGGCGACCTTGAGGAAGGGCACCACGCCCTGGGACTTGCCGTTGGTGCCCTTGATGTGGGCGCCCATGCCGCGCACCCGGGACCAGTCGTTGCCCAGGCCGCCGGCGAACTTGGAGAGCAGGGCGTTGTCCTTGATGGCGCTGTAGATGCCGTCCAGGTCGTCCGACACCGTGGTCAGATAGCAGGAGGAAAGCTGCGGCCGCAACGTACCGGCGTTGAACAGCGTCGGCGTCGAGGACATGAAGTCGAAGGAGGACAAGAGGTCGTAGAACTCGATAGCGCGGTCTTCGCGGTCGACTTCCTGAATGGCTAGGCCCATGGCGACGCGCATGAAGAAGGCCTGCGGCAGCTCGAAGCGAATGTCGCCGCTATGGATGAAATAGCGGTCGTACAGGGTCTGGAGACCTAAGTAGTTGAACTGCAGGTCGCGCTCCGGTTTGAGCGCAGCGCCCAGCCGCTGCAGGTCGAAACGGGTCAGTTCCGGCGAAAGCAGCTCGATTTCGGCGCCGCGCTTGATGTAGTCCTTGAAGTATTCGCCGTAGCGCTGGCCCATCTCGTCCTGGGTGGCGGAGATGGGGCCGTGGCCGAGGAAGCTCAGGGCTTCGCGGCGCAGCGCGTCCAGCAGCAAACGGGCGGAGACATAGGAATAGTTCGATTCTTGCTCGATGCGGGTGCGGGCGGTCATCACCAGGGTCGGCGCGACGTCCTTTTCGGGCACGCCGTCGAACAGGTTGCGGCGGGTTTCCTCGATGATCCATTGCGGCTCGACGTCGGCCAGACCCCGGCAGGCCTCTTCCACGACGCGGTGGAGTCGGGCGGTGTCCAGCGGCTTGCGGCTGCCGTCTTCCAGGGTGACGTAGACCGCGTCTTCGCCGCCCGTCTGTACTTTTTCCTCGCGGCTCTTCTCGGCGCGCAGGCGGGAGCGCTCTTCGCGGTATAGGACATAGGCGCGCGCCACTTTCTGGTGGCCGTAACGCATCAGGCCGAGTTCGACTTGGTCCTGGATGTCCTCGATGTGGATGGTGCCGCCGCCCGGCAGGCGCCGCAGCAGAGCCTTGACCACTTGGTCGGTCAGTTCGTCTACGCTTTCGTGAATGCGCCGGCTGGCCGCCGCGTTGCCGCCTTCCACGGCGAGAAAGGCCTTGGTGATGGCGACGCTGATCTTAGCAGCATCGAAGCCCGTTACTTTGCCGTTGCGGCGGATCACCCGGACTTCGCCCGGAGACAGGCTGCGGAGTTCGGCGGGGGCGGTGTCGAGCGAGGTATCGGAGAGGGGGCGTGCGGCGTTTTCGGTAAGCATGGATAGGACCTCCTGGGGTTGTGGTCGCGAGTGCAAACACTATAGACGGTGTTTTTAGATAGCGTCAAGCACAATATGCTGTGCTAAAGCGGTGGATGAGATGTGGATAGCCTGTGGAAAACCGGCTCCAGCCCGCGCCGGTTCGCATGGTCGGGCGGCCCGGTGATACAGTTACGCCTCCTGAATTCCCCGCGATGGAGCCCAGATGAGTGCAAATTCCGAGCTGACGCCCCCCGAATCCCTCAGTCCGCCGCAGCCCGTCCAGCCGGTGGAGGAGGCGCAAGCGGCCGGCATGGTCCGGCTCGAAGCCGAGACGCTGGCGAAACTGGATATGAAGATCGAGGATTTCATCGCCGCGGTCATCGACCATCCGCTGCAAAGCGAGGAATTCAAGGCCAAGCTGGCCGGGGCGCACACCCTGGGTAACGAGGAAATCCGGGCGGCCGCCGGCATTTCCAACCGCTTGCTGGAAAAGCCCATGCGGGCCATGAGCGCCGGAGTTTTCGACAGCGGCTCGGACATTTCCCGCGCCTTGCTCGACCTCCGCGCCAAAGTGGAAGAGCTGGACCCCTCGCGCCAGGGCAATCTGCTGGAGCCGCGCAAGCTGCTGGGGCTGATCCCGATGGGCAGCCGCATCCACGACTATTTCCGCCAGTACGAATCGGCCCAGGCCCATATCAACGGCATCATCCAGGCCCTCTACGGCGGCCAGGACGAGCTGCGCAAGGACAATGCCGCGATCGAGGAGGAGAAGATCCAGGCTTGGAAGATCATGGAGAAGCTGGAGCAGTACGCCTATGTCGGCAAGAGGATAGACGCCGCGTTGGAGCAGAAGCTGGCCGAGATCGAGGCGCAGGACCCGGAAAAGGCCCGCATCGTACGCGAGGAATTGCAGTTCTATGTGCGGCAGAAGGTGCAGGACATCCTCACCCAGCTCGCCGTGACCATCCAGGGCTATCTGGCCATGGATATGATCCGCAAGAACAACCTGGAACTGATCAAAGGGGTCGACCGGGCGACCACGACCACCGTTTCGGCGCTGCGCACCGCGGTCATCGTCGCCCAGGCCCTGGCCAACCAGAAACTGGTGTTGGATCAAGTCGGCGCCTTGCGCGCCACCACCGGCAACTTGATCGAATCCACCTCCGTCATGCTCAAGCAGCAGGCGGGCAGGGTATACGAGCAGGCCGGCGGCACCGCCGTCGACCTGAAACAGCTCCAAGCCGCATTCCAGAACATCTACGAGACCATGGACATGGTCGCCGGCTACAAGCTGCAGGCCCTAGACAACATGCGGCAGACGGTGGATACCCTTACCCAGGCGGTCGCAAAATCGAAGACCTATCTGGACCGCAGCCGGGAGGAGACGGTGGCGGAAGTAGCGGGCGCCCTGCCTGCCGTCAAGGACGAGGGGCTAGTCCTGTAGGCGATTCCGCTAGAGCGTCTACCGCTCCGAAACTTTTTTGCACAGCGTCAGGTTTTCCCCGCCTGCCGCCAGCCAGGCCATGATCGCGGGAGACAGCTTGTGCGCCTGCTCCCGTAAGTTCGATGTCGTGCCGCCGGCGGTACGATCCTCCGCATTTTTCTGCATTCCCTCCAACAGCTGATCCAGCGTTTTCTGGGCCAGCTGAGCCTTGAGCGTCTGTTCCGCCAGCGCCTTATCGAGTTCCACCGCACGCTGATCGGCGTCCAGTACCCGCCGGTCGGCTTCCGCCACTTGCCGTTTGAGCTGCTCGTATCTGTCTATCACTTCTGCCGGCGCTTGCGGCGGGCTTGCTGCTGCCGCGGCGGTGCTTACTGCTGGATTCGGGGCGGCGAGTCTGACACGAATGCCCATGAGGTCGGACAGCAGAACGGCGCCGGTGGCCAGCATCACGCCTGTGAGCAGGCCGGACGAGAATTTCAGCCCCGAAGCCGGACGGAGGGGCGGGAGAGACGAGCCTGACTCCAGCGGTAAGGGGCCGTATTGGGCCGGATTTGGCTGGGCGTGGCGACGGTCGATTTCGCGGATCGATTTGGGCAGGAAATAGCCGGTTTCGCGGTTCATGGCGGTGCTCCCTGGAGATAAGGAGCCTCCAGCCTAGCCGCGCCTGGCGTCGCGTCAGGTCGCACGCGAGTTCCCGAGACGAGCCGTCTTGAGTGCGACCCGAAATGACGCGGCCCCTCCGTAGGCTATGCCCGGAGAGTGCGAAGCACTCGGATCACATCGCAACGACACTAGGAATGAATATGATGGAAACACACAACGAAGAACGCGGCAGCGAACATGCCGCCGCCGTCGACGCCATTGCCTCCGCTGCCGCCCGTGGCGAATTGGACATGGACAGGCTCGGGGAAGTCCTCGCCCGGCACTATGGCGGGGTCAACTGCTATCCCGGCAAGCCCAGCAACGCCTGCCATAGCGTGGCGTACTTCATCGCCCTGGAGGGGCTTGCCGGGAGCCGTCTCCGGAGCGATGCCCGGAGCGATGAATGCGAGCGCGAATTTCGCCACCATCATCGCTTTCACGGGGGCGACTGGTACGGCATTGCCCACATCCTCGACCGCTTCGTCCGCCACATGCAAGGCGGCTGCGCCGGCATAACCCGCCAGGCCGTTATTATCACCGACGCTTGGGACCCGATCGCCTATAGCTACTGGCAAGCCAACATCGCCCAGATTCGCAAAACCGCCGCAGTCGAGATTTACCTGGTCGGCGACGGCGGCTTGAAACAGCGCATCTTGTAGGCACCTCATGGAATTTCCCGACGAACTGCTAGCCGCCCTACGCGATGCCCGCCACATCGAGGTGTTCACCGGCGCCGGGGTGTCCGCCGAGAGCGGCATCCCGACCTTCCGCGACGCGCTGACCGGGCTGTGGGAAAACTATGACGCCGCCACCCTCGCCAGTCCGGAAGGCTTCGCGGCCGATCCGGCGCTGGTGTGGGGCTGGTACGAATGGCGGCGGATGCGGGTGCTCCAGGCCCAGCCCAACCCCGCGCACTACGCCATTGCTGCGCTGGCGGCGGGCTGCGCCCGCTTCACCCTCATCACCCAGAACGTGGACGACCTGCATGAACGCGCCGGCAGCGCCGATCCCATCCGTCTGCACGGCAGTCTGCACCGTCCGCGCTGTTCCGCCTGCGAGGCGCCTTATCGGCTGCCGCCTGGCATTCCCGACGAACCGGAAGGCGGCCGGCGGCTCGATCCGCCCCGCTGCGGCCATTGCGGCGCGCCGGTACGGCCCGGCGTGGTCTGGTTCGGCGAAAACTTGCCGCAGACGGCTTGGGAGGCAGCGCTCCAGGCCACCGAGGCCTGCGACCTGATGTTCTCCATCGGCACCTCTGCGCTGGTCTGGCCCGCGGCCCAGTTGCCGGCGCTGGCCGCCCAGCGCGGCGCCGTGGTGGTTCAGGTCAATCCCGGAGAAACCTCGCTCGACGGCTATGCGCACTACAACCTGCGGGGTGCGGCGGGCGTGGCGATGCCCGGATTGATTCGGCGGCTCACCCCGTATCGGGAAAATTTCCCATAGGCCGGTACGGATTCGACACCTTAGACTGGTCGACTGTCGCTCGGAGGAGACGGTATAGCGGGGCCGCTTGGCGCCGGCTGAGACCAGAAACCCGCCCCAAAACCCAAGCCCCACACTAGGCGGCGGGTAGGCGCAACCTTACCGGGATGAAGAGAGCGGACTGCTGCATCCCTTCCGGCACAGAATTTTTGCACTGGAACTATGAGCATTCAGATCCAAAATTTCGTCTTCGCCTTTGCGGCCTTGGCTCTTTTCGCGACGCTGGCCCTGATCGGGTTGGCGTTTGCCGCAGGAGCGGTGACGATGTTTCTGATCGATCGCCCGGACAAGGACCATTGAATGGGGCTCGTACCGATGAAGATCAAAAAACTGGCCTGGGCCGGTGTTCTGCTCAGCCTGGCCGCCGCCGCCGACGATGCCGCCCGCTGCTACAACATCCGCGACCCCGATTTGCGCAACGCCTGCCTCGCCGACACCCGCGGCGACAAGAGCCGCTGCTACGCGATCCGCGATGCCGACGCCAAACAACTCTGCCTCGCCCGCCTCACCGGCGACAAATCGCGCTGTTACAACGTCCACGACAAGGATCTGCACGCGGCCTGTCTGGCGGGGATGGGCAGGTAGTGTTGCGGTGGGTGCCGGGTGTATCGGCGGGACTAGTTTTTGGCCCGATTGGCCCTGATCCAAGCGGCGAAGGTAGCCTCGTCTAGATCGCCGGCGGCCAAGGCGAGCGTAGTCAGGACACAGTCCGCATCTCCGGCTTCCAGGCGGTAGCCATTCAGGACCAGGAACCACTCGACGCATACGAAAGCCGTGCGCCTATTGCCGTCGATGAACGGACGGTCACAGGCGATGCCGAAGCCATAAGCCGCGGCGCAGTCTGCCGCATCAGGCGCTCCATATGCGGCGAGGTTCCGGGGCCGTGCCAGGGCGGAGTCCAGGAGGCCGGGACGCCTGCGGAGCCGCCGTGTTCGGCCAGTTGCGCCTCATGGATGGCCCAAACGACGGCTTCGTCGACCCAGGTGAACACGGTCACTTGGCGAGTTCACGAAGCACATTGCGCCGCCGCTTCATGATCTCCTCGGCCTCGCTCATTTGCCGCTCGAAGCCGGGATCGTAGCCCACGACGCGATAGCCGTCGGGCGACTCAGTCAGGAACACGGCATCGCCCTTCTCCAGTTTCAGCCGCGCTAGGACTTCCTTGGGCAGGATCACCCCCACTGAATTGCCGATCTGAGTCAGATTGAGGGTGTAGTGCATGGCGGCTTCCAGTCGAAGTTATAACAATCGTTATATTGCCGCGGCGGCCGGGTTAAAGGAAAGTCATACCGGCAGGGAGCGCCGGTATCCAGGGCACAGGGATATGCAGCCCGCGACTTTTGGGTTCCGCCAATCCGGAACGACGGGTAAAGCGACGGCGCTACCGTTCCTGCGGACGCCTTTCAGCAGGAGCCCTGGCTCATCACGATCCGCGGGTCCAATTCTCGACCATCAAGCCCGGATAGCCGGTGAAATCGGCCTCGTTGTGGGTGACCAGGACCGCCCGCAGGCTTACGGCGTGCGTGGCGCCCGCGTCGAAAGGCAGGAACGGCACCCGCTTGAGGAACAACTCCAGAACCCGCTCGTTGGGCTGGCGCCTATCCGTCAGCTTTTCAATCCCGACCCGAAGCTCAGCGTAGGTAATGACCGAAATGCCGACATCCCCGGCCCTGAGTGCACGGAATCGTGAAGCCAGCGGTGGAGGCTACCGGTGCATCAGATAGATGCAGATGTTGGTATCGAGCAGGTACTTCGTGATTCGGGCCGCCCCTCATGGATTGAGAACGGGCCGAATGTTTCCCCGTCCCGATCCAGTTCCGGCGACTCCTCCCACCCCTCCGCCATGAATTCGGGAGAAAACATCGCCAGAATGTCCGTCACGTCCGCCAGGCTCTCCTGCTCCACAGGCCGAATCACGGCCGTGTTGCCTATCCGTTCGATTTCGACCTGCTGCGCCACGTCGGCAATGCCCAATTCCTTGGGAATTCGGATGGCCGCGCCGCACCCCTGCCAGCCCTAGTTGCTTCACGAGGCGCTCGACCGTGCAGCGGGCAA
>JAQTYA010000134.1 GCA_028688525.1 Methylococcus sp. | reverse complement strand
TCAGCCTCACGGTCTTCATCCGCGCCCACCAGGTAAAGCGCAGCCGCAGCACCAGCGGCAGTATCTTTATGATCCAGCAACCCGGCCAGAACCATCAGACTGTGGGGAGCGCAACTGGCGATATGCTCCGAATTGACGCTCATGGTTTGGAACACGAGCGCGCGCTTCTGCGGACCCATTCTGTCTACATCAAGCCCGGCATAGAACGCGTCGATCCGCTGGCAGATTGACGCGGACGGAGCGTTATGGCTGAGCATACTCGCCGCCGTTAACCGCACGCCCAGGCTAGGTGCATCCAAATAGGCAGCAATCGCATCGTTATTATCGCGCCATGAACCGAACCAATTATCCGCGTTGAAATTCATCAACTCGTACCTATAGGACGATTTCCGCATACCCAAATCCAGCATTGCGGCCACGCCGTCTGCAGTATTGACGCGTTCGGCCACCGTTCGATCTAGGATGCTGTCGGGGTGCGCCAACACGTATTTCACCACGCGCTTGGTGCTCCAGTTTTTCATACGCTCCTTGACATCGACCCCAACCGCTTTCGCGTCGACATCGGCGTCGATAGCGGTAGCGTCGCTCTCCGCAATAGCGCTGAGCGGATTAAATATCGGCCCCGCTTCTCTATCCCTCCACTCTTCCGCCAGGCAAGCTCCAGCGTCTTTCGGTTCGTCATATCCCCCCGCGATATCCTCGAATCTCTGTTTTTTCGAGCCGCTCATTTGGTAATAGCCGATGAGATTGAATTTCGGAAAGCTATCTTTAATGTGCCGCTTCCACTCGTTCTCGCGCGGGGCGATTTCGCACTTATCGTAGTCCCAACACCAATCCGTATTAGGTTTGTATCCCGCCCATTCCTTATATTTATCAAGCGGAATCGCCTGCGGCTTAGCGGTTTGCTCGTTATTTATATACCATTTCTGAATAATGGTATAAACCATCCGGACCATCTCACGAAACTTATCCGTAGCCAGATGGGGGCGGTCCGGATCATGACCTGCCGCCGCATGCCCAATCCATGCCCCATACCCCTCATGAGAATAGCTGTCCATATAAGTATGCAACGCCATGCCAAGGAGCATGGGATCATTGGTTTTCAGCGCGTAGTTAACATTATGCTTAGCCCAGGGTGAATTTCTCGCTGTACCTTCATAAATAGGAAAGCCCACACTGCACCCCATAGTCGTGCAAGTGGTACGCCCAGAAGACTTCCATGACGCTGGAAAATGGAATTTACGCCTCTGTTCCGGATTGAGCGGATTGAAAGTCGGGAGTGTATTTGGGTTGTCGTCGACGTACTGGTTGGCCAGAGCCGCCGTCAGCCGCTGGTCGCTCAAGTTGGTGCCACCACCGAGATCGGCCAGAATCATAGTAGTAACGTAGTAATGGGTATCCTGATCGTAAGCGAATGTCTTCTCCGACACCCCAAGGCTCAACGCCGCCCCCGCATAGAGGCTGATTCGGCCTGTCCGCACTAGAGACATCGGTTTGCTCCTATTCATCTTCGTTTCCACCTCGCTATCGATCTCGTAAATCAAGCTACAGCATCAGTGTCATCGCAAATGCGGATCGGGGCCGGAAGGTCCGGCAGAACCTGGTTCGGTATAGGTTCAAACAGCCCGCATGGACAGCATGTGTTTTCTTATGTGGCCGCTAGTCATCCTACTGAACGAAAGCGACAATCCAACGCTGCGACGGGGTAAAACCCGGTACATCCCAGCGGTAAGTGTCGCGAACACTCGATAACGACAGAAAGATGTGCGCTGAATAGAAGCGGGCACAGCCCCAAATCTCCACGTCCCCGCCTCTGGGCTCCGGTTTCCCGGCCGGAACGGCGCCCGTCATACCTGACGGGATTTCAGGCCTCCAGGCATGGGGCGTGGAGGCCTGATCCCTGACGGATCGCTACTTCTTCTTGACGAACTCGGCCGTGACCGTCTTGCTCTTGTTCAGCTTGACCGTACACGGCTTCTTGCCGGCGGGGCCGCAGCCGGCACCGATCCAGCGCTTAAACTTATAGCCTTCCGCCGGTACGGCCGTCAGCGTCACCAGGCTGCCGACCTCAAGAGTAGCGCTGCAGACCGGACCGCAGTCGATCCCGCCTGCTGAGCCGGTTACCGTGCCGTCACCCACCGTCAACACCTTCAAGGCCGCCGGGTTTACCGGGACAATCGGCGTCGGAGTGGGCGCAGGCGTCGGTACCGCGGTGGGGGCAGGGCTCGGTGCGGCCGTGGGCGTCGGTGTCGGAACCGCGGTGGGCGCAGGCGTCGCAGCAGCCGCCGACCGGAAAAAGGCCACCACTTCTTTCTTGGGACCGTCCATGCTCATCAGGCAGGTCTTGTCATTCTGCACGATGTCGCAGTTCATCCAGTCGACGAACACACTGCCCGGTTTCGGTGTGGCCGTCAGATACACCGCACTCCCCGTAGTAAACTGGCTTTCGCAGACCGTGCCGCAGTCGAGCCCTACGGGCTTGCTGGTGATCGTGCCGCTCGCACCATACTGCCCGGACACCGCGACCCGCAAGCCATAGAAATCAGGGATCGGAGTCGGCATCGGCGCCGGATCAAAGCCGGTTCCACTCGTCTTCAATCCACTCGACACGACCACCGGCGCAACCATGGGGACGGCCAAACTTCCGCTGAACGCCCCCACAGAAGTTGGACTGAAGGACACATCGAAAGTACAGGTTCCCCCTGCCGCAAGCGACCGCCCTGAACAGGTGTCCAAACTCGTGCTGAACGGCGCGGCGAGACTACCGAGGGTGCCCAGGGTTATCCCTGAATCGCTGGTATTCGTAACGGTCACGGTCTGCGCCGAACTGCTCCCCACAGGGATGGCCCCGAACGCCGCATCGCTGGGATTCAGGGAAAAGCTCGCTGCCGCAACCGTCAACCTAGACGACGCCGATTGCGTTGCCACACCGTCGTTGGCACTCAAGCTGACGTTGCTGACTTCCCCAGCGCTGGCACCGCTGGGCACATTCACACGTACCGGCACACTGATATTGCCGTTGGCGGCGATGGTCTGCGTCGCACTGCCGCTGATCGATGCCCCCCAACCGCCTGAATCTCCGGCCGATAGCGTCACTTCGATGGGCGCATCCGCTAGATTCTGCACGGTGAAGAACAGGTCCAGCGCCGAGCCTGCGGTGACCTGCTGGTTGGTCGGGGCCAGCACCTGCAGCGCACCCGGCGGGGTCCAGACTTCCGTCGCCTGTATCGTCCAGATCTCGCCGGGGGCAAGCGAGGCCCGGTTCCATTGCAGGTAATAGCCGGCATCCTGGTAAATGGGGTCTACGGTGCTGCCGAGCTCGGCATCGGTGCCCGCCTGGGTATTACCAGTGGAAAAGTACCCTTCGAAATAGCGGCTCGCCGGCGTTGCCGGGTTGGCGTAGAAGGCCATCAGCCCCCAGTCGGTATAATCGGCGTTGCGGAGATACACCCTAGTATTGGCGGCGTCGTAAAAGCCGTAAGCGCTGTCCAGGCCGCCGAATGAGGCGTCGCCGCCGTGGAAAAAGCGCAAGTCGTTGTAGGTCGTCTCGCCTGTATTGGCGAAAGTCCACTGCTTGGCCACGGTGCGTTCGCCGTCCACATAGGTGAACTGCTGGGTCAGGCGGACCCCGCTGATGCCGAGGTCCACGACCGTAGTGATGCGGGAAGTCGTCCCGACCACTGTTTTGCTGTTGGAAACGGGGGTAAACAGATTCCACGCGATGTAGCCGCTGTCATACTGCTGCGTGATGTCGGCGCCGTTGAGCCAAACGACGCTACCCCACCCCCACTGTCCCCAATACTGCTCGGTATAGGTACTCGAGCCCGGCGCTTTGACCAAGATAGCCGGCGACGCATTATCCGCAATCATGATTTGCACCGGATTACCGTCGATCTGCTGAGTCGCCGCCAGGGACGGCAAAGGCCCCATGTCCAGCAGCAAACTTGTACTAAGGCTTGCTAAAAATTTCCATGTCGATATACCCACGTGGTCCCCGTCTCTATAGTTGTATAGTTATATGATTCGCACGTTCCCCGAGCGCCATCCATTTAAATCCGCTCCGGCGGGGGCGAAAAAATGCAAAAGAGGATGAAACTAACGAAATGACGACGACATCGGCCCCTTCGCTTTTCCTCCCAAGCATCCGCGAAAGGGCCGGTACCGTATCTAACAATATAGATTATTTGAGAATGAGCTTGTTCGAGATGCGATGACTGGTTCCGGCGATTGCACCGTCACCCGATGTCAGAATATAGGTCATACTATCGCCGTTTGGACTGACGTAGATGTTATACACGCTACCCGCGCTATAGGTCACGGTGCCACTGCAATCCGCCCCAACGACATAAGTCGCGGTGTCGCCCATGTTCGCCTTTTGTAAACTATCGGTATACATGTTGATGACGTTACCTGCGCCGTTATAGGATTCCATCCCGCTTTCAGCATAGGGTTCGCCACCATAATACCCTTGACTCGAATAGGCATAGGTGCCTTTGAGGCTTTTGACTGAACAGTAATCCTTGGCGGACGCTTCGAATGCCCCCCCCAAGACCAACACAAAAACACATGCGGATAGCGTCGATTTTGTCTTCATGATTTATCCCTTTCTAATTCAAATTGAAGCACGATTGTTATTATCATCCGAATTCTCGACAGCTCGTCACCACCGGTCACACGGCTCGGGGTGAGATTCAATCTCACCCCGAGCCATAGTGTGCCTCTATTTAGCTAGCCATCAAGACGAATACGCATGATCAATGGTGAATCCCAGAGGCAAAGGTCCCTTCTAGCAGAACCGACTGCGTTACCGGCGTCCCCGTATAGTTGATGGCAACCACGTCCATCTTCTTGGGCGTCTTGTCGCCTTTCGTGATCTTCACATCACAATACGTATTGGGGTTGATATCCGGACCGTGTTGCGTATTGCAGGATGCCTGGAATTGTCCGCCAAACGTCAGCGAATAGTTGAGCGGCTTGCCGGACGTTATGATGGCCTTCGGCCAGGTAACGTGGACGGTCTCCCCATCCGTCAACAGTTCGCCGGTCACCTTGGCACCGTTCGGCCAGAACACCGCATTGGGGTCGGGCCCATTTTTCGGCGGCTGAGCGATGGAAACACCGACGCGCGGCATGTTCACATAGTCGAGCCCCATGTACACCACGTCCCGCGCCAAGGGTGCGCCGGCCCATACGGCTGAGACATTCACATTGTTGCAAAAGCCGGAAACGCTGAAATATGGGCTGGAATTATCGATGCAATACTGCAGATCCTTTGCATTCAGGTCCGATGTCACCGGAGGCTCGCCGGTATGCTTCTTTCCGGTAGGGAAGCTCCATAGCGTGGTCCAGTCCGTCACCTTCGACCCGGTGTAAATATCGACGATACCGGTTTTCTTTTCAGGCGTCATGCTCAGTTTCAATTCGTCGCCAAATTTATCTTTCGCTACGATTTCGCACGGCAGATAGCCTTTTGTAGTGTCGTATCCCAACGGAAGCGTCTGGGCTCCCGGACCCCGGATCGGAACCTGATGACCGCAGGTCGTGAGGCTTACCCAGTTGTTGGCTTGGGGAACATCGGCTTTCTTCAGAGTAATCTGATCGTACAGCCTGGCTTCGCCGGCGGACCAGCCCGTATCCACATCGAAGTTCAGCACACCAATCGCCTGTTCATTAACGGCATCGACATTCAGCGCCTGCGGTGGGAACACGTCCGCCGGCTTGTTAAGGAAAACGCGGTCGATCAAGTCCTGATACGTGTGGTTCTTGCCCTTGCTGTTCTCCTTTTCCTGGGCCGCCAGAGCCTCCAGATCGGACTTCGTGGTCAGCGGATTAGTCAACTGCCACGCACCGCCGGCCTCGTGCCCCAATACGGCCAGCTTATCGCCCTGCCTGAGCAGAAACGGACGCTTGCCATGATTATCGGCGATCTGCTCCAGCTTGGCTTTTATGCCCTCGATGCTGATTCCGGTATCCAGCCATGCCAGGCTGAACTGATCCCGGTTATACCCCCAGGTCACGGTGTACTGCTGGTAAGGATCGTAAGGCCGCTTGTTCTCCAAGGCAGTGACTCCGCCGGCATCTACGGTAAATCCCGACGCCGCGTCACGGAAGTTGCCGTACTTGTCATCGATCGAGAACGAATAGGATACCGAGCCTAAGCCGTCCTTGCCGCTGTCGTGCACCAGCCGGGTATAGGGATTGAGGCTGAACTGGCTGTCGTACGGCGCGGCAAAGGTAAGAAACGGATCGAACTGCCATTGCTGTACGTCCGCCTTAGGCACGCTAGGATGGTTTGGATCGTATGGATCATTGCCTTCAAAGGCGACGCCGCGCAGAAGCGCCTGCACGCGCCCCGGCAGATCCCCGCCCAGCACTTTCGAATCGTAGCCTACGATTTGCTGGAGGATACAAAAATTCTTGGTATTCTCATCCGTGGGATATGGCGCTTTTGGAAATCCACACTTCTCCCAGACCTTCGCTTGATTTGGATTAAATCCATCGACAGGGTCATTGGTAAAATGATCCCAAACAACTTTCACACTTTCCTGGAATTTCTCGCAAAAATACTGGTGCTTGAAGGTGCAGTCTTGAACGGGCTTCTTGCTGTCGTACTTGCAAACATGATCAGGCCACTTCAGTCGCTCTAACCGGGTTTTGTCAGCGCAAAAAGCGGGGTTATCTTTATTTTTAACCCAGAACATCCAACGGTCGATATAGGGCTGCACCAGCGGATTACTTGGCGTTTTTGTTTTCTCGTCGTACTTCACGCCAGTAATCAGTGAGCCCTTATCGATGACATAGTCTGTCCCCGTATAGTAATTCGTCGACGGACCTCGTGTCAGCGTCATATCTATACTATTGTAACCACCAGGAACGTGGGGGATGATGGTGTCGCCGCCGTTTTTGCCCAACTCCACCGGCAATAAATCGCTGAAGGTATTTATTTCCTTATTCTGAGTATTGAAATACTGGCTCGTGTAAGCCGCAAATACCGGCCACACTTTTTTCTTTCCTCCCTGGCCGTCCGGATCGGTAAGGAAACCATCGATCCGCTTCTTGAATTGAGTCAGGTCGTTGGCCCCGTTTGCGTTGACTGTCGCGGCGGAGCCGCCCATGTAGCCCGTGGCGCCGTGATTGGCGACGGAACCGGCCACGGGAATATACAATTCGTCGACCATGGACACGTCGATATCCGCCATCGGATCGCCGGTATCCATGTTTTGATCTGTGGGATTGTCCGAGTCGAAGGTAAATTCGGCCAGCTGCGCGGGCGCATCGACAGCATAGCTGGCGTTGGCTGTACCCGTCATGCAGTTGCCCTTGACTGCGTCGCCGTCGGCGTTATTGTCGCCCATGTAACAGTCGACCGCTTCGGACGGATGCGTAGGGTCGTCAAATTTTGTGACGACTGTCGTCTGCAAGGGGTCCAATTTGACTATATTGGCCTCGTACGCTTTTAGAGCTACCGGAAAAATATAGACACGCCCGCTTTGATACCAGCAGTTCTTGTCGACCGTTTTCCCATCGATATTCACCTGCTTTTGCTCGCGCGGAATCCAGACGGTGACTTTTTTCCCTGTGGGCAAGCCTTCTGTCTTTGCGTCATAGTTGAGAATAATCCGCCTGACTGGATTAACTTCAGGTTTCGCGCCATCGCAGATGTCAGCGGGGACCTGAATGACAGGATAGACCGTGAATGGAAAATCGTTCTGGAACGTAATATAGCGGTTGTATTTGTCGTCTGTTTTCTTGGCTTCCGCCGGCGGAACCGCCAGCGACAGCAGGCACAAGGCGGGCACCGCCAAGCGCATATAGCTTATTAGCTGTTTCATAGTTGTCATCTCCTCAATAGCCAATGCGTTACACTGGCCGGCTCAATTTTTTGCCTTCCATATCTTGTCCCATCCAGGACACCCTATTCTATAGACGCGCCCCACGACATCTATTTGGCACCTTCGCTCCCGATTAGTTCCCATCTCCGCTATCGCATCTTTACTTCACTAGAGTCGCCTAAGCCGGTTGGGCTTAGCACCGGTATTCTAACTCTTTGAAAAACTGTGGTAACCCATTCAAATGGTAGTCTTGACAGAAACCGTTCCCTATCACGCACGTTCTGTAGAGGAGGAAGTGAGTCTCACGGCGCGCTGTGTCTAACGGCGTTCCAGACGCCGCACGACCGCGCTTGCGAGACAGTGATTGCCTTCGGCGCCTGGGCCGTCCTGCGTTCACTCGCTCGGCGACAACAAGGTCG
>JAQTYA010000133.1 GCA_028688525.1 Methylococcus sp. | reverse complement strand
TTGATGGCCTGCTGCCGCATCACCTGCAGGGCATGATGATCCAGGGTTCGCCCGTCCGAGTTCCGTTTGCATTTCATGGCTCCATTATATCAAATATGTGACATTACTTTG
This sequence comes from Methylococcus sp., assembly GCA_028688525.1. Lineage (GTDB taxonomy): Bacteria > Pseudomonadota > Gammaproteobacteria > Methylococcales > Methylococcaceae > Methylococcus. The sequence continues at coordinate 8,184 of JAQTYA010000133.1, read as the reverse complement.
TTGAATCTTAGTAAATGAAAAATTGAAATCACCCGGCTTTGCCGGGGGATGCGCACCTAGCGGTATGGCAACCGAATTTAGCTTCCCGTGTCGATATAAGGCAACGCTAAATCTAGTGCTTCAGATTTAACCGCTTTGCGTATGGAGAGGTAGTCTGGGTTTTCCGATACATGGATAAGCGTCCAGATACCCACCTTGGAAGCGTCGCCGAACACGCAGATATCACTCACCCCGTCAGGCGTGATGAATCCACCGCTGGCATACTGAGTGATCGACGAGCCGCCCAGAGATTTGCAATAAAACGGGGCTGGAGCCTCGCCCGGGCCAGGCTGGGGCAACGCGGCGAGATCGAGTCCCTTCAAAAGATAGGTCGCGGCGATCGAGGGACGCTTGGACGTCAGTGTTTTTAAATCGACCATCTCTATATTGGTGGAATCCTGAAACATGCAGAATTTATCGTTATTGGACAGGCCATTCAGATCGCCACCGGCCACCTCCATTTGGGGATACGAATTGTAAACGGACGTCTTTACGCCTGCACTCTTGTCACTGGCGCGGCGGCATACGGCCGCCTCGTTAACCGCAGCATTGCTGGCGGAATGGGTAATGGTCAGTTCCATTACATGATTTGGCGTCCATGTCGTTGAGTTGGAGAACGTATTTCCGGTGCACAGCTGATTCTTGACCACTGTGCCATCCCACATCACCTTTGCGCAATAAGTGCCACTTGCGGATGCGCCTTGGTCTACTTCGTAATTGGTCGCATTCGTGGAGTTATTGTGAGCGAGGGATGCGGAAGTAGTAGCGACAGACCAGGTGCAAGGTTTGATTTTTTCCCACCCAGGAATAGTATCATATTCCGTAATCGAAACCTTTTGCGATGACGATGGATCTGCGTCCAAATGGTTATTCGTCCACATCCCATTAGGCTGGATGGTCTGGGGCGCATCCACCCCATCCTGAATAACCATTGGGCAGTTGGTATTGTTGTTGACAGTGACTGTATATGGCATTGCAGCAAACGCATTGATGCTGGCAATACTCATCAAAACTATTACAGACTTGTTCATGGCATCTCTCCTTGTAAAAATCAACACCTTTCATTAAAGTGTTTTTCTTCTGATTTTAGGCTTCGGCTATTTTCATCGGAAGCCGTTGTGGCAAATCTATTCAATTATCCTGGCGATGCTCCTTCTGAGTGGTTGATAAAGCCGTACCGGACGTTTCCATACGGGTGTTAAGCTTTTATGGAGTGGTCATCACGCCGGCTATTGCGAAGCGCTGGTTTTTTGGGGGTTGTGCTGGCGTTCGTTCACCGCAGGCGCGTGCTGGTGCCGAGCACGTCCGAATACCAGCCATATCAGGCCTGCCCACAATCCCGACGCTGCAATGGCTACGGCCAAGGGGTAGGCCGTGCCGTTCTGATGACCGGCGACTAGGCTGCTGACAAGGAAGGCGCAGCCGAATTGCACGACGCCGATCAGCGCCGACGCGCTGCCCAGATACCGTCCGCTTGCGGCCATGGCGACCGTCGTGGCGTTCGCGCCGATGAAGCCGAGCGAGGCGATGGCGAACCAGAGCGGCGCGAGCAGGGCAATCAGGTCCCCTCTGCCGACGAAGGCGACCAGCACCGCTCCGGCGCCGACGTTGAGCGCCAGCGCGGCGCCGAGCAGGGCGGCGGGGCTCCAGCGCTTGAGTGCGAGGCGATTGCATTGCGCCGCTAGGATCAAGCCGGCGGCGATTACGCCGAAGAGGTAGCTGTAGGCTTGTTCGCCGACGCCGTACAGGCCGATGAACACGAAGGGCGAGCCGGTGATGAAGGCGAACATGCAGGCTTGCCCTAACCCGCCGACCAGGGTGGGTACGATGAAGGCGGGCGTGCTTAGAAGCTTGCCATAGACCGCTAGCATGGCGCCCAAGCCGTCTGTCCGCCGTTGCGCCGGCGGCAAGGATTCCGGTAGGCCGAACCAGACCAGCAGCGCGCCGATCAGGCCGAAGGCCAGCATGACGACGAAGATCATCTGCCAGCCGGCGACGGCAAGTATCTGTCCTCCCAACATCGGCGCTAGGATCGGCGCCAGGGTCATGACGACCATCATCAGCGACAGCACCCGGGCGCTCTCCCTTTCATCGAACAGATCGCTGACGATGGCGCGGCCGACGATCATGCCGGCGCAGCCGCCGACGGCCTGGAAGAAGCGCAGTCCTATGAACGGTTCGATCCGTGTTGCCGCCAGGCATAGCGACGAACTCAGTATATAGATGGCAATGCCGATCAGCAGAGGGCGGCGGCGGCCGTAGCGGTCGATCAGCGGGCCGTAAAACGCTTGGCCCATGGCGAGGCCGATGAAGAACGCCGACAGACTCGCTTCGATGGCGCCGGCGCCGACACCGAAAGCCTGCGCCATCTGCGGGAAGGCTGGCAGGTACATGTCGGTCGCCAGCGGTGGAAAGGCGCAGAGCAACCCCAGAATGAGAACGACTCGGGTGGGAGACACGCGCGATGTCCCGGCGAGAGGTGTCGCCGCGCTGGATCCGCTTTGGCTTTCAGCCGGATATTTTCGGGAAGCGCGTGCAGGTTTTTTGCCTTTCGGGGCGGCAGCGCTGAACTCGCCGTGTTGCGATCGAGCGACGATTCGCGGCTCGGTTGCTAGAGTAAAGCCCTGGCATGTATTTCGCGATAATTTCTGCTTCATAGACTTAAGCCGGCTATGTTCTGCGCGTCTACTAGTTTAGACCGCGGGTTTGGGAATCTACGGATTGCCGTTATGCGAAAAACGGAATTATTTATGCAAAAAGCGACGTCGGTTAGAATCGCTGCCCCGCAGTTACGATGCCGCTCATGGAAGCCGTTACCACCCATATGAATATCCGCTGGCTTAGCGAACCGGATGCCGAACCGGTGCTGGTTAAGGCGAGCCAGAAAGAACTGGTCAGGACAGAGTTGCCGTTCCAGCAAGGCGAAGGGCACGGCTGGATCGAAATGTTGGATCTGGCGCTGGGAATGCATGTGTGCCGGGTGGTGCATCATTTCGAGCCGGGAGAGGCGAGTTTGCAGCCAATGTCGGAGGTGGTGACCGAGCTGACCGAGCCTGTGCTATTTGTACAGACAGCTCGGCGCGGCCGGGGGGTGTTGCATGACCGCAGGCTGGATGTCAGGCTGGCGCACGATCCCGGTGTGTGCATCTTTCAGCACATGGACCGCATTGATCATCGGCATTGGGCGGATACGTCGGCGACGGTGGAGGTGACAGCCCTGGGAATCAGGACTTCAAAGCTTTTGCGTTCACTCGGGGAGCCGATCGTTGGGAGCTTGTTCGAGGCTTTGGGTCTCAGCCAGCCGCCGTCGGCCAGCGTGCGCGTCGTCCCGAAACACGTCACGGCGATTCTGCAATCCTGTTTTACCGATCACTTGACCGGCAGTCTGCGCAAACTCCACGCCCAGGCCAAAGTACTGGATTTCATCATCGCTTTAGCTGGGCATTTGGCCGATGAAGCTGAGCCGGAGTCGCGCAAGATTCGCTTGATAAGACAGTTGCGCGAGGAACTGGACCAATTGAATGGTGTGGTGCCGTGTCTGGACGAATTGGCCAAACGCTATGAGTTATCGGAACGAGTGATGAACGAGCTGTTTAAGCAGGAATATGGGCAGTCGATCTATGCCTACGTCACCGGTCTGCGGCTGGAGGCGGCGCATGCGGCGTTGCAAAGCACCGGTACGCCGCTAAAAGTGCTGGCGGCCCGGCTGGGCTATTCCAGCGTCAGCCATTTCAGCAATGCATTCACGAAGAAGTTCGGTTACCGTCCGGGGAGCCTGAGGCGGGGGAAGTCCGGCCAATAGGTTTCGATGGGGCATGCGGACTACCACATCAGGTCGTCCGGCACCTGATAGGCCGCATATGGGTCGTCCTGGTTTTCTTCTCCTGTGCGCTGCGATTCGTTCTTGAGAACGATATAGGAATCGTCCCGTGCGGCGATGCGCTCGGCGACTTCCGCCGGCACCAATTCGTATTTGCCGTCCAGCTTGACGATGGCCATCTGCCCTGCGGCGATGCGCTTGCGTAAGGCTTCGGTCACGTAGAGACGCTTCACGGTGCCGCCGTCGGCGAAGTTGAAAGCGGCTTCTCCTTCGACAGCTTGACGGTTGGCTTCGATAAGCTGGCGTATCTGCGCGGCCAGAGCTTTGCGCTCGTCGGCTTCTTTTTTCTGCAGGTTCAGCTCGCGGTCGCGCGCGGCTTTTTCCGCCTGGGCTTGCTGGATCCTGGCCTTTTCGGTATCAGCGCCCTTGTTTTCGGTGGCCCGATGGCGTTCCTTGCGCTGGTCCTTCTGCGCTTTCTTGAGCTGCTTGTCGTTGACCAGGCCTGCTTTCCGCAACTGTTCCTGGAGGGGATTGCTCATGGGAGGGTTCCTATTCGCGGAGGTGATCTAGGGGGCGAATATTAAGGCCTGGCGGCTTGCGGCGAAACCTTAGGCGAGTCCCAGAGTGTGCCGGACGTGGCGGGCGATCATGGCTTCCTCGTTGGTGGGGACCACCAGCACGTGGACGGCGCTATCCGGCGTGTGCAGGATTCGGTCGGCAGCCGGGTCGGCCGCTACCCCCAGCCAGGCCGAAAGTTCGCAGATGCGGGTACGTACGGGTGCTGCGCGTTCGCCGATGCCGGCGGTGAAGACCAGGGCGTCCAGTCCGCCCAGGGCGGCGCTTAGCGAGCCGATTTCGCGGGCGATGCGGTAGCAGAAATATTCTACGGCCTCGACGGCTTCCGGCTTGTCGCTGGCCAGGAGGTCGCGCATGTCGCCGCTCAGGCCGGACAATCCCAACAGGCCGGAACGTTTGTAGAGCAGGTCCGATAGGGTTGCGGCATCCATGCCCGGCTGGGTAATGAGATGCAGCAGCACGCCGGGGTCGATGGCGCCGCAGCGGGTGCCCATGGGGATGCCGTCCAGGGCGGTGAACGACATGGTGGTGGCGACGCTGCGGCCTGCGCGCATGGCGCAGAGGCTGGCGCCGTTGCCGAGATGGCAGACGATGGTGCGGCCTTCCGCAGCTACGGGGTCGATCTCCGGCAGGCGCGAGGCGATGTATTCGTAGGACAAGCCGTGGAAGCCGTAGCGGCGGATACCGGCCGCTTCGTATTCCATGGGCAGGGCGAAGCGCCTTTCCACGGCGGACTGGGTGGCGTGGAATGCCGTGTCGAAACAGGCGACCTGCGGCAAGTCGGGGAACTTCTCCGCCAGCAGGCGGATGGGAGCGAGGTTATGCGGCTGGTGCAGCGGTGCCAGCGGGATTAGCGCCTCGATTTGTTCGATGATCTGGCCGGTTACCCGTTGCGGCCGGACCAGACTATCGCCGCCGTGGACCACCCGGTGGCCGACCGCGGCGGGCTTGAAGCCCCCGTTGTTGCGGGCCAGCCAGTCGAACAGCCAGACCAGCGCATCTTCGTGGTTATCCGCCGGGATCGGTCCTTGAAACAATAGGACGCCGTCGGCAGCGCTCAGGGTGGCGTAGGCGCCGTTGGCGGATCTGCATCCCAGCCGGTCGAGCAGGGCGCCCAATAGCCGTTTTTCGCCGTTCAACAGGGAGAACTTGACGGTCGAGGAACCGGCGTTGACGACGGCGATAGGGTTCATGCGTCGCTCGATAAGAGGCTGTCGGTCCGGCTGGACGTTTCTCAATACGGCCAGCGCCACTCAACCATTTCCGGCATGTCGACGCCGTGTTTGTAGGCGTACTGGCGGCAGGCGATCTGCTGTTTGCGGAACCTGGCCTTGGCATGGGCGCCGGCAACCGCGATTTCCGGAATGCGGTCGATGACGTCGATGGCTAGGCTGAAGCGGTCGATCTGGTTATTGATCGCCAGTTCCAGCGGGGTGTTGATGTTGCCTTTCTCCTTGTAGCCGCGCACGTGCATGTTGGCGTGGTTGGTGCGCCGGTACGCCAGACGGTGGATCAGCCAGGGATAGCCGTGGAAATTGAAGATGATCGGCTTGTCCTTGGTAAATAGGCTGTCGAAGTCCTTGTCGCTGAGGCCGTGCGGATGCTCGGTCTCGGGCTGAAGTTTGAACAGGTCTACTACGTTGATGAAGCGGATCTTCAGTTCCGGGAATTCCTCGCGCAACAGGGCGGTGGCGGCGAGGGCTTCCAGGGTCGGGATGTCGCCGGCGCAGGCCATAACGACGTCCGGTTCCTCGCCCTCGTCGTTGCTGGCCCATTCCCAGATGCCTAAGCCCTCGGTGCAATGGGCAACCGCGGCATCCATGTCCATGAACTGGAGGTGCAGCTGCTTGTCCGAGACGATCACGTTGATGTAGTTCTGGCTGCGCAGACAGTGGTCGGCGACCGACAGCAGGCTGTTGACGTCCGGCGGCAGGTAGATGCGGGTGACGTCCGCGCTCTTGTTGACGACGACGTCGAGGAAGCCGGGGTCCTGGTGGGTGAAGCCGTTGTGGTCTTGCCGCCAGACCGTCGAGGTAATGAGCAGGTTGAGCGAGGCCACGTCCTGGCGCCAGGACAGGTGGTTGCAGATGGACAGCCACTTGGCGTGCTGATTGAACATCGAATCGATGACATGGACGAAGGCCTCGTAGGTCGAGAGGAAGCCGTGGCGTCCGGTCAGGAGGTAGCCTTCCAGCATGCCCTCCAGCGTGTGCTCGCTGAGCATTTCCATGACTCGGCCGTCGGTCGCCAGTTCGCCGCCGTCTTGGTCCTCGGGGAAATATTCGGCGATCCAGAACTTCTTGGCGGCGGCGTAGACGGCGTCCAGCTTGTTCGAGGTGTTTTCGTCCGGGCCGAACACCCGGAAGTTGTGCATGTTCTCCTTCATGACGTCGCGCAGGAGTATGCCCAGCGGCTGCGTGTTCGGCGCTTCGATCTGGCCCGGTTTGGCGACCTCGATGCCGTAGTTCCGGAAGTTGGGGATGCGCAGGGCCTTGCGGAGATAGCCGCCGTTGGCGTGGGGGTTGAGACCCATGCGGCGGAAGCCGGCCGGCGCCATTTCCCGGATTTCAGCGACGGGGCGGCCTTCGGCGTCGAACAGTTCTTCAGGCTTGTAGCTATGCATCCAGCTTTCCAAAAGCTTCAGGTGCTCGGGGTTTTTCAGCACGTCGGCTATCGGTACTTGGTGGGCGCGCCAGAAGCCTTCGACGTTGTGCCCATCGATCTTGCGCGGCGCCGTCCAGCCCTTGGGCGACCGCAGTACGATCATCGGCCAGCGCGGCCGCTCCGCGATGCCGGAGGCGCGGGCCTCGGTCTGGGCTGCGCGAATGTCCTCGATGCAGCGGTCCAGGGTGGCCGCCATCGCCTGGTGCATGCTTTCCGGTTCCGAGCCTTCCACGAAATAAGGGGTGTAGCCGTAACCCTTGAGCAGGTTCTCCAGCTCCTCGTGGCTGATGCGTGCCAACAGAGTGGGGTTGTTGATCTTGTAGCCGTTGAGGTTGAGGATCGGCAGCACCGCGCCGTCGCGGATCGGGTTCAGGAATTTGCTGATGTGCCAGGAAGTGGCCAGCGGGCCGGTTTCGGCCTCGCCGTCGCCGACCACGGCGGCCACGATCAGGTCCGGGTTGTCGAACGCCGCGCCGCAGGCGTGGGAAAGCACGTAGCCCAGCTCGCCTCCTTCGTGGATCGAGCCCGGCGTCTCCGGGGTGCAATGGCTGCCGATACCGCCGGGGAAGGAAAACTGCTTGAAGAAATTCAGCAAGCCTTCTTCGCTCAGGTCCTTGTCGGGGTAGATTTCGGTGTAGCTGCCTTCCAGATACAGCGGGCCGAGCACGCCGGGGGCGCCGTGGCCGGGTCCGGCCATGAAGATCGCGTTCAGGTCGTGTTTACGGATGGCCCGGTTCATGTGGGTATAGGCGAATGAAAGCCCAGGACTGGAGCCCCAATGGCCGAGCAGGCGATTCTTGATGTGTTCGGGCTTGAGCGGCTCGCGCAGCAGTGGATTTTCGCGCAGGTAGATCATGCCCAATGCCAGGTAGTTGCAGGCTCGCCAGAAAGCATGGATTTTCCGCGCTTCCTCGGCATCCAGCGGCGTACCGTTTACCGTGGATCGGGCCGGTCCGTAAGCGGTGAGTTGTTCGAGTTCGGCAGCGTAAGAGGCGGAGGTATCCATCGGTGATCTCCTTGACGGAACAGTCGTTGGTAAGGGGCGCTTGAAACCGCGATAATCCCGAGCGGGCCCGGTTATTTTG
>JAQTYA010000132.1 GCA_028688525.1 Methylococcus sp. | reverse complement strand
CTGTTGGAGCCAATTGGTTATATTCCGCCTGTCGAGGCCGAAGCCGCCTATTATCGTAGCGTTACCGAGTCCGCCATGGCCGCGTGACCCACAACAATTAGCCTCCGGAAAAGCCGGGGCGGTTCATGAGCAACGAAGAAATTTGTAAGGAACTCGATGTGAGCGCGACCAACGTATGGGTGATGCTATACCGCGCCCGCTTGAGTCTGAGGCAATGCCTGGAACATAGATGGTTTGAAAACGAGCGGGAGAGGGGCTGATGTTGAGTTGCAAAGACGTCAGCCGCCTGCTGTCCCTCTCCATGGACCAGTCGCTGCCGCTCCGCAAGCGGATTGAGATTCGCATCCACATCTGGTTCTGCAAAGCCTGCCCGAATCTCGAAAAGCAACTGCTGTTCTTGAGACAGGCGGCCCGCAGGCTGGATGAGGAGGCGCTCCAATCGGACCAGGTGAAGCTCAGTGCCGAGGCGCGGGAACGCATTAGAAAAGCGGTGCGCCCATGAATTGACGCCATTCAGGATTCATGCGCGAACGTTCCCATTCCCTAAAACGTTTCCTTATAACTCGTGGAGTGACGCATGAATCCAAAAACCTTGTTCCTGAGCCTCGGCGGTGCTATCGCAACCGGCTTGATCCTCGCACCGGTCGGTGATGCTGCCGAAAATCCCTTCGCCATGAAGGTTCTTTCCGCTTCCTCCCAAGTTGCCGAGAGCGGCGAGAAAATGAAGGACGGAAAGTGCGGCGAGGGGAAGTGCGGCGACAAGAGGAAAGCCGAGACCCAAGCCAGGACCGCGAACAAAGCCAAGGAGGGTAATTGCGGTGCCGATAAGATGAAGGAAGGCGGCTGTAGCGGCCGCGCGAAAAAGGAAGAAGCCGTCCAGCCCGGTCAATAATCCAGCGAAAGGCCTGTCATGGATACCCCATACATTGATGGGGCGGGCCTCGGTCTCAGGCGGGAGTTCATGCTCCCGCTTCGGGCCAACGGCTCTTCAGCCATCGATTTCTTCGAAATTTCGCCGGAAAACTGGATCGACATCGGCGGCCGGTGGGCCAAGGAGTTTTGCTGGTTCACCGAACGTTTTCCCTTCGTTGCCCACGGCCTTTCGCTGTCCCTGGGCGGCCCCGCGCCTCTGGACGAAGGATTCCTGCGGCGGATCAAAGCGTTTCTGGATGCCCACCGGATCGCCCTGTACACCGAGCATCTGGCCTATTGCAGCGTTGGCGCCCATCTCTACGACCTGCTGCCCATCCCGTTCACCGGGGAGGCGGTCCGCTATGTGGCGGAGCGCATTCGCCGTTCCCAGGACATTCTGGAGAGACGCATCGCCGTGGAGAACGCCTCTTACTATGTCCAGGCTCCGATTTCGGAGATGGACGAGCTGTCTTTCGTCAAGGCGGTGCTGGAAGAGGCCGGCTGCGGCCTGCACCTCGACGTGAACAACGTCTATGTCAACGGCGTCAATCATGGCTACGACCCCCGGGAGTTCGTGCTCGGTTTGCCGGCCGAGCGCATCGCCTACATACATGTGGCGGGTCACGACCGGGACGGGCCGGATCTCATCATCGACACCCACGGACAGGCCGTGGCCGATCCCGTATGGGACCTACTGGAGACGGCTTACGAGGCGTTCGGCGTGTCTCCGACTTCGCTGGAGCGGGATTTCAATATGCCGCCGTTGGACGATTTGCTTGCAGAGGTCGCCCGTATCGCAGAGCTGCAGAAGGCCCGGTGCTGGAGGCGGCCGAAGCGCGCGGCGTGCCGCGGGGCGGAGATATGAGCGGGCCTCGGCGGATTTGCAGAGAGGCTGCGTCATCGCCCGCGTTTCAAGGCTACCAGCGCGAATTCGTTCGGCATCTTCGCGATCCGTCCCGTTTCGGGCCGCCGGCACAGGTACCGGCGGAGCGCATCGGGATTTACGTGGAACTGGTGAGGAACAAGATCGACGACAACCTGAGGAGTTGTTTTCCCGTCACCAGCGCCCTGCTCGGAGCCAGCCGATGGGATGGCCTGGTTCGCCGGTTCATCGCCCGGCACTGTTGTCTCTCGCCCCTTTACCGCCAGATTCCCGACGAATTCCTGGCCTTCATCCAGAACAACTGGAAGGATACATCGGAGCCGCCTTTCCTGGCAGAGCTGGTTCATTTCGAATGGATGGAGCTTCACCTCGCCATCGCGAACGACGGGCTTTCCGACGAACCACTCGACCAGGACGGCAGCCTGCTGGACGGCATCCCGGTATTCGTGCCCGTCAGGGCGCTGCTGCGCTATGCCTACCCGGTCCACCGGATCGTTCCGGAGCGCCGGGCAGGGTTTGGCGAGCAGAAGGAGGCGACGTTCCTGCTGGGCTTCCGCGACAGGGCCGACACGGTGCGCTTCGTCGAGTTCAACGCGGCGACCTCGGCGCTGCTAGATCGGCTGATGGCGGGCGGCTCGACCGGCAGAGATGTGTTGCGGCAGCTGGCTTCGGAATTCGATTTTCGCGATCCGGAAGCCATCTTGGCATTCGGTTTGGGCATTCTTTCCCGGTTGAGGGAGCAAGGGGCCATCTTGGGCAGCCGGCCTGTCTTGTCGCGTTCAAACCTGATGGAGTAATCCATGAAAGACTCGTCTGAAATTTGCAGCGCCGATGCCTCGCGCGAGGACCGGAGCCCACCTTGGCCGGCCCGCGACCTCATCGGGTTGTTGTCGCCGTCGAGGTTACGTTCGGGGTATCGGTGGGTGTCTGGCCGGTTGGAGGCACAGGCTTCGGGGGTTCCGCCGTTGTTGCTCCGGCTGCTGCTCGCCTATGAGTTCTGGGAGGCGGGACTGATGAAGCTTTATGGGGAAAACTGGTTCGCCGATCTCGGCTTTCCGTTTCCCTTCAGTCTATTCCCTCCATCCGTCAACTGGTGGCTGGCGACCGGTTTCGAACTGCTCGGCGCCATCGCGTTGACTATGGGTTCGCGACTCGGTTGTTCAGTATTGCCTTGGTCGTCATCACCCTCGTCGCCATAGCTACCGTCCATTGGCCTTCGGAATGGGCCAACCTGTCGGATTTGGCCAAAGGGTATGCGATTACCGACGAAGGGCACGGCAATTTCAAGCTGCCGCTGATGTACCTCGTCATGCTCCTGCCGCTGTTGTTCGGCGGCGCCGGGCGATACAGCATGGATGCGTGGGTTACCGGCAGGGCTCAACGGCGCTGACCGCGCCGCACGGAGGGAGGCGACATCAGATCGGTTTCGGGCTGATCCTGAGTCGCCTTCCCGTGTTTTCCGGTTCCAGGTAAATCTCCAGGTCGGGCGCGGGCAGGAAGCCTTCGCCCTTCTCGGGCCACTCCACGAAGCACAGGCTGTCCGGCCGGAAATAATCGCGAATGCCCATCCATTCGAGCTCTTCAGGGTCGTTCAGGCGATATAGGTCGAAGTGGTAGACGATGCAGTCGGCCAGAGCGTACTCCTCGACCAGGGTATAGGTGGGGCTCTTGACCGTGCCCTGATAGCCGGCGGCGCGGAGATAACCGCGCACCAATGTGGTCTTGCCGGCGCCCAGATTGCCGCGGAGGAACACGACGTATCCGGGCGGCAGAGTCGTTTGCAGCCGAGCGGCAAAGGCCAGCGTCGCCGCCTCGTCGGGAAGGTACAGCATCATCGGTTGACGCAGGCGCGCAAGGCTTCGATCACGTCGCCGGCGAGGAGGCCCCGCTCGCCGGCCGAGGCGGCCAGGTCGCCGGCCTGGCCATGTATCCGCACCCCCAGGCAGGCGGCTTCGAATGGTGGAACGTGCTGGGCCAAGAGCCCTGCGATCACGCCGGTGAGCACATCACCCATGCCGCCGCTGGCCATGCCCGGATTGCCCCAACGGGCAACTTGGGGAATGCCCTCGGAATCCGCGATCAGCGTGCCGGCGCCTTTGAGCACAGCAACGCCGCCGTAGCGGTTTTGCAGGGCGGTGACGGCGGCGAAGCGGTCCCGCTGAATCTCCGCGGCCGACCGGCCGAGCAGGCGGCCCGCCTCACCCGGATGCGGGGTCAGTATCCAGTGGCCGCACTGGCGTGGGTGTGCCGCCAGCAGATTCAACGCGTCGGCATCGACGACCAGCGGCTTGCCGCTGGCGACAGCGGCTTCTAGCAGGCTCGCCGCCCAGTCCGAAAGCCCTAATCCGGGGCCGATCGCCACGACCGACGCGCGCTGCACTAGCGGCTGGAACTGTTCGGGAGATTCGACGCCATGCACCATGAGCTCAGGCCGGCCGAGGCCGAGCAAAGCGGCGTGGGCGCTGCGAGTAGCGATGCTGACCAGCCCGGCGCCGGTCCGCGCCGCGGCCTCGCCCGCCATGCGCGCCGCGCCGCTGTAGCCGCATTCTCCGCCGACAACCAGGACATGTCCGCATTGTCCCTTGTGGGCATCCCGCGGCCGGGGCGCCAAGGCGAAATCCGCGCTCCGCAGTAGTCGCGCCGAGGGTTTGTGCGCGAGGCGCACTTCAGGTGCCGTGTCCAGATCGTCGAATCTGATTTCGCCGCAATGCGCCGGACCCGCGCCGGTAAATAAGCCCTGCTTGAGCCCGATGAAACTGACGGTGAGATCAGCGCGGACCGCCCGGCCCATGACCGCTCCGGTGTCCGCATGGAGTCCGGAAGGAATATCGACTGCGGCTATCGGACCGGGGAATGCGTTGATCGCCTCGATGACGGCGGCGTATTCGCCGCGGACCTCCCGGTCCAGACCGGTGCCGAGCAAGGCATCGACCAGGATTTCCGCGCCCTCGAAGCCGGGAGGAATGAAGTTAAGCACCGGCCCGTCGACAGCACGGTATTCGTCGTAAGCCGCCGCCGCGTCCCCGTGCAAGTCCTCGCAGGGAGCGACAGGGTAGGCGCGCACGTCGAATCCGGCTTCGAGCGCCAGCCGCGCGATCACATAGCCGTCGCCGCCGTTGTTACCGGGGCCGCAGACCACGGACAGCGTGCGCGCTTCCGGCCAGCGCTCGCGCAGTGCGGCGAAAACGGCGGCGCCGGCACGGTGCATGAGTTCCAGGCCGGGTATCCCTAAGTCGTCTGTGGCGTGACGGTCCATGGCCCTGACTTGGGATGCGGTGAACAGGCTGGCGGGGAGTCGCTCGCTGGAAAGTCTAGGCATGGCGGTGGCTGCGGTGCGTTGTGCGGAATTTCGCAAAGGCGCTATTCTGGCCGAACCCATTCAGTTACGCCAAGGATTCCGCCGTGCCCGATACCCGCCTTCCGTCCCTAGACTTTGCGGCGCTGAAGGAACTCATACGCAAATGGGGTAGGGCGCAAGGATTTCAGCAAGTCGGTTTTGCCGGTATCGATCTGGGAGAACATGAAGCCCATCTTAAGGAGTGGCTGACAGCGGGCTTTCACGGCGAGATGGACTATATGGCCCGCCACGGAATCAAGCGCAGCCGGCCCGCGGAACTGGAGCCGGGAACGCTGTCGGTCATCAGCGTACGGATGGACTATCTGCCCGAACCCATGCCGGCCATGAAGCAGGCGCTGGAAGATCCCGCCGGCGCCTACGTTTCTCGCTATGCCCTGGGCAGGGATTATCACAAACTCATGCGCCGCCGCTTGCAAAGACTCGCCGATCGGATCGCCGACCACATCGGATCGTTTGGCTACCGGGTCTATACCGATAGCGCGCCGGTGCTGGAGAAGGCGCTAGCGGCGAATGCCGGACTGGGCTGGATCGGCAAGCACACCAATCTGATCCATCGAGACGCCGGCTCCTGGTTTTTTCTCGGGGAAATCTACACCGACTTGCCGTTACGCCCGGATGCGCCGGTATCCAATCATTGCGGGCACTGTACCGCCTGCATCGACATCTGTCCGACACGGGCCATCGTCGCGCCCTACCAGCTCGATGCGCGCCGTTGCGTCTCTTATCTCACCATTGAACTCAAAGGTCCTATCCCGGAAGAGCTGCGCCCCGCCATCGGCAACCGCATCTACGGCTGTGACGATTGTCAGTTGGTGTGCCCCTGGAACCGCTTCGCCCGGATGACGGAAGAGGCCGAGTTCCTGCCCCGCCAAGGCCTGGAACCGGCCGTGTTGGTGGAGTTCTTTGGCTGGGGCGAAACCGAATTCCTGCGCCGGACCGAGGGATCGGCGATCCGCCGTATCGGGCATGAACGCTGGCTGCGCAATCTGGCGGTCGCACTGGGCAATGCTGCGCCGAATCCGGTTCTGGCAGAAATGTTGCGACGACGGCTCGATGACGCGTCGCCGCTGGTGAGAGAGCACGTCGAGTGGGCATTGGCTAGACACTCGAAACACCGCTGACCGTTCAAGCCGCTTGGACGTATCCAGGCGTAAATCCTCTCTTTCTTGAAGCTATCTTCCGCGTTGACGTAGGGCTGGCGAGAAATGACTTTGCTTGCCTTTCCGAATGTACCGCGCCGTCTATATTTGAGCTGGCGGGCTGGTCCGCCCTTACCGGCGTGATGTTGCAATGCGAGTATTTCCGAGGAATTACGCGTTCTGTAAGGGGCTCTGGGCACAGGCTATTAGGCGCCGACGCCAAACGGAGACAGTCGGTCGCCGCGTTAGTAGGTTTCGCTAAGGCATTGCCCGCCTAGAGTAGGACTCGTTCTTTCCGAGATGCCTCGACGAATATTGACCTAGGTCAATTACTCGAAGGCCCAGGGTGTTTCTCTCTGGCGACAGAAGCTGCCTACTAGCGCCATCAACAAGATATAGATCATTGTTATTGCTTGTTATTTTGTTTGTGGCACGTTTGTTGTCTTGTAATTTGCCGTATGTGTAACGGACTCTGGCGGAAATTTAGATTCTCCGCTCGGGTCCGCCAGCAGGTACGGGACGAGGGCAGGTGCAACATCCTAGCCCGATGTTCCGTGTGATCTTGACTCGTATAGAGGACAGCGTATGAACATGAAACTTGGGTTTCCGCAATCGCGGAAAGATACGACCGTAGCCGTTGTGGCGAAGCGGATTCTGCCTTTTGTGGCAGCAGTGGCGTCTTCGGTCGGGGTGTCCGGACCCGCGTGGGCCGATGCCGCGGCAGGGGCGACCCTTTACGGTTCTAACTGCGCCGGCTGCCACGGAGCTTTGAGCGGTTCTGCGAAAGCCGGGAGAAGTTCGGGAGCGATCCAGGCGGCGATCGACGGTAATATCGGCAATATGGGGTATTTGAAATCACTGTTGTCTTCGGCGAACATTCAAGATATCGCCTGCGCCTTGGGTTCGACCGCGGACTGTCCGGCAGCGACCCCAGCCCCGACCCCGACCCCGACACCCACGCCAGCTCCAACCGCAACGCCGGCGCCGACGGCAACTCCTGCGCCGACACCTACCACGGCCCCCTCGCCCGGTCCTACTACTGCTCCTACGCCGACTCCTACGCCAGGTCCAACCACGGCTCCGACGCCGACACCCAAGCCGACCAACGCTCCCTCTCCGTCGCCGACTACGGCACCGTCTCCGACGCCCGTACCGACCGCGGCGCCATCGCCGACGCCAGCGCCTTGCGCTAACGAAGCTAAGCCGGAGATCGATACCATTCCGTCGCCTTGGGACGCCAGCGTGGGCAAAGAGCTCCATTTCACTGTGAGCGCCCTCGACTGCGACGACGATACCCTCGTCATCAAGGCCAAAGGACTGCCTTCTGGCGCAACCCTCACTCAGGCATTCGATACGGCGACCCGCAAGCAAGTTGCTACGTTCAGCTGGACGCCAACTGTGTTGGATGTAAATACGGTACGCAAATTGAAATTCATAGCCGTAGATCAGGACAACGATGGAACGAAGCCTGAAGTATCCGATCCCCGCTGGACTACGGTTCGGGTTTGGCCGGAAAACACCGATCCGAGTGCAGGCGGGGTCCAGACCCTGGCAATTCAGCGGGCACAGTGGCAGTCCTCTAATTCTCAGCTCGTTCTGGCTGGCCGCATCAAGTTCAGCAAAATACTGACCAAAGCCGAGCGCGAATCGTTGGTTGCCGAGCCGGTCCTGATCATGGACGAAGCCACTCAGGCCGTCATCGGTCAGGTCAATGCCAGCTCTAACGGCAACTGGTCGGCGGCTCTTTCGCTGGATGCGGGCGCTGTGCCTTGCTCTGTGATCGTCGCCTTCCACGGCGAACACGCGTCGCGGACCGTAAAGCGGGCTCCGTCGCAGTGCCATTAGTCCGAGCTAGCAGCGGGATTGTCCTGCCGTTCGGATAGCGTTGAACAAAGCTCCTCCCGCATAGGGAGGAGCTCTTTATTTTCTAGGTTTGGCGACTACGCTATTTTCCAGCCTCTCGCATTTATATGATTCCGTAGGCGGGTTGGGAGCAGGCGTATAAGAA
>JAQTYA010000131.1 GCA_028688525.1 Methylococcus sp. | reverse complement strand
AGGGCCTAGCCGGGTACGCTCGAAGAGGCGGCCCGCTAGCGGCGGCGCGCCTGCCGCTTGTGCAATTTTCCGGGCAATTCCGGATCGGTCGGCTGATAGGGTTTGCCGAGCGAGAGCGCTTTGAGGCCGGTTGGGGACGGCGGCGGAATCAGGCCGTTTGTCTTGGGAACGTGACAGACATAGGTGGTCCAGCGAGAGTGGCGCAGGAAGATGCCTACGAATCCGAGCGTCAGCCAAAGATCGGGAACGCCGAAATGATGGCCGATCACCCCGATGCCGCCGAGAGAGGCATTGACGCCGACGAGCAGCCATGAGGTTTGTGCGTGGGTCAGGTTCATGCGCAGCAGAATGTGATGCAAGTGCTCGCGGTCTCCGACAAACGGGCTGCAACCTCTGGAAGCCCGCTGAATCATCAGCCTGATCGTGTCGATTACCGGCAAAGCCAAAACCCAGGCTATGGCAATGGGGGAGAGTATGGGCGAGTCGCCCCCGGTCATCTGGATCGCAAACCAGGCTAAGGTGAATCCCAGCAGCATGCTGCCGGAGTCACCCAGGAATACCGAGGCTTTCTTGCGCAGAGGATGGCGCGAGTTGTAGAGCATGAAACCGAGAATGGCGGCGAGCAGTATCCATTTGCTCGCTGGCACGGGAAGGCCGTCTAAGCTGGTCGCAACGATGAACCACCCTACGGTGGTAAGAGCGCAACCGGCGGCCAGACCGTCGATACCGTCGGCCATGTTGAAGGCATTGATGAAGCCGACGGTGCACAGCACCGTGAAAGGGATGGCGAAGAACCCGAGCGGCAAAGAGCCCGTACCTACGATATCGCCGAGATCGTAAATCATCTGTCCGCCCCATACGGCCATGGTCAGGGCCGCTGAAATTTCGGCCGCCAAGCGCATCCGGACGGACAAACCATAAAGATCGTCCAGTATGCCGACCACCAGCACCAGACCCATGGCTAACAGCAAAATCGGAGAGACAATTTCTGCGGCGCACTCCGATACGGCGAAAAAGCCGCCGTAGATGGCCAAGCCTCCGGTGAGCGGAATGAGCCCTTCGTGGGTTTTGCGCCCGCCGGGGCGATCGACCAATCCGACCCGCTCTGCCGGTCTCCTTAGCATATGGATAAGCAGCGCCGTGAAAAACAGTCCTCCCCCAGAGATCAAGACCGGCACTGAGCCGCTGAAATATCCAAGAATGTTTTCAATCGTGGCCATGGTGCCGGGCATACATCAAGAGAGAGAGACCTTCTGGGCTTTACGCATTTACTAGGCGAATGGGATGGGGGCGAGCCAAGATAGCCCGTAGAAATTTCGATTCGTATAACGGAATCATAGACGGTATTCATACGAATGTTTGCAGTACCCGGGTGCCGGATTCACTGAAGCCGCAGGAGGCCGGGGAGGTCGGCGACGGAGTCGATGATTCGCTCCGGCCGAACGGCGCTTCGTTCCAGATGAGCAGCCCGGAATTTGCCGGTGCGGACGAGAACGCCGTGGAGCCCCGCGGCTTGACCGCCGCCGATATCGGCTTCGATGTCGTCGCCGACGATGGCGATTTGATGCGCCGGCAGTCCCATGTCGTCCAGAGCGATTTCGAAGAAGTCTTGGGACGGTTTGCCCATGACGAGTGCGCGCGTGCCGGTGCAGTATTCGAGCGCGGCGATGAGGCCGCCGATGTCCATGCGCAGTCCGGAACCGGTTTGCCAGAAGCGATTCTTGTGTATAGCGATCAATTTTGCGCCGCGCAAGACCGCGTTGAACAGCCGGTCGAGACAATCGTGGTTCCAAGCGGCTTCGGAGTCTCCCAGGACCAAGGCCTCCGCTTCTTCGATGGAGTCTTGAGGGAGGTCGGCGAAGTCTGCGGCGACGTCTTCGCCCAGCAGCAGATGGCAGCGTAGCCCGGTATTTTTCAAGTAGCGCCGTGCCGCTTGAGGCGCGCTGAGGATTTCTCCGGGTTCTACCGCAATACCTAAGGTTTCGAGTTTACGTTCCAGTGACGCCAGGGACTGGGTGCTGGTGTTGGTGACGAAGCGGCAGATTTTGCCGCTGGCACGGGTTCGGGTAACGGCTGCGGCCGCGCCGGGAATCGGGATTGAATCCACGTACAGGACGCCGTCCAGATCGAACAACACGCCTCGTATCGCCCATTCTTCCATCCTTGCCCCTTCAGCCTTCGGTGGATGCCCTACTTGATTGGGAAATGGTGCTCGATAACGCCGTGCTATTCAAGCATCCGGAGGATCCGACGGCTCGAATCCCCCTGTTGCCTGGGTGTATTTCACCCGAAGCTGCATAAATACGGCGCAAACTATTGAATTTGCGCAAGGCGAAGCTGGCACGAACTCTGTTTGAAAAGAAGAGGTGCCGTATTTTTCCATTCGCCATGAATTCGCAACATCCCTCTTGTGCTCCGTTCCCTATGGTTCATTTACTCGCTTACGCGAATCCCAAGACGCAGGCACTCGATTCCGTCCGCCAAGCCCAGTCGGTGATCGCCAGCCTCGGGCACAAGGCAGGCAATTGGATCGAATTGGATTTCGCCGGGGTGGACAGCGTGAGTGCCGAATTTGCCGAGGCGCTGTTCGGTTTCGCCGAGCGCGAGATGGCCGGTGTCTGGCTGGTGCCCACCCACTACAACGAGCGGATCAGGCCGTATCTCAACCGTCACTTGAGCTTGCTGCAGCACCGCCGGGATCAGGCCTGGTGCGGCGCTTCGATTGCCACGGAGTTTGGGAGCGGCGGAACCGCTGGCTGAGCTAAGGCTTGGCGAACAGCGACAGGAGGCCCCTGATCAGCTCGGTCGGTGTCGGCGGGCAGCCTCGGATCACCGCATCGACCTTCAACACATTGCCTACCGCCCCGCAGCTCGCATAATTCGAGCCGAACTCGCCGCCGTCCGCGGCGCAGGTTCCTACCGCCACCACCCACTTGGGTTCAGGGGTCGCCTCGTAGGTCGCCAGCAGCGCCGCCTGCATGTGGCGGGACACCGGGCCCGTCACCAGCAGCACGTCGGCATGGCGGGGGGAGGCCACAAAATGGATGCCGAAGCGCTCGGCGTCGTAAAACGGATTGCCTAGCGCGGCGATCTCCAGTTCGCAGGCGTTGCAGGAGCCGGCGTCGACTTGGCGTATCGCCAGACTTCCGGCGAAGCGGCGGTCGATCACCGCTTTGATTTCAGCGCCCAGCTTCTCCAGTTCGGGGTCGGTCAGGGGCTTGAATTTTTCGGTGACGATGCCCACTCGGGCGATTTTGCTCAGAAGCTTGTTCATGGCGGCGGCTTATCTACAAGTCCTGGCCCGAATACGAGCCGTTGACCGATTTGTTGCACAAAGGGAAGTCCGGCACGATGTTGCCCAGAATCAGTTTTTCCAGGGCCGGCCAGTTGAAGACGCTCGGGTCTCTCGGATAGAAACGGGCGATGCGGCCTTTGCCGTCGAAGCGGACATAGGCGGTGATCTCGCCGCGCCAGCCTTCCACCAGCCCTAAGCTTTCGGCGCTTTCCGCGGGAGGGTGCCAGCCGGCGCGAATCGGGCCGTCATCGATCCGTCCCAGACAAGCCTCGATGAGGTTCAGCGAGGCGTAGACCTCGGCGTAGCGGAGGTAGAGCCGGGCCGCCACGTCGCCTTCGCCGCGCACGGCGGCATGCACTTCGAGCCGGTCGTAGGGTGCGTAAGGCGATTGTTCGCGCAGATCCCAATCGATGCCGCTGGCGCGTCCGACATAACCCAGGCAGCCCAGTGCGCGGGCCGTGGACTCGGGCAGTATGCCGGCGGCGACCACGCGGTCCTGGAAGATGGGCCCGCTGTCGAGGATCGGCTTCAGTTCGTCGAGTTCGCGCTTGAGGCTGGCGATAGCTGCGGGCATGGCCGCGGCGGCTTCCGCCGTAAGGTCGGCCGCAACGCCCCCCGGTACCACCCGGTCCATCAGCAATCGATGGCCGAACCAGCGCAGGTTGTCGCGCAGCCACAGCTCGCGCAGCCGGCTGAACTGGTAGTAGCCGAAGGCGAAAGCGGTGTCGTTGCAAATCATGCCGATGTCGTTGAGATGATTGGCCACGCGTTCGCGCTCGGCGAAGATCGCCCGCAGCCACAAGGCGCGCGGCGGCGGCTCGATCCCGGAGGCGCGCTCCATGGCCTGGCAGGCCGCCCAGGCGTGGCCGACCGTGGTGTCGCCGGAAATCCGCCCGGCCAAACGAGCTAAGCTTTCGGGATCGCGCCCCACGGCCAGTTTTTCGATGCCCTTGTGTACATAGCCCAAGCGCTCTTCCAGATTCAGCACGGTTTCGCCGACGGCTAGGAAGCGGAAATGGCCGGGTTCGATGATGCCCGCATGGACCGGGCCGACCGGAATCTCGTTGACCTCGTCGCCTCGGGCCGAGGCGAAGGCGTAGTGCCGGTCCGGGGGCGTGAGCGGTTGGGGGTGGCCGGACAGAGGGAAGTTTTCCCGCAACGGAAAGCTGCGCTCGTCCCAGGCTTGGTGGCGGACCCAGCGCCGGCTGTCCGGATGGCCGAGGAAATCCAGCCCGAACAGATCCCGGGCGTGGCGCTCGGGACGCGCTGCGCCCGGAAAGTAGGGCGTCTGCGAGGCCAGTTCGTTGCATCCTGGCGGCAGTTGCGTTCTCAGCAGCAGATAATCGCCGGCTTTTTCCAGCAGCGCATGGACGATAGCCGCTCCTCCTTGCTCATCCGCCCAGCCGGCCGCCCAGCGGCAGTCTCCGGCCGCCGCGAGCTCGGCCGCGCCTGCCCAGTTTTCGGAGGGAATGACGCAGAGGAGTGCGGGTCCGAGCGTAGAGCCGGCGGATTTCAGGGCGGCGAAGCCGGCCGTGCCTAGCGATAGCAGGCAGCTTGCCAGGCGGTCTTGCGCTTTGAGGTTCGATGATGGGACGGCATTCATAGCGGGGCGCTCCCTGCGATCAGACGTGTCGCCTGGCTGAACCAGTCGGCCAGCACGCCGGGAATGGAAAGGCCCAGCCACAGCACGATGCCGAGGTGGGCCATGACCGGCCACAGATTGGCCTGCACCGGCGTTTGTCCCTCCGGCAGAGGGCCGTAGACCATGGGGTGCAGATGGCGGAACAGTCCGGCGAAGGCGATGGCGATCCCCAGCAGCAGGAATGGCGTCAGCCAGGGGAAGCTCTCCATCGTGGCGGTGAGCACCAGGAATTCGCTGGTGAAGACTCCGAACGGAGGCATGCCAGCGATGGCCACTACGCCCAGCACCAACCCCCAGCCGACCATGGGCTGGGTCCGCATCAGGCCGCGGATATGCTCGATCCGCTGGGTGCGGGCGATCTGGGCGGCGTGGCCGACGGTGACGAAGATCGCTGATTTGGTGAGTGAGTGCACCGTCATGTGCATCAGGGCCGCGAAGGTCGCCAGCGGGCCGCCGAGGCCGAAGGCGAAAGTCATGATGCCCATGTGTTCGATCGAGGAGTAGCTGAACAGCCGCTTGACGTCGCGCTGGCGATGCAGGAACAGCGCTGCGACCAGGAACGACAGCATCCCGAAGCCCATCATCAAATGGCCGGCGAGCGGGCTTTGCAATGAGCCGTCGACCAGCATCTTGGAGCGCACTACGGCATAGAGGGCGTCGTTAAGCAGCAGGCCGGAGAGGATCGCGGACATCGGCGTAGGGCCCTCGGAATGGGCGTCCGGTAGCCAGTTGTGCAGTGGAACCAGGCCGATCTTGGTGCCGTAGCCCACTAGCAGGAAGACGAAGGCGATGCTCATGACCGTCGGATTGAGCTCGGCGGCATGGGCGTAGAGCACCGACCATTGCAGGCCGTATTCGCCGATGCCCGGTATCTGGCCGGCGGCGAAATACAGCAGCACGGTGCCGAACAGCGCCTGGGCAATGCCGACGCCGCACAGAATGAAATACTTCCAGGCCGCTTCGATGGATTCCGGCGAGCGATATAAGCTGACCAGCAAGACCGTCGCCAGGGTCGCGCCTTCCATCGCCACCCATAGCAGTCCCAGGTTATTGGTGGTCAGCACCAGGTACATGGTCAGCATGAAACCCTGGTACATGGCGTGGTAGAGCCGCATGCGGGCGGCATTCAGCCGGCCCAGTTCACGTTCGTGAGCCATGTAAGGCCCCGAAAACATCGCCGTGGTGCAGCCCACGAAGGCGGTCAGTACGATCAGATAGACGTTGAAGGCATCGATGCGGAACTGGAGGTGGGCCAGTTCCACGGTGCCGTGGCGCCCCACTTCGACGGCCAGAACCAGCGCGGCCAGGAACGCGGCGCCGCATAGGCGGGTGTTGAGCCGGCCCGCCGTCGGCGCATCGCCGCGCCAGGCTTGATAGAACATCCCGAAAAAGGGGATGCCCAGAATCAGGTAAACGGAACTCACGGTTCGACCTCGTTCAGGCGGTTCAGGCGGTCCACGTCCAGCGAATCGATGCTGGAGCGGATGTGGAAGAAGAACACCCCGAAGATGATGGCGGCGACCAGCACGTCGAAGGCGATGCCCAGCTCGACCACCATCGGCATCCCCTGGGTGGAGGCGACGGCGGCGAAGAACAAGCCGTTTTCTATCGCCATGAAGCCGATCACATGGGTGACGACCTGGCGCCGGGTGATCATCAGCAGCATCCCTAACAGCACCACCGCCAGGCTCACCGCCATGGCGTTGCGGGTCGCCAGGGTGGAGAGCTGTGCGATCGGCTCAACCACGTAGTAGCTGAACATGACCAGCGATGCCGCCGCCATCATCACGTAACCGTAGAGGTAAGCCGGTTCCGCGTCCTGCCGCATGTCCATCCGGGCGATGAGCCGGTGGAGCATGACCGGGATCAGGATCACCTTCAGTACCACGATGATGAGCGCGGAGACGTACAGATGGGGATAGGGCAGGGTATAGGCGGCGAGCGCGGAAGTCGCTGCGAGCATGGCGCCTTGCACCGCGAACAGGTGGATCATCCCCGATAGGCGTTTTTGCGCCAGCATCAGGAAGGAGGTGAACACGACCAGGGCGGCGATGAACAGGATCGCCTGTTCGTAAATCGAATGAGACTGAGCGGACATGAGCCTAGACCTCCAGGATGATGTGGCTCAGCATGCCGAGCAGCGCGAGCAGGTAGGCGAACCCCAAGAATTCCTGCACCCGGAACAGCCGCATCTTGGCGACCGAGGTTTCGGCCAGGGCGAGGACGGCCGCCAGCACGCCGAGCTTGACGCCGATGGCCGCCAAGCCTACGCCCAACGCCTCCGGAGTGAACTCCCGGGCCAGCCCCCAAGGCAAGAAGATGTTGGCGATGAGCACACCGTACAGCATCAGCCGGATCTGGCCCGCCCACTCGATCAGCGCCAGATGGCGGCCGCTGTATTCGAGAATCATGGCCTCGTGGATCATGGTCAGTTCGAGGTGGGTTGCCGGATTGTCGATCGGAATTCGCCCCGTCTCCGCGACCGCGACCAGCAAGAGGCCGCCCAACGCGAACAGGAACGAGGGCCGCAAGGCGAATCCCGAGTCCAGGAGGTAGTCGATGGCGACCGAGATATTGGTGGTCGAGGCCGTCAGCGCCAGAGTGAAGATAGCCATGAGCATGGCCGGTTCCGCCAGCGAGGCGATGGTCATGTCCCTAGACGAGCCCATGCCGCCGAAGGCAGTGCCGACGTCCAGGCCGGCCAGCGTCAGGAAAAACCGGCTCAGGGCGAAGAATCCCACCAGCACGATCATGTCCGCGATGGCCGCCGTCGGCAGATTCACAGCGAAGAACGGCACGATGGCGGCAGACAGGGCGGCCGCGCCGAACACGACGTAAGGCGTCGCCGGAAACAGCCAGGATGCCGTATCCGCTACCACCGGGCGTTTGCCGAACAGTTTGCGCAGGTCGCGGTAGGGCTGCCACAGTGGCGGCGGGCGCCGGTTCTGCAGCAGGCACTTGACCCATTTGAGCCAGCCCGAGAACAGCGGCGCCAGCAACACGAACAGTACGGCCTGGATCAGAGCGAGCAACCAGTCCATCAGCTTACGACTCCCAGAAGAACGATCAGTGTCACGAAGGAATAGGCGATATAGATGCGGACCTGACCGGTCTGGATACGGGCTGCCTGGCGCGCCAGTTCCTCGACCACGCGCATCAGCGGCAGATAGAGCCAGCGCCAAGAGCGGTCGCCGATAGCCAGCCGGTAGTGCAGAGCGGTAACTTGCAAAGGGTTGGCCGGCGCGGTCTCTGTCTTAACGGTTTCGGAAGATTCCCAGACCGGACTGAAGATACGCCGGATCGGCTGGGCAAATGCAGCGGCGGTGTATTGCATGCGCGGGCTCAAGCCCCCGCAGCCACAGTCCCAGGCC
>JAQTYA010000020.1 GCA_028688525.1 Methylococcus sp. | reverse complement strand
GTGACCGTCGGTGCCGGCATGATCTCAGGTCCCGTTCAGAGCGAGACCGGCTTCCGCAAGGTCACCGCGGAAGAACGCGCCGCACGCTTCGGGCAGAAGGCCATCACCGTTTGGTTGACCGGGGCCGGCCGCCTGGATACGGCTTATCGGCTGGAGCGGCAGTTGTTCGAACGCGGCTACGTCTGCGCCGTCCTCGACGCCGATCTGCTCGGCGATCAAACCGCCTTGGTCACCGACAGCTTCGTCCAAGCCGGCATCGTCTGCCTCTGCGCAGCGGACTCAAACTTTGCACCGAACCCAGACGAGCTTAACCTGATCGTTCCGCCGGACCACCTCGACATCGAGGCCGTGCTCGAGCTACTGAATCCGCCCCGCGCGGCGGTTCCTGACTTCGAGATCTGATTCCGCGCCGTTTGCGAGCGCGTGCCGCTTCACGCGCTCCGATCATCCGCCCGCCAAAGCGTCCAGCATTTCCAGAAACGCCCGCGTCTTCGCAGGCAGCAAACGGCGTCCTGCGAACACCGCCCAGCCGGTAACCGTTGGCAGCCGCCAGTCGGGCAGTACAGGCGTCAAGGCCCCGGTGTCGACGTATGACCGCACGTAATGGTCGGGCATTGCCACGATCCCTAAGCCCTGGCAGGCGAGCCTCACCAACAGCTCGGGCGAATTCGCTGTCACCCGTCCCGGCGGTATCCCCTCCCATGTTTGCTCCCCGCGCATCAGTAGCCACGGAGCGATTTCACGACGCCCTCGCGATAAGCGCAGGGCATCGTGCTGCATCAGATCGTCGGGTGATCGCGGCTCGCCGCGCTGCCTCAAGTAAGCGGGCGCGGCATGCAGCCACCAGGACGCCGTGACGATGCGTTTTGCCGTCAGGCTGACGTCGTCCGGAAGGTTGCCGAAGCGGATGGCAATGTCGAAACCTTCGCCCAGCAGATCGACTCGCCGCGCCGAAAGATCGATTTCCAGTGACACTTTCGGATAACGCTCGACGAAACCCGAAAGCATCGGTGCAAGCACCAGATTGGCGAAATCGTTGGGCATGGAAATGCGCAGAACGCCGCTGGGCTGCGCCTGGCGATGCTGGGCTAGAGCTGCTGCGGCCTCCACTCCGTCCACCACCTGGCGGGCATGATCGAGCAGCGCCAACCCCATCTCCGTCAGCGCGAATTTGCGGGTAGTCCGCTGCAGCAGTCGTTCCCCGAGTTGGTTTTCCAACCTGGCAATCCGCCGCGACACCGTCGATTTCGGCAATCCCAGGTATTCTGCGGCACGGGAAAAGCTGCCCCGATCGGCGACTATCGCGAATAGGCAAAGGTCGTTGGGTTCGATGCTCACGAAATTATTGCTCTAATGGAACGATGTTGTCCTCTTATAGGGCTTCTGATCCGGATTTGCTATCCATAAAGTATGAACCTGGCTCGAACCATTCCTTGGAGGGTAAAAATGAACATCTTGCAAATCAGCAGCAGTATTCGCGGAGACGCCTCGCATTCAAACCGGCTGGCCCAGCTGATCGTGGACAGGCTGCAAGCGAAATATCCGGACGCCCAACTCAAACTGCGCGACGTAGGCCGCACCCCACATCCTGAGCTGGACGAAAACGCTCTACAGGCGCTGCTCGTCCCGGCAGAACAACGCTCCGCCGAGCAAACACGGCGCGTGGCGCTGGACGACGAATTGATCGCCGAAATTCAGGCCGCAGATTTGATCGTACTGGGCGTTCCTATGTACAACTTCAGCATCCCCGTCCAGCTCAAGAACTGGCTCGATGCCATCGCACGGGTCCGGGTCACCTTCCGTTATACCGAAACCGGACCCGAGGGACTCTTGCAAGGCAAGAAAGTCTATGCGGTCCTTACCCGGGGCGGGGTCTACCGCGACAGTCCCGCCGATGTCCTAGCACCCTATCTTCAAACCGTTCTCGGCTTTCTCGGGATGACCGACGTGGAGTTCGTTTACGCCGAAGGTCTGGCCCTGGGCCCGGCGGCGGAACAGGAGGCTTTCCGAGACGCCGAAAACCAGATCTCAGCCCTCCTGGCTTAACTCATAAACCCTGTTGACGGAGACCGCCATGAGTACCTCGACTCATCCCGTAACTCCGGATACCGTACGCCATCCCCGCACCGTCGAAAGCCTGATTGAAGGCCAAGCCACCTCGGACGGCGCCGGCGTCAAACTGACCCGGCTCGTGGATCAAACCTTGCACCAGCGGCTCGATCCCTTCCTCCTGCTCGACGCCTTCAAGAGCGATTCGCCCGGCGACTACATCGCCGGGTTCCCCGATCATCCGCATCGCGGTTTCGAAACCGTGACCTATCTGATTGCTGGGCGGATGCGCCACCGCGACAACGCCGGCCACGAAGGCTTGCTGCAAAGCGGCGGCGTTCAATGGATGACGGCCGGGCGCGGCATCGTCCATTCGGAAATGCCGGAGCAGGAGGACGGGCTGCTGGAAGGCTTCCAGCTCTGGCTCAACCTCCCGGCCAGCGACAAGATGGCCGCACCCTGGTATCGCGACATCCCCAGCGAGGACATCCCCGAGTTCGTCACCGCCGAAGGCGTCCGCGTTCTCGTGATCGCGGGCACCAGCCATGGCGTCGAGGGCGCGGTGCAGCGTCCGTTGACCGAACCGCTTTATCTCGACCTGTATCTGCCGGCGGGCAGCCGCTACGACCAGACACTGCCACCCGCGGCACATTCGTTTCTCTACGTATACCGAGGCCAAGTGAAGCTGGGCGAACGGATCGTGCCGGAGGGGAAATTGGCCATTCTCGCCGATACCGGAGAGACGGACGGTGTCGTGCTGAGCAGCAAGCACGGCAGCCGCACTCTGCTGATCGCCGGCCAGCCTCTGCGCGAACCCATCGTCCAGCACGGCCCTTTCGTCATGAACACCAAAGAAGAAATCGCCCAGGCGGTCCGGGACTTCAACGCAGGGCGATTCGCTCCCCAGAGCTGAACCGCCCTAGCCCGGCCTAAGAATTCCGCGCAAAAAATACGGTGGCGTTCACCCTAGGTGAAACCCGCCACCGAGAGTCGAGGAGGAGTGCCGCAAACTCATCCGACCGGTAGACCACCCCGGCAGACCGGTCGGCTTGGCTGTTGGAGAGCAAGGTATCCGAATTTAGACATACCTCTAAAGAATAAAAACATATATTTTTATTCATAAGTTCAAGTCAATTTACTACCGTAACGCCACACCGCTCCCTCAACTCAGCCTAGGCTCGCATCGCCCCGATGCGATTTGCCGCCACAGCGGCTGGCCGACCGCACCGTTGCCGCCAGAGCGGCAATCACTCCCGGCCAGAAGCCGGCAATATTATTATTTTTCAAATACTTAAATCTTGGCACGAACGCTGCGATATCCCCTGCACGAAGGCTATACGCCGAGCATTTCCGCGACCCGATGGGAAGGCTGGCGTATCCGAATCAGAACGACTCGATCAAGGGGAAAACAGCATGTACACGACAAAACCGCTCACCGGATCGCCTGGAATCTATCTGCTGGCAGCCAACGCCCTGGTTTCGTCCTCAGCCTACGCCCTGAACACCGGCACCGACCTCAACCTGAGCATGAAGCCTATCGCTGGCGGCATGGCGGGCGCGGCGTATACCAAGCCGCAGGAAGTTTCTGCCGCCCTGTTCGGCAACCCGGCCACGCTGACGCAGTTCAAGAGCTTCCATTTCGAGCTCGGCGCCGGCTTGCTGGAACCGAACGTCGACAATACCCAAACCAATAACGGCTACAGCCACACCTCGACCAGCACCGCCCGCAACTATGTAGTGCCGGATGTGGCTGTCAGCGGCGAGGTGCTGCCGGGCTTCATACTGGCGGGCGGCATCGGCGTGGATTCCGGCCTGGGCGCGGACTACCGCACCAGTCCGGTCAATGCCGGTGCAGGCTTAGGCCTGGGCGGTGCCGGCGCCGGCGGGGCGGCCACACTGCCGCTGATGGTGGAGCTGCTCTCCTTCAGCGGCAATCTCGGCGCGGCCTGGGAAGTCACCCCGGATCTGTCCCTCGGCGCAGCGCTGACCCTGGGTTTCGGCCTGGGCCAACTCGGCACCACCGGCAATACCACCGGCTTGCAGGGACTTTCCGGCAATTTCGGCGGCACCACCTCCAGCGTGCACAACATCTCGTTGCGCGGCGCGCTCGGAGCCACCTATAAGGTCGCGCCGGAATGGACGCTCAGCGCCTCGATCAAGAGCCCGCTGCAATACGACTACCACAGCATCCTCTCGACCACGGTCAATGGCTACGACCAATACCAGTCTGTCAAGGTGGCGCAGCCGCTCGAAGTCACCTGGGGCGTCGCCACCGGCATTGTCCCGAATCTCCTGCTGGAAGCCGACGTCGCTTGGAAGAACTGGTCCAACGCCGAGCTCTACAAAGACATCTATCAGGACCAGTTCCTGGCCATGCTGGGCGGACAGTACACGCTGGACGCCTGGCAATTCCGGGCCGGCTACAGCTACGCCTCCTCGCTGCTGCTGAACAGCCCGAACGGCACGCTGGGCGGTTTGGACGGTTTGGGCACCCTGCCACTGAACACCGCCGTGCCCGGCGTGCTGGCGCAAAACGACCTGACCAAGGTAGTGCAGACCACCCTGGCGCCGGTCATCTGGCAGAACACCCTGACCATGGGACTGGGCTACGCCTTCACTCCGCATTTCCGGCTCGACGGCTTCGGCGCCTACGCCTTCAGCGAAAACGCCAGTCGCTCCACGCTAGCCCTGGGCAACTATCAAGTCACCGCCAGCGAATGGGCCATCGGCGCCGGCGCCAATTTCAGCTTCTGACCCCTACTGTTCCATTACCCGATAGGTATTTCATGAGTACGTTAAAAACCGTGGTCGTGTCCGGCAATCTGGGCTCGCCTTCCAAGACCCTGGCGCTGGCAGGACAGATTCTCGAAGCGGTCCGCCGCCATGCCGCCGTAGAGGCCGAAATCCTCCAGCTCGCGGAACTCGCCGCGGTGGTGGGCCCCGCCAGCAATCCCAACGAACTGGGCAGCGTCGGCAAGGCCGCTCTGAACTCCATTGCGTCCGCCGACCTCCTCATCGCCGTCACCCCAGTCTACAAGGGCGCCTACACCGGGCTGTTCAAGCATTTGTTCGACCTGCTCGATCCCAAGGCCCTGAACGAGAAGCCGGTCATCCTCGGCGCCACCGGCGGCGGCGACAAGCATGCGCTGATCATCGAACACCAGCTGCGGCCGCTGTTCGGCTTCTTCGGCGCCTTCGCGGTTCCGTCCGGCATCTATGCCGCAGAGCAGCTGTTCGATGGCCAGCGCTTCGCCGACCCGGTGGTGCTGGAGCGCATCGAAGCCGCCGCCCGTCAGGCCGTCGGCATCGCCCTCAACCAAACCCTTCCTGCAACCCGAGCCGCCTGAGAGAACATCATGTCAGCACACGATTACGACAAAATCCGCAGCGAAATCCGCAGCCTGGTCGACGACGTCATCCGGCCCAATGCCGAGAAAATCGACCGCGACGGCATATTCCCCCGCGAAAACCTCAACGCCCTGGGCAAGGCTGGCTGGAACGGCGTCCTGATCCCAGAGGAATTCGGCGGTCTGGGTCTGGACCATTTGGCTTTCTCCATCGTCGCCGAAGAAATCGGCCGGGCCTGCGCCTCCACCGCTCTGGTCTACGTCATGCACACCGGCGCGGTGCAGACCATCAACCTATTCGGCAACCGCGACCAGAAGGAGCGCTGGCTGAAACCGGCGCGCGAGGGGCTGCTCGGTACCTATTCGACCAGTGAGAAAGCTTCCGGCGGCCACTGGTGGTTCAACTTCAGCGAGGCGGCGCGGGACGGCGCCGAGCATTACCGCCTCAACGCCGAGAAATCCTTCACCACCAGCGCTGGCCAGGCGGATTACTACCTGTTCCAGACCCGCTCCCCCGGCGCCAAGGGGCCGACCGACATCAGCTTCTTCATCGTCGACTCCAAGCTGGAAGGAATTTCCCACGGCAGCTGGGAGGCGCTAGGCGTGCGCGGCAACCACAGCGGCCCGATCAGCTACCGCGACGTCAAAATCCACGCGCGCGACCGTTTGGGCGAAGAAGGCCAAGGCAAGGACATCGTCTACCACGGGGTTTCGCCGGTCTACCTGATCGGACTCGGCTCGGTCTGGCACGGCGTGGCGCGGGCCGCCCTGGAGAAGGCTTCCGAACACCTCACCGGCACCCACCACCGCGACTTCGACAAGAAGCTGTCGGACTACCAGGTGCTGCGCCAACAACTGGGCGAATCGAAAGTGCTGGTGGAGAGCATCCGGCCCTGGCAGACCGAGCTGGCCCGGCAATTGGACCGATTGCAGGCGACCGGCCAGCCGCAGGGGCAGATTCTCATCCCGCTCACCGAGTTCAAGGTGCATGCGGCCGAGGTCGCCAACATCTCGGCGCGCAACGCCCTCGACGTCAGCGGTGGCTACGGCTACAAGCGCGGCCCGCTGGAGCGGATCTTCCGCGACGCCCGCGCCGGCATCGGCATGGGGCCGTCCAACAACATCGCCCGCGAATGGATCGGCAAGACCCTGGTCGGACTGCCGCTCGAGCTGTTCGAAGCGGGCGGCGAATAATCCGGAGACCGTTATGTCACAGGAAACCCTGAAGGCGGCGTTGGAAAACGCCATCGCCGCCCTGCAAAAAAATCCGGCCAATGCGCGCCTGGTGTTCAGGGCGAAGACGCGATTGCTCGACGGGGTGCGCTGCTCCGCCGAAGTGCGCGATTTTCCGCCCCTGATCGTCGATGAGCCGGCCGAACTGGGCGGCGGCGACACTGCCGCCAATCCCGTCGAACTTCTTCTGGCCGCGCTCGGCACCTGCCAGGAGATCGTTTATGCCGCCTACGCCGCGGTCCTGGGCATCCCGCTGGACTCCGTCGAAGTCTCGGCGAAGGGCTACCTCGACCTTCAAGGGCTATTCGGCCTGAGCGATTCGGTGCCGGCGGGCTACCAGAAGATCGTTTTCGAAACCGTCATCGCGAGCCCCGCAGACCCTGAAACGATCCGCAAGCTGGTGGCGGTCGTGGAAGGGCACTGCCCGGTGCTCGACACCCTGACCCGGCCGGTCGAGGTGGAGGGCACGGTCACGCTCAATGGCGCGCCATTGAATGTTTCCATCAGCAACGCCGCATGAGGACAACCGACATGAGCCATTCCGTTCAACCCGTCAAATTCGCCTACTGGGTTCCCAACGTCAGCGGCGGCCTGGTCATCAGCAAGATCGAGCAGCGCACGAGCTGGGACATCGACTACAACCGCAAGCTGGCGCAGCTGGCCGAGCGCAACGGCTTCGAATATGCCCTCAGCCAGATCCGCTTTACCGCCGGCTACGGCGCCGAGTACCAGCACGAGTCGGTGTCCTTCACCCATGCGTTGCTGGCCGCGACCGAACGCTTGCGGGTGATCGCCGCCGTCCTGCCGGGGCCCTGGCACCCCGCCCTGCTCGCCAAGCAGGTCGCCACCATCGACCACCTGACCGGCGGACGCATCGCCGTCAACATCGTCAGCGGCTGGTTCAAGACCGAGTTCACCGCCATCGGCGAGCCCTGGCTGGAACATGACGAACGTTACCGGCGCTCAGAAGAGTTCATCCGGGCGCTCAAGGGCATCTGGACCCAGGACCAATTCACCTTTCTAGGCGATTTCTACCGCTTCCACGACTATTCGCTGAAGCCCAAACCGCTGCACCAGCCTTATCCGGAAATCTTCCAGGGCGGCAGCTCCCGGGCGGCGCGGGACATGGCGGCGCGGGTGTCTGACTGGTACTTCACCAACGGCAATACCGTCGAAGGTATCAAGGCTCAGGTCGACGACATCCGGGCCAAGGCGGCCCAAGAAGGCCGGACGGTGAAGATCGGCGTCAACGCCTTCGTGATCGCCCGCGACACGGAAGCCGAAGCCAAGGCGGTGCTGGCCGAGATCATCGACAAGGCCGACCCGGAAGCGGTCCGGGCCTTCGGCCACGAGGTGCACGAAGCCGGCAAGGCATCTCCCGAAGGCGACGGCAACTGGGCCAAGTCCAGCCTCGACGACTTGGTGCAGTACAACGACGGCTTCAAGACCAACCTCATCGGCACCCCGGAGCAGATCGCCGAGCGCATCCTGGAACTCAAGGCCGTAGGCGTCGATCTGGTGCTCACCGGTTTCCTCCATTACCACGAGGAGATCGAATATTTCGGCCAAAAAGTCCTGCCCCTGGTGCGCGCGCTGGAAGCCGGAAGCAGCGGCCAGGCGGCGGCCTGAAGTGGGAGCGCCCATGCAAGACAGGGACACGGTGCGGCGGCTGTTCGATACCGCAGAGGCGCTGGCGGCGGAGTTCGCCCGCACCGCCGTCGAACGCGACAAGGCCGGCGGCACGGCCAAGGCCCAACGCGACCGGCTGCGGGAAAGCGGCCTGCTGAACCTCATCGTTCCACGCGCCTACGGCGGCCACGGGCTGAATTGGCACGACACGCTGCGCATCGTCCGCATCGTATCGCGGGCCGACAGCGCCCTGGGCCATCTGTTCGGCTTCCAGCATTTGCTGCTGGCCACGCTCCGGTTGTTCGGCGACCAGTGGGAACATTATTACGCCGAGACGGTGCGGGGCCGCTGGTTCTGGGGCAATGCGCTTAATCCCCTGGATCCTCGCGCCCGCATCGCCGCCGACGGCGCCGGCGGCTGGATACTGCGAGGGACGAAGAGCTTCTGCTCCGGCGCCACGGACGCCGATCACCTGATCGTGTCGGCACTGGCGGAAGATGCGGGGCCGCTGCTGATCGCCGCGATTCCGGGCGGCCGGGCCGGCATCCGCATCAACGCCGACTGGGACAACATGGGCCAGCGCCAGACCGACAGCGGCAGCGTCGAATTCCATGAGGTCCGCGTCCACGAACGCGAAATCCTGCGCAATCCCGGCCCGCTCGGCAATGTCTACGCCACCCTCCGTTCGGTGATCGCGCAACTGGTGCTGACCAACATCTACCTCGGCATCGGCGAGGGCGCGCTGGCGGAAGCCCGCGCCTATACCTTGGGCCAGTCCCGCGCCTGGTTCCTGTCCGGCGTGGACAGCCCCCGGAAAGATCCTTACGTGCTGCAGAAATACGGCGAGTTCTCGGTCGAACTGCAGACCGCCGCCCTCGCCACCGACCACGCCGCACTGCTGCTGGACGCGGCCTGGGCCAAGGAAAACGCGCTGACGCCGGACGAGCGGGCCCATGCCGCGCTGGCTGCGGCCGTCGCCAAGGTGCATACCTCGCGCGCGGCGCTCGACGTCACCCACCGGCTGTTCGAAGTCACCGGCGCGCGGGCGACCGCAGCGAAAGCCGGCTTCGACCGCCATTGGCGCAACCTCCGCACCCACACTTTGCACGATCCGGCTGACTACAAGCTGCGCGATTTGGGGGAATGGACCCTCAATGGCACTCCGCCGACTCCGAGCTTCTATTCCTGATACGGGAGTATCCCCATGACCTACGACACGATAGAAACGGCCCTAACCGCGATCCGCAACGGCGGCTTCGCGGTAGTGGCGGACGATGCCTCGCGCGAGAACGAGGGCGATCTGATCCTGGCGGCGGAGAAGATGACGCCCGAGCGCATGGCTTTCCTGGTCCGCCATACTAGCGGTCTGGTCTGCGTGGGGCTGGCCCCGGAGCGGGTGGAGGCTTTGCAGCTGCCGCCGATGGTGGGCCACAACTCCGATCCTTTCCGTACGGCTTTCACGGTGTCGGTGGACTTGGCCCAGGGCACCAGCACGGGGATCTCGGCCGCGGACCGCAGTGCGACCGTCCGGGCCCTGGCCGATCCCGCTGTAGGGCCGGCGGCGTTCGCCCGCCCGGGCCATGTGTTTCCGCTCAAGGCGAGGCCGAACGGGGTGCTGGAGCGGCCGGGCCATACCGAGGCGGCGGTGGACCTGGCCCGGCTGGCGGGGCTGGCGCCGTCGGGGGCTTTGTGCGAGATCGTGAACGACGATGGCCGCATGGTGCGGGGGCCGGAGCTGGTGGAGTTCGCCCGCCGCCACTGGCTGCCGGTGATCCGCATCGCCGATCTGATCGCTTACCGGCGCCGCACCGAGCGGCTGGTGGAACACCTGGCGGAGGCGCGGCTGCCGACGCCGCATGGGGTGTTCACGGCGCATGTGTACCGCTCGCTGGTGGACGGTTCGGAGCATCTGGCCCTGGTCAAGGGCGAGGTACATGGGCGGGAGAATGTGCTGGTGCGGGTGCACTCGGAGTGCCTGACGGGTGACATCCTGGGCTCTTTGCGCTGCGATTGCGGCAGCCAGCTGAAGATGGCGCTGGAGGCAATCGCGCAGGCGGGCCACGGGGTGCTGGTGTATCTGCGCGGCCACGAGGGCCGGGGCATCGGGCTGGCCCACAAGCTGAAGGCCTACCAGCTGCAGGACCGCGGCCGGGATACGGTGGAGGTCAATCTCGATCTGGGCCTGCCGGTGGATGCCCGCAGCTACGACGTGGGGGCGCAGATTCTCACCGATCTGGGGGTGACCACGCTGCGGCTGATGAGCAACAACCCGGCGAAGTTCACGGAGCTGGCCGGCTACCGTTTGAAGATCGTCGAGCGGGTGCCGCTGGAGCCTGAGCCGCATCCGGAGAACCTCGTTTATCTCCGTACCAAGTCGCAGAAGCTCGGCCATCTCATCAACCTCGACACCCTACCCTGGGCCGGCGAGGAATGGATTCATCCTTCAGTTGGAGGATAAGACCATGAACAAATTAGATTTCGTAGGATGGGCTGAGGCACGAAGCCCTTCGGTCGCGGCCGATGCGCCTCCTCACGTCGGCACATCCTACGCCAGGATTCATCCGTCGGCGGGGAATTCAGACTATGAGTAAAGCCAACACCAGCCTCGCCAGCCTGTTCGCTCTGGCTTTCATTCTCTATGCCTCCTGCATCTCGTCGGTGAAAAGCGTGGAGTCCGAGAATGCCCAACCGGCCTCGATCCGAATCGGCTACCAGAAATACGGCACCCTCATCCTGGTGAAAGCCCGCGGCGAACTGGACCGTAGGCTCAAACAAGCCGGAGTGACAGTCGATTGGGCCGAATTCGCTTTCGGCCCGCCCATGCTGGAAGCCCTGAACGCCGCTCACCTGGACTTCGCCGCATCGGGGGAGACGCCGCCGGTGTTCGCCCTGGCCGCCAAAGGCTCGGACCTGATCTATCTGGGCTACGAATCGGCCTCGCCCGAAGGCGAAGCCATCCTGGTCGCTAAGGATTCCGGCATCGGCGGAATCTCGGAACTCAAAGGACGCAAGGTGGCGGTGGCGCGGGGTTCCAATGCGCATTACCTGCTGATCCGGGCGCTGGCTTCCGCCGGCCTGGACTGGAAGGACATCCAGCCGGTCTACCTCGCCCCCGCCGACGCCCGCGCCGCCTTCGCCAACGGCACGGTGGACGCTTGGGCGATCTGGGACTTCCATCTGGCCGCCATCCAGGAACTAGGGGAAGCCCGAATACTCGCCGACGGCAAACAGCTGGTGCAGAACTACGAAATCTACACCTCGCGCAGGGACTTCATCCGCCAGCATCCGGACCTAGCGAAAACCGTGCTGGAGGAAATCGCCCGGACCGACGAATGGGCGAAAACCCACACCGCGGAAGCGGCCGAGCTGCTGGACCGGCAACTCGGCATCGGCGTCGGCATCCTGCAGCGCGCCCTAGGGCGCAGAGCCTACGGCCTGCATCCGGCCGACACCGAACTCGCAAACTCGCAACAGAACATCGCCGATACGCTGCACGCGCTGGGTCTATTGCCCAAGCCCGTTCAGGTATCGCTCGCATTATCGGCAACGGAGATCCAGCCATGAACATTTTTTGGTTCCTTCCCACCCACGGCGACGGCCGCTACCTCGGCACGGCGCAGAGCGCGCGCGAAGTCGACTACCCCTATCTGCGTCAGGTCGCTCAGGCGGCAGATACGCTGGGCTACGGCGGCGTGCTGATCCCCACCGGCCTCACCTGCGAAGATCCGTGGATCGTGGCCTCCTCCCTGATTCCGGTCACCGAGCGGCTGCGTTTCCTGGTCGCGCTCCGGCCCGGCCTGACCACGCCCACTGTCGCCGCGCGCATGGCCGCGAGCCTGGACCGGCTGTCCAACGGGCGTTTGCTGGTCAACGTCGTGGCCGGAGGCGATCCTGTCGAACTCGCCGGCGACGGACTGTTCCTGTCCCATGACGAGCGCTACGAACTCACCAGCGAGTTCCTGACCGTGTGGAAGGGGCTGATGACTGGAGAGACGGTCACTTATCAAGGCAAGCATCTCCGGGTCGAAAAAGCGAAACTCGCTTTTCCGCCCGCGCAGCTCCCGCATCCGCCGCTGTATTTCGGCGGCTCTTCCCCGGCCGCGCACGGCCTCGCCGCCGAGCACATCGACCTGTACCTGAGCTGGGGCGAGCCTCCGGCGGATGTCGCCCGCAAGATCGCCGACGTGCGCGAACGGGCCGCCGCGCTGGGGCGCACGGTCCGCTTCGGCCTGCGGGTACACGTCATCGTGAGAGAAACCGAAGCCGAGGCCTGGCAGGCTGCCGATACGCTGATCCGCCATCTCGACGATGCGACCATCGCCGCCGCCCAACGCGCCTTTGCCCGCTCCGATTCCGAAGGGCAACGGCGCATGGCACAACTGCACGGCGGCTCGCGCCAGCACCTGGAAGTCAGCCCCAATCTCTGGGCCGGCGTAGGACTGGTGCGCGGCGGCGCCGGCACCGCCCTGGTCGGCGACCCCGTTACGGTCGCTGCGCGCTTGCAGGAATATGCCGAGCTGGGTGTCGAAACCTTCGTGCTATCCGGCTACCCGCATCTGGAAGAAGCCTACCGGGTCGCGGAACTGCTGTTTCCCCTGCTGCCGGTGGAAAAGAACGAGACGAAAGTCCTGGCCCGCCCGGTCTTTCACCTGAGTCCGGTCGGCGACACGGGCACACTGGCGGTGGAGGCCCATTGACCGGACCGAGCCTGCGCGGAATCGCCGCCAAGCTCGCGCCCTGGTTGTTGCCGCTGGCGCTGCTGGCCGCTTGGGAAATCTCCTCGCGTTCGGGACGGCTGGACGGCAAGCTTTTCCCGTCACCGGAAGAAGTTGGCCTGGCCGCTATTGCTCTGAGCCGGTCCGGAGAACTGTTCCACCATGTCGCCGCCAGTTCGGCCCGCGCCTTTACCGGCTTCGCCATCGGCGGGAGCCTCGGCTTCCTGTTGGGACTCGCCACCGGCTGGAGCCGCCGGGCCGAGCGGCTACTGGACACTTCGGTGCAGATGCTGCGCAACATTCCCCATCTGGCCCTGGTGCCGCTCTTGATTCTATGGTTCGGCATCGGCGAGGAAACCAAGGTCCTGCTGGTGGTGCTGGGCGTGTTCTTCCCCATCTACGTCAATACTTTGCTGGGCCTGCGCGGCGTCGACCCCCGGCTCGTCGAGATCGGACGAGTCTACGGCCTGGGCGGATTCGACACGTTCCGATGCATCCTGTTCCCGAGCGCCCTGCCCGCCATCCTGGTCGGGATACGCTATGCGCTGGGCATCATGTGGATGACACTGATCGTGGCGGAAACCATCGCGGCGAATTCCGGCATCGGCTATCTGGCGATGAACGCCCGCGAGTTCATGCAGACCGACGTGGTCATCCTATCGATCCTGCTCTACGCCCTGCTCGGCAAGGCCGCGGACTGGGCTGCCCGCGCGCTGGAAAGGCGGCTGCTCGGCTGGCATCCGGGTTATCGGGAGAGCGAAACATAGATAGGTATATAAAAATAAGTTTTTAATATTTGAAGGAATTAGCCGGCTTGCTTTATGGTGCGCTGTAACCTTGGAGCAAACCCCGATCATGCCCTTACTTTCCCATCCCAATCCCAACGAACTGGCGCTCTCCATCCGGGCCTCGGCGCTGGTGTTCGAAGACCCGCAATCCCGCGAACTGCTGGCCCGCATCGATCTGGTCGCGCCGACCGACATGACCGTGCTGGTCATCGGCGAAACCGGCACCGGCAAGGAATTGGTCGCCCGACACATCCACGAGCTGAGTGTCAGGAAGCACCGGCCTTTTTTCGCGGTCAACTGCTGCGCCCTGTCGGAAAACCTGATCGAAAGCGAGCTGTTCGGCCACGAGAAAGGCGCGTTCACCGGCGCCTCCTCCATCAAGCAGGGCTGGTTCGAAGCCGCGAGCGGCGGCACCCTGTTCCTCGACGAGATCGGCGATTTGTCCATGCCGATGC
The DNA here is from genome assembly GCA_028688525.1 of Methylococcus sp. Classification (GTDB taxonomy): domain Bacteria; phylum Pseudomonadota; class Gammaproteobacteria; order Methylococcales; family Methylococcaceae; genus Methylococcus. The sequence goes on along the minus strand of JAQTYA010000020.1, from coordinate 23,977 downwards.
AGGTGAAGCTGCTGCGGGTATTGCAGCAAAAGGAGGTGGTCCGGGTGGGGTCGCACCGGCCCATCCCGATCGACGTCCGTCTGATCGCGGCGACCAATGTGAAGCTGGAAGAGGCCATCCTCGCCGGCCGTTTCCGCGAAGACCTCTACTACCGCCTGAACGTCGCGCCGCTGCGGCTGCCGCCCCTGCGCCAGCGCCCCGGCGACATCCTTCCGCTGGCCGAACATTTCCTGGCGTTCTACAGCAAGCGGCTAGGCAATCCCAAAACCCTCATCTCGCCGGCGGCGGCGGCGGCGCTGCTCCGCCACTCCTGGCCGGGCAATATCCGAGAGCTGGAAAACGTCATCCACCACGCCCTGCTGGTGGCGCGCAACCAGACGATAGACCCGTCGGATCTCAATCTTTCCCCATTGCCGGCGCCCGGCGCCGGAGCATCGCCGGGGAACGAATTTCAAGCCTTGGAACAAGTCATGGACCAGTTGCTGGAAAACGACGCACCCGATCTCCATGCCCGGATCGAAGCCGCCGTACTGAAAGCCGCCTACCGCCACGCCGGGGGCAACCAGTTGCAGACGGCGCGCCTGCTCGGCCTGAGCCGCCATGTAACCCGCGCGAGGCTGATACAGCACGGCATCCTCGCCCCGGCGAACCCGCTCAGGGACGAACGGATAGAGATTGCCGGTTTGAGGAGCTTTGCCGGCAGCTACCCCTTGCCCGGAACCCCACTGGGCGGCCCGGACCGGCCGGCCGTCCCGGAACGCCGGGCCGGAGACGCTTCGGACGAATGGTGGGGTTACTGATCTCCCGCGAGTTCAAAGCTGCTTGAAGCTCAGCAGCACATCGACCTGGGAGATTTCGCCCACCAGTGCGCCGTCCTCGTCGACCACCGGCAGTTTTTCCGCACCAGTGCGCTCGAACAAGGCCAGCGCATCGGCCAGGGACGATTCGGCGGAAACCGTCGGCAGCGCGTTTTCCAGGCAGTCGGCGGCGCTCATCTCCCGCGCCTTCCCGGTTCTGCCGGCGAACTGCCTCATCGCTTGCAGGGCGATGGCTCCCCGGTAGCTTCCGCCGGCATCGACGACCCAAAGATGGTGGATCGCCTTGCGGCTGAACAGCCGGCATGCCGCGGCCATCGATTCGTCGAGGCCAACCGCCGGCCCCGGCGGCAGCAGGAGCGCGGAAACCTGCAGCGACCACGGATAGGTCTGGCTCTCCTCGCCCAGCGCGTCCGCATACACCGTCTTGGGCCGAATTGCGGCGGAGAGATAGCGCGCGGCGATGGAAGCTACGATCAGCGGAAACAGCAGGTCGGCGTCCAACGTCATCTCGAACACCATCAGGATCGCCATGACCGGCGCGTGGGTGGTGCCGGCAAGGAAGGCGCCCATGCCCAGCACGGCGTAGGTCACCGGCGTGGCGCCGGCATCGGGCAGCCAGGCCTGCGCGGTACCGCCGAACAGCCAGCCTATGGCCGCGCCGATGAGCAGGGTCGGCGTGAAGACCCCGCCGACTGCGCCCGAACCGACCGCCACCGCGGTGGCCAGGATTTTCAACAGCAGCAGGCTGGCCACAGCGTGCCTCTCCGGCGCGCCGTTCAGCAAGGCATCGACCACTGCATGCCCGTTGCCCCAAACGCCGGGCTCGGCGACGGAAATCAGTCCGACCAGCACTCCGCCCAGCCCCAGACTCAACGGCAAGGGCAGCCGGCTCCAGCGGAACATCCGCCTAGACCGCTCCAGCAGGACCAGGAACAAAGGCGCCAGCATGCCGGCGGCCAGCCCCAAGCCGAGCACCGGCAGGATGCCGAAACCGGGCAGCGGTCCGAAATCCGGAGCCTCGAAGATGGGACGCAAGCCGATCCACTGGCGGATCGTCAGCGTCGCCAGTACCGAGGCGACCACCAGCGGCCCCAGTATCTCGATGGATAGCGACTGCAGCACGATCTCGGCGATGAACAGCGCGCCCGCCAGTGGCGTGTTGTAGGCCGAAGCGATGCCCGCCGCACCGCCGCAGGCCACCAGCAGGCGCAAACGCGGCCGGCTCAAGCCACACCATCCCCCGAAGGAAGACGCCAGCAGCGCCGAAAACTGCACCATGCCCCCCTCCCTTCCGATCGAGGAACCGGAACCGACCGAACACAGCGACGAAATCAGCCGGCCCAGGGTCGGCCCGACCGGAATATGCCCGTCTCCGACGTTGACCGCCTCCAGGTAGTCCACCGCGCGTCCGCGCCGGAACAACCGGGCCCCCAGGGCGAGCACCGAGCCGGCGAGCAAGCCTCCCAGCGCAGGAACCCACACGCGCTTTTCCGCGGGAAGGCTCGTGGCGACGCTGACCAAATCGGCTGTGCGTCCGGTCATGAGCCATTCCAGCCCGATTGCCGCCTCGCGGAACAGCGCCGAGGACGCGCCGCCGACCACGCCGATCAGGGCGGCCCAGAGCAGCATCCCGTCCAGCGAGGAACGCCCCAGCGCTTCGCGCAGGTGGATGCGGATGAGGAGGATAGCGTGGGTAAGCAAAGGAAAACCCGATGACCGATTCACGAGGAGAATACGCGGAGCCATCGCGCTAAGAAACCATAAGTCGGTGAGGACGCAAGAACAGGATTGCTGGCACCGGCCTCACCAGCTAGACGTAGCTAAGAATTCTCGGAGGCAGACCCCATGAGCACCGTCAATCTGTTGGAAACCAAGACCCATCTGTCCAAATTGGTCGAGCAGTTGGAATCCGGACAGGAACGGGAAATCATCATCGCCCGCAATGGCAAACCCGCCGCCAGGCTGGTACGCATCGGCGACAAACCTCCGACGGAAAAGCGCCTCGGCATCGCCAAGGGCGCATTCACCGTGCCGGACGACATCGATGCCGACAACGCCGCCATCGCGAAACACTTCGGCAGAGCCCTAGTTTGAGACTGCTGCTCGATACCCCTATCGCCCTATGGGCGATTACGGACAGCCCGACCGTCCGACCGAGCGCACGGCCTCATCCTGGCGCCATCGTCAGAGGTCTCCGTAAGCGCCGCCTCGGCCCGTCTGAGCAGCTCAGTTTCCCAGCAATTCCACCGCCAATCTGGCCGCCTGTCCGCGTATTTCCGGCACCGCCGTCGTCTCCCAAAGTCGGCCCTTCTGCGGCGGGCCTAGCGTGAACAAGACTTCGGACGCTCGGCCTTCCGCGCCGATCAAGGCGCCGTTGTCGGCGACATCCAGCCCCAGCGCCAGGGGGTCCGGCTGAATCAGCCGCTGGCCCAGCAAGTCCTTGACCAGAGCGCTGTCGAGCTTGCGGTAATCGCTCTCCGAACCGGAACAGTTCACGACCGCATCGACATTAAAGGCATAGCTCTGATCGCTGCCCCGCCGGCGGATGAGGACTTCGACATGGTCGCCCCGGTCGGCGAAGCTGCGGATGCGCCCGACGTGGCGGACCAGCTGCCCGGACTCCAGCATGGCATCCAGCCGCGCCGCGATGCCGGGCGCGAGACGGTGGCGGTGGCAATCCCAGAAAGTGCGCAGATGGCGTAAAAACTTGCGCTGTTCGGAAAGCCCGAGACTCTTCCATAAGGTCTGCGTCACAGGCCGCAGCGCATCGATCGCGGGACGCCAGTCGCCGCCGGAATCGCGGACGAAAGCGCGGATGCGCCGCAGCCCTTTCCGGACGGCCCCCTTAGAACCGGAAGGCTCGATGCCTAACTCAACAGGTACGCCCGGCTGATGGCGCTGGGGCCACAGGCCGCGCCGGGACACCACGTGGATACTGCCGCGGTAGCCGGCTTGGCGCAGGGTGATGGCCCAGTCGACCATAGTCAGGCCGCTGCCGACCAGCAGGCAGGATTCCGTGGACAGCAACCGCTCCAGCACCTCCGGCGCCCAGGGATCGCCGTGATAGCGGGCGCTGCCGTAAAACGCGGCGTCGGCGCCGGACGGATCGCCGGGGCGGAAATTGCCCAGGGCAAGCACGGCGCGGTCGGCCTGTAGCCGCTCCCCGGACGCCAGCCGGAGGTCGATAGCGCCGCTGTCGATCTTCAAGGCAGCCGCCTCGCCGATCCAGCGCTGCAGCCGCACGCGGGGCGCCGCGCCGCGTTCGGCCTCGTCCAGCACCGCGGCGAGGTAATCCCCGTAGGCACGCCGCGGCAGATAAGCCGCCGCACTCACCTCGCCGACGCAGGGGCAATCCAGCAATTCATCTTTCCGAGCCTGTGCCCAGCGCAAGAAGTGCTCGCGATCGTCGGGAAAAGCGCTCATGTTGCCAGCCGGCACGTTGAGGAGGTGGCAGTCCTCGATGGTGCTGTAGGCCACGCCGCGGGCAAAGCGGCTGTGCTCGCGTTCGATCAAATGGACCGTCAGCGGCGCCTTCGCCTGCGTCAAAAGATGGGCGGCCACCAGGGTGCCGCTGAAGCCCGCGCCGATGACGGCGATGGTTTGGGGTGAGGAAGTCGTTGCCATGAATCGCTCTTCTCAGAATACGAAAACGACGCCGGCTGCTGAGCAACCGGCGTCGACGAAGGGGGTCTTCAATATATTAGCAAACTCTGATTATTTCATCGCCGCCGAATAATCCCCTGTCAATGGCCGAGCTCGACGCCGCCGCCCTGAATCCGCTTCACGGCAGCCACCAGTGCATCGACATCCTCGCGGGTGTTGTACAACGCGAACGAAGGCCGCACCGTGGTTTCCAGGCCGAACCGCCGCAGGATGGGCTGGGCGCAATGGTGGCCGGCGCGCACCGCGATGCCCTGGCGATTGAGCGCCTTGCCCACGTCCTTGGTGCGGAATCCGGGCAGCACGAAGGAAATCACCCCCGCCTTTTCCGCCGCCGTGCCGATGATGCGAAGTCCCGGCACGGTCGACAACCCTTCCGTGGCGTAGGCGAGTATCTCCTGCTCGTGCCGCTCCAGATTTTCCCGGCCCAGCCGTTCCACATAGTCCAGCGCAGCACCCAAACCGACGGCGTCGGCGATGTTGCCGGTGCCTGCTTCGAAGCGGTGGGGCGCCGCGTGGTAGATCGTGCGCTCATGGGTCACGTCCTGGATCATATTGCCGCCGCCCTGCCAGGGCGGGGTAGCGTTGAGCAGGTCGAGCTTGCCGTAGAGCGCGCCGATCCCGGTAGGGCTGAAGATCTTGTGGCCCGAAAACACGTACCAGTCGACGTCCAGAGCCTGCACGTCGACCGGCATATGGGCAATCCCCTGGGCGCCGTCCAGCAGCACGCGGGCACCGTGGCGATGAGCGATCTCGATCATCTCGCGGGCCGGCGTGACCGTGCCCAGCGCGTTGGAGACCTGGGTGAAGGCCGCTAGCTTGGTCCGGGACGTGAACAGCTTTTCGTATTCGTCCAGCAGGATCTGGCCGCGTTCGTCCACCGGCGCCACTTTCAGCCGTGCGCCGGTTTCGGCGCAGAGCTGCTGCCAGGGCACGATGTTGGCGTGGTGCTCCAGCCAAGTGATGACGATTTCGTCGCCCTGGCCGATGTAGCGCTTACCCCAGGACTTGGCCACCAAGTTGATGGCTTCGGTCGTGCCGCGGGTGAAGACGATCTCGTCTTTGCTCGAGGCGTGAAGAAAGCGCGCCACCTTGTCCCTGGCTCCCTCGTAGGCGTCGGCGGCCCGCGCCGCCAGTTCGTGCGCGGCCCGGTGGATATTGGAGTTCTCGTGCTGGTAGAAGTACACCAGCCGGTCGATCACCGCCTGGGGCTTCTGGGTCGTCGCGCCGTTGTCCAGCCAGACCAGCGGATGGCCGTGCACCTTCTCCTGCAGGATCGGGAAATCGCGCCGCACCGCATAGACGTCGAATCCCGGATGCGCGGAAGTATCGCCCGCCACCAGCTCCGGAACGCCCTCGTCCAGTTCGTCCGCCGGAAAACCGCTTCCGCCCCCCAGCGCCAAGGTTTCGCCGAGGAAATACAAACCGGCCTCGCTCCCCTCGCCGCCCGCCGTCACCGGCGATCCCGCAGGATGGGCCGGCTGTGCGGGAACGCTGCCGGGAACCGCCGGCGCCAGGGGCTGGCTGAGCGAAATCCGGCTCAGGCCGTCCAGCTCCGGCGAAACCGGCAGCGGCGTCACCTCCCGGTTGGCGCCGAATGCCGAAGCAGGCGGAACCGCCCCCGCAACCGGCAGCGCACCCACCTCAATGCCTGGCGTGACCGGCGCGGTCGACCCCAGCCGTAGCCCCGGCGGCGCGCTGCGTCCCGGTGCCGAACGGGGCTCGGCGGCCAGCCACGCCGTCGGGACGCTGAAGCCCAAAGGCGGCTCGAATCCCGGCGGCGCCACGTTCAGGTTGGGCAGCACCTGCGGCGAGCTGGGCCGGGCCGATTCCAGGAAGTAGAACACCGATCCGGCGGATTCGGGCTCCGGCGGCTCCTGCAGCACCCGAGGCGAAACCCCGACGGCGCCCGCCAATCCGGCTGGAATGGACCGCAGCACCGCTTCCGACGGCGGCGCCGGCAACGGGGTACCGGGAATCGACTGCGGCAGGGCAGCGGGAGCCGCTGCTAGCGGCGGCTCACCAGCGCCGGCCGGGGAACCGGGCACCGCCGCGAACAATGCGTTGGCGATCTGCCGCAGCAGCGCGGTGTCGTGCGGAGCGCCGGCCCCGCCTTCCCATTCGGGCGAAGCGGCACCAGGCACCGAGTCCAGGTTATTTGTACTCGTGCTTATAGTCATGGTACTTCCCCACCTCGACCCCTTCGAGCACAGCGATCGCATCGTCCGTCAGCACCGCCAGCGAGCAGTACAGCGAAACGAGGTAAGAAGCGATGGCCTTGCGGCTGATGCCCATGAACTTGACCGAGAGCCCCAGGCCCTGTTCGCCCGGCAGCCCCGGCTGATACAGCCCGACCACGCCCTGGCGGGCTTCGCCGGTACGCAGCAACAGGATGTTGGTCTTACCGTCCTGGATCTTCAGCTTGTTGGTCGGGATGATCGGAATGCCGCGCCAGGTGAGGAACGGCGAGCCGAACAGGGTGGCGGTCGGTGGCGGCACGCCGCGGCGGGTGCATTCGCGGCCGAAAGCCGCAATCGCCTGCGGATGGGCCAGGAAGAAGGCAGGCTCTTTCCACACCTTGGTGATCAGTTCGTCCAGATCGTCCGGGGTTGGCGCGCCGGTACGGGTCGAAATCCGCTGCTCGGGTACGACATTATTCAGCAAGCCGTACTCTTTGTTGTTGAGCAGCTCGTCTTCCTGGCGTTCCTTGATGGTCTCGATGGCCAGACGCAGCTGCTGTTGGATCTGGTCGTGCGGGCTGCTGTACAGGTCCGAAACCCGGGTATGCACGTCCACGGTGGTGGAGACCGCGCTGAGGAAATATTCGCGCGGATTCTCGTCATAGTCGACGAAGGTCTCGGGCAGATCGCGCTCGTCGCGCTGCGAGCAGGCGGTCAGCACGCGGGATTCGTCCTTGACCTTGTTCAACCGGTAGATGCCGGCTTCAACGCCGACCCAGGGCAGCAAGTGCACCAGCCAGCGCGGCGAGATGGGCTGGAGCTGGGGAACGGTTTTGGTAGCGTTGGCGAGCTGGCGGGCTGCCGCATCGCCTAGTGCGAGTTGTCTCGAATCGATTTCTGCCATCGGTTACTCCTTAAGTTGGGGGGTAGTAAAGGTGTGCTTCACTTACTGCGATAGAGTCGGATTCTCCTCCTGGATTGGGGTTCAGATGCCGGCGCCGGCATCGAAGGTTTCATTGCGTACCTGCGCCTGGCTGATGTTGCTCTTGGGCGGCACGCTGCGGGTCAGCCAGACGTTGCCGCCGATGACCGAGCCGCGGCCGATGGTGATACGTCCCAGTATGGTCGCTCCGGCGTAGATCACGACCTCGTCTTCCACGATGGGATGGCGGGCGTTGCCCTTGACCAAAGCGCCGTTGTCGTCCACAGGGAAACGCTTGGCGCCCAGCGTCACGGCCTGGTACAGCCGCACCCGCTGGCCGATGACTGCGGTTTCTCCGATAACGACGCCGGTGCCGTGGTCGATGAAAAAGCTACCGCCGATTTGCGCGCCGGGATGGATGTCGATCCCGGTAGCCGAATGAGCAATGTCGGAGATGACGCGGGCGATCAGGGGAACCCCTAAGCGGTACAGTTCGTGGGCCAGCCGGTGATGGATGATTGCGGTGACGCCGGGATAGCAGGCCAGTACTTCGTCGACGCTGCGGGCCGCCGGGTCGCCTTCGAAGGCGGCACGGACGTCGGTGTCCAGCAACTCGCGCAAGCGCGGCAAACGGGCGGCGAATTCGCGGGCAATGGCCAGGGCCTGCTCGCGTTCCGACTCCTGCGCTTCGTCCAGTCCTGCGGAGAAACGCAGTTCGCAGCTCACCTGATCGAGCAGCGCCCGGAGACTCGAATCCAAGGTATGGCCGACATAGTGGTCGATGCCCTCCCGGCCGATCTCCACCGCCCCCAGGCGATTGGGAAACAGGGCCGCGCTCAGTCCGCCGACGATGTCCGCCAACACCTTGCGCGAAGGCAGCTTGGGCGGGCGTTCCAGCCGCTGGCGCGCTTCCAGCGATCGGATGCGCAAATCGCGCAGCTCGGCGACGATGGCATCTATGCCCCAGTGGGCCCCATGAGGCGGAAAACTGTCGACCGGCTTCATGCGGGCGCTCATGCCGCCAACCCCGTCGCGTCGAACACACCCTCGAACAGCACGCTGCTCAGGTAGCGCTCGCCGGAATCGGGCAACACGACCACCACGGTCTTGCCGGCATGCTCCGGCCGCTTGGCGATGCGCACGGCGGCAGCCACCGCGGCGCCGCTGGAAATCCCCGAGAGTATGCCCTCCTCGCGCGCCAGACGGCGGGCGTAATGGATGGCCTCCTCGTTGCTGACCGGCTCGATCTCGTCCACCAGCGACAGATCCAGCACCTCGGGCACGAAACCTGCCCCGATGCCTTGGATCTTATGCGGTGCGGGCTTCAGCGGCTCGCCTGAGCGGCGCTGGCTGAGCACCGGGCTGGTCGCCGGCTCCACCGCGACCGAGAGCACCGGCTTGCCGCGCACCTGCTTGAGGTAGCGCGATACCCCGGTGATGGTGCCGCCGGTCCCGACGCCCGACACGAAGATGTCGACCGCGCCTCCGGTGTCGTCCCAGATCTCGGGACCCGTGGTCTCCTCGTGAATCTTGGGATTGGCCGGATTCCTGAATTGCTGCAGCAAGACGTAGCGGCCGGGGTCGGAAGCGGCGATGGCCTCCGCCTGGGCCACCGCGCCGGACATGCCCTTGGCGCCCTCCGTCAGCACCAGTTTGGCGCCGTAGGCGATCAGCAGCTTGCGCCGCTCCAGGCTCATGGTTTCCGGCATCGTCAGCGTCAGCGGAATATTCCGGGCGGCGGCGACGAAGGCCAGCGCGATCCCGGTGTTGCCGCTGGTAGGCTCCACCAGTTCCTTGCCCGGCCCCAGCAGGCCGCGCTGCTCCGCATCCCGCACCATCGCCGCCCCTATCCGGCACTTGACCGAATAGGCGGGGTTGCGCCCCTCGATCTTCGCCAGCACCGTCGCAGGCGCGCCATCGGTTACCCGGTTGAGGCGCACCAAGGGCGTATGGCCGACGGATTGAGAGTTGTCTTCGAACCAATGTGGCATGGAAACCTCCTTAATACGCTTAATACGCTGTGCGCCCCGCCCGGATTGCGGGCAACAAAAAAGCCAGCGGCCCCCTAAGGGACACGCTGGCTTCCGGTGGTCCGGTCAGCTCCGGTGTATGCGAAACAAGGTACAGATAGCGTTCAGGGCTTGTCAAGCCGGATCCCGGCGCGCAATTCTTACGCATTCATAGAATATAAATAGTTACTTTAATTCTTTAGGAATATAAAAAGGCTCGGATAGAATCCTGCCAAACCCTTAAGCTTTCCTGGATCGAATACACACATGAGGCTTTACCGGCAACATAGCGTCCTGCCCGGCTTTCCGCTGGCGCTGGGTTTCACCCTGCTCTATCTCAGCCTGATCGTGCTGGTCCCGCTGTCGGCGACCTTCCTCAAAAGTGCCACGCTGGGCTGGGACGGTTTCTTCGAAGCCGTCACCACGCCGCGGGTGCTGGCGTCCTACAAGCTGACCTTCGGCGCTGCGCTCGCCGCCGCGGCGATCAATGCCATCATGGGCCTGCTGGTGGCCTGGGTGCTGGTGCGCTACGAGTTTCCCGGACGCAAGCTGGCCGACGCCTTCGTCGATCTGCCCTTCGCCCTGCCCACCGCCGTCGCCGGCATCGCCCTCGCCACGCTGTATTCCAGCAAGGGCTGGGTGGGGCAGTTCGCGGCCCAGGTGGGGTTCAAGATCGCCTTCACCTCACTTGGCGTCACCATCGCGCTGACCTTCATCGGCCTGCCCTTCGTAGTGCGGACGGTTCAACCGATCCTGGAAGACCTGGAAAAAGAGCTGGAAGAGGCGGCGGCCAGCCTGGGAGCCACCCGTTGGCAAACCTTCCTGAAGGTGATTCTGCCGACCCTGTCACCGGCGCTGATGACGGGATTCGCCCTGGCCTTCGCCCGCGGTGTCGGCGAATACGGCTCGGTGATCTTCATCGCCGGCAACATTCCGCTGGTGTCTGAAATCACCCCGCTGCTCATCATCACCAAGCTGGAACAGTACGACTACGCCGGCGCCACTGCCCTGGCGGTGTCTATGCTGCTGGTGTCCTTCACCCTGCTGCTGGCCATCAACCTGCTGCAATGGTGGACCCAGAACCGCCGCGGCTCCCGCATCTGAACGGCACAACGACCGCATCTATCGCCATGTCCGCACAAACGCTTACGTTCGCTTCGCACGTTCACCACGTCCATCACGCCGCCCGCAGCGAAACGCCTTGGGTGCGCCGGTCGCTGACCGCCGCCGCCCTGGTTTTTCTCGCGCTATTCCTTCTGATGCCGCTGGCGCTGGTGTTCGTCCAGGCCTTCGCCAAGGGCTGGGAGACCTACGTGTCCGCACTGATGGACCCGATGGCCCTGGCCGCGGTCAAGCTCACCTTGCTGGTTACCTTGATCGCGGTCCCACTGAACACGGTGTTCGGCGTCGCTGCAGCCTGGGCCATCGCCAAATTCGAATTTCCGGGCAAAAATCTGCTCACCACCTTGATCGATCTGCCGTTCTCGGTGTCTCCGGTCGTATCCGGCCTGATCTACGTGCTGCTGTTCGGCATGCAGGGCTGGCTGGGGCCCTGGCTGGCCGAGCACGACATCAAGCTGATTTTCGCTGTGCCCGGCATCGTGCTGGCCACGATCTTCGTCACCGTGCCGTTCGTCGCCCGCGAACTGATTCCGTTGATGCAGGCCCAGGGCAACGACGAAGAAGAGGCCGCGCTGGTACTAGGCGCCTCGGGCTGGCAGACCTTCCGGCACATCACCCTGCCCAATATTCGCTGGGGCTTGCTGTACGGCGTGATTCTGTGCAATGCCCGGGCGATGGGCGAATTCGGTGCAGTGTCGGTAGTCTCCGGCCACATCCGCGGCGCCACCAACACGATCCCGCTGCACGTCGAGATCCTCTACAACGAATACAACAGCGCCGCGGCCTTCGCCGTCGCCTCGCTCCTGGCGATGCTGGCCCTGGTCACCCTGGCCTTGAAGAGCGCCCTGGAATGGCGGCTGGCCCGGCAGATCGACGCCGACAAAGACGAAGAATGAATCGAGAGTAAGCCGACCATGAGCATAGAAATCCGCAACATCACCAAATCCTTCGGCAGCTTCCAGGCGCTCAAGGGCATCGACCTGACCATCAGTTCCGGCGAACTGGTAGCCCTGCTAGGCCCCTCCGGCTGCGGCAAGACCACGCTGCTGCGCATCATCGCCGGGCTGGAGGCCGCAGACAGTGGACAGATACTATTCCACGGGGAAGACACCACGCACCGCCACGTCCGCGAGCGCCAGGTCGGCTTCGTATTCCAGCACTACGCGCTATTCCGGCACATGACCGTGTTCGAGAACATCGCCTTCGGCCTACGGGTGCGCCCGCGCGCCCAGCGTCCGCCCGAGACCGAAATCCGGCGGCGGGTGCATGAATTGCTGGAACTGGTCCAGCTCGACTGGCTCGCCGACCGCTATCCCGGCCAGCTCTCCGGCGGCCAACGCCAGCGCATCGCCCTGGCCCGCGCCCTGGCGGTCGAACCCAAGGTTCTGCTCTTGGACGAACCCTTCGGCGCGCTCGACGCCAAGGTCCGCAAAGACTTGCGGCGCTGGCTGCGGCGGCTGCACGACGAGTTGCACATCACCTCCGTGTTCGTGACCCACGACCAGGAAGAAGCGCTGGAAGTGGCCGACCGTGTCGTGGTGCTGAACAGCGGGCAGATCGAGCAGGTCGGCTCGGCGGACGAGGTCTACGACCATCCGGCCACGCCTTTCGTCTGCCAGTTCATCGGCGACGTCAACCTGTTCCACGGCCGCGTATCCGACGGCCGAGCCCATATCGGCGACACCGTGCTGGCCCTACCGGGAACGGCAGAGTCTGATGCCGAACAAGCCTTGTTCTTCGCCCGCCCTCACGAAATCGAGATCGGCGGCAATGGCGAAGGCATCGGCGCCATCGTCCGCGACATCCGGCGGCGCGGCAATGCGGTACGGGTGGAGTTGGAGCGCAAGGACGGCCAGGGGGCCGTAGAGGCGGAACTCAGCCGCGAAGCGTTCGGACGCTATGCGATCAAACACGGGGACGAGGTGGTGATCCAGCCCAGCCGGATCCGGGTGTTCCAGCACTGACACCGGCGAGCAGGTCGCAATACACTGCATCATTGGGCGGCCCTATCGGCTGCTGGCGCATAACTTGGCTGCTCGTGTCAGTTTAAGCCCACTTTGCCGCGGAGCTCCTTCTTGACAGTTTATTTGACATGAGCTAGGCGCGAGCTACACTTTGCAATGCCTACTTCCATCCTACCCAGGAGCCGCCGCATGAATACTCGCTTACGTCTTCCCCATGCACCCTTAATGGGAGTAACCGCTCTGCTCGTCAGTGGCAGCGCATTCTCGACGCCTGTTTGCTATCAAGTTGGCACCGATACTGCCACGCTGGGCCAACGGCTTATTATCGATGTGGTCAAGGAAGGCAAGCTGGCCAACGCCGACAAAAAAGAGACTTTCCCGACCAAGCAGACCACTTACTCGGCCGACGGCAAATACGTGGTGTTCAACCCCGCCAATCTGACCGACTCGCCATTGATGTCGCCGATTACCGGCGGCGTGATCGTATCGGCCGGTAAATCGACCGCCGGAACCCAGTCCGTCGGTTCGCAAGCAGGCCTCATGGTCAACAATGTGAAATTTTTCGGTTGCAGCAGTTCAACGGGTGTGTGCAACTTCCAAGTTCCATTCGACTACGAGTGCATCTCCAGCGACGTAAGCCCCACGCCTACCAGCTGGACTTGCAATCAGTTCATCAACACCCTGAAAGCGGACGCCACCGGCGCCATCAACAAGGTATCCGTCAATGTACAACTGACTCAGGTTCCTAACACAGGCGCCTGCCGCATCTTCTGGAATACCGAGACGCCCAATCCCCCCACTCCGCAATCGGCCGGCGTTCGTGCGCAAATCAGCCTAGAGGAAGGTTTGCCGGCTTGGCTGCAGGGACAAAAGGATCTGCTGCCGGGTTATGCTGAAATGCCGAAGCAGTAAACCCTTGCGTTTACGAGATATTCCTACCCTGAGGCTACCCTCATGAACATCAATAAAGCTCATTGGTCTGCCGCCGCCGGCGGTCTGGCCATTCTCCTAAGCACCTTCGGCGCAACGGCGCAAGCTGCAGATTCCTCGGGCGCAACGAACAGCGTCAAGAGCAAATGGAAGAAGGTCGGTACGCCATCCGAGATTTCAGCTGCCCCAGGCTTCATTCCGGGTACCGACGATACCGGAGCCACCGGTACCGATACCCGCGTACTGGCGGTTAGAGCGGCAGAGCCCTTAGATTCGCCGAGCCAATCCATCAATAACAACCAGGGAGCGGCTAAGGGCGACAGCAGCAACACTGTGACCACACCTAAACAGCAAACCGGCGATAACGCAGGCGACACCTCGAACGTGAATCCGCCGGGCAGTTCCGCCACGGGCGGCCAGGAAGGGGGCATGGGCAACTTCTAGGAATGACGGTCGAGCGCACCCTGTTCGCGGCTCTGCTGGGCCTGATTCTGATCGGGCCGTTGCCTTGGGGGGCGGCCCCCGAACATTTTGCCGCCGCGATGGCCGGCCTCGTTTTGCTCCTGGGTGCCTCGACAGCCGCTGCGGCGGCTTTCGGCGGAATATCGATACCGGCGAGTCTGTATAAATCCTGGCCGGTGTTGGCACTCTTGGCTTTTGCAGTGGGCTGGACAGGGGTGCAAGCCACTGCCCTGCCTGTCCAGTGGGTCGATACGCTTTCGCCCAAAGCCTCTGCAATATGGTCAGCGCTCCACCAGATTCAACCCAATACCTCAGCTCACATTAGCGTCGAACCGGATCGCACCCTGCTGCGTACGCTCCAAGGTTTGTCGCTGGTCACGCTCTTCGCACTCCTCCTCGCACTGGCAAACACGCATCGGCGCATTCGCCTCTTGACGTACGCGATCGTGGTCAGCGGCGTACTCCAGGCGCTCTACGGCTCCGTGATGACGCTGACCGGGCTTGAATGGGGATTTTTTGCCAAGAAATTGAGCAATGTCGGCGTAGCGACCGGCACCTTCGTAAACCGCAACCATTTGGCAGGCTATCTGGAAATGGCGTTGGCCGTCGGCATCGGCGTGCTGCTCGGCAACCGCTTTTCCGCCCCAGGCAAGAACTGGCGAATCTTGGCGGTACAAACCGCGGCCTTGCTGCTGAGCGCTAAGGTGCCCTTGCGCATCGGGCTAGTGATCATGGCGATCGGACTGGTGCTGACCCGCTCCCGCATGGGCAACATGGGCTTCGCGTCGTCGCTGGGCATCGCCGGGTTGGTTTATCTGCTGTTGGTGCGCCAATCCTCACGTGGCGTCGCGGTGGCGCTTTGGGTCAGCCTCGTGCTGGTGGACATGCTGTTCATTGGCGCGCACTTCGGCATCGAAAAGGTCGCAGAACGCCTGCAGGGGACCACCGCGACCGAGGTCGTCAACCGCGTGGATCTGTACGACTACCTCCAGCCCTGGATACGCGACTTCCGCGTCGCTGGCTCGGGCGCAGGGACTTTTTATACCGCCTTCCCGCCCTATAGCGGCCCGGAGATTAAAGGCGTGACCTACGATTACGCCCACAACGACTATTTCCAATTTCTGGGCGAATTCGGCTTAATCGGCGCTGCTCCGCTCGGACTCGCCGCCTTTCTCAGCATGGCGGCGGCCTGTCGTGCTCTACACGCCAGGCACGACGAGCTTTTACGCGGCTTGGCATTCGGAGCGCTGATGGGGATGACCGCGATAGCTATTCATTCGTCGGTGGATTTCAACTTGCAGATCCCGGCGAACGCCCAGATGTTCGTGTCGCTGATGGCTCTGGCTTGGCTTTCTCTGCATGGGCCCAGCGGCGCAGCGCATCGACGTCGGCAACCGGCCACCTAGCAAAGTATTACTCCGCAGCCGATGTCAACATACCGTGGCAGTCCAATAATTGCCTACAACTCAATGAAGGAAAAGTCGGGCTCGCCCCTTCGCTGTGGCCTATGCCTCATTGTGACCCTGGCGTTGTGCGCTTCGTCCTATGCTGCGCTGAAAAGGAGCTGGGCCGCATTCCAGGCCGACGCGGGAGAAGCCTGGCTGCAATCCTGGCGTGAGACGAAAGAGCGCGCCATGCCGTTCGAAGACTGGAACATCGGCCATGAAGCCTTGCGACATTCCATCGAACAGGATTCGCAAAACGCTTGGCACCACGATGATTTAAGCCAGATGATGCTATGGCGGATGAACGATCCTCGCCTCAAACCCGCCGAACGCTTAAAGATCGCCGAGGAAGGTTTAGAACACGCCCGGCAGGGTGTGGCGGGCCGTCCCGCTTGGCCGTACGCATGGGCCGGACTGTTGCAGTGGAAAGCGCTTGTAGTCGAAATCGACGACGAGTTCCGGCTTTCGCTCGAACGCTGCAATACCTTGGGGCCCTGGGAAACGCCGGTGCAGCAGATCGCCGTCCAGGTAGGCTCGGCGTACTGGGATCGGCTGAACGAAACGGACAGGGCATCGGTCACCGGCGCGGCCCTGCGTGGCCTAGCGCAGCAAGAACCGCAAATGGCTACAATCATTTCCCAGACGGGGCTGGGGGATGCCGTTTGCGCCAAGCTCGGCTCGTCGCCACAGTTGGCGGACCGTTACTGTGAACGCCTAAAGGATTAACGACCGAGCTTGCCGGAGCGTACCCGAACTGTGCCTATAGGTCAGAGCACGGAAGCAAGGGAACCGGCGCGGAAGCCATTTTTTCCTCTGCCGGCCGGGAACTCCCGCATGGAGACTGGCGAAACCCCGACAATTTCAGCCGGCATGCCTCGGACCAGCCTAGCGGCATACCCTTCCCCCGCTAAACGCGCAGCCGCATCCCTGCCCTCGCCAAGATTGGGAGGACGGTGCTGCACATTGTGCGCATCGGATGCGAGGATGCTGATCCACTCGTTTTCCAGCATCCGGCGCGCTCCCGCCTCAGCGAAAGCGCCGAACTGCCCGGTCAAAGATGCCGCCGTCACCTGAAACAAACACCCCATTTCGACAAAAGGCAGTATCCGGGAAAAATCGCGTATGACCGCCTTATTTCTTTCCGGGTGCGCAATCATCGGCAAGATATCTCGCTTCAGCAGCCAACGAACCAAGCTCTCGCTACCCACCGGGATAGATTCGTGCGGAAACTCCAGCAGCAGCACCCGTTTTCCACGGTATTCGCCCAAGAACGGAATGCGCTCTTCCGCCAGAAGCCCCATCAGCTCCGCGCAAACCCGCACTTCAGCCGCCATGCCCAAGGTCAAGGGGATCCCGTTTTTATCCAACGCCTCCTGAAAGGAGCGCCAAGCGCGCTCGATACCGGAGCGTTCGTTATTCCAGCAACCGGGATGAATATGGGGCGTCACCACCGCGTGCGACACCCCTCCGGCTACGGCGAGCCGCGCCAAATCCAAGGCTTGAGCCAAATCCGCGGGGCCGTCGTCGATGCCCGGCAACAGATGGCAATGAAGGTCAATCACTTCGCGCTCCTCCTGGGTTTATCGAGAAACGGCTTTGTCACGACTGGCAATGTTCAGCGGTCCATCGACTCGGACGTATATTGCCCATAACGGTAATAATAGCCTCCATAATAATGCTCCCCGTAATAACGGCGGCCTTTATCGACGTCTACCTGATTCAGCACCACCCCTGTCAGCGGCGCTCTCACTTTACGCAATCGATCGAGACCGGAACGGACCACCTGCACCGGAGTCTTTTCCGCCTGAACCACATAAATGACTGATCTCGCCAAACGGGATAAAGCCAAAGCATCACTCACAGGCTGTAGCGGCGGCGCATCGAAGATGATCGCATCATATACCTCTTCAAGCTCAGCGATAACTTCGGCAAAGCGCCGGGACGAGATCAGCTCGAGAGGATTAGGCGGAATCACGCCTGCGGGCATCAAGTCGATATTTCCGGCTTCGAAATGATGGATGCAGTCCTCAATTGACGCGGTATGTGCGGCCAAGTTGGAAAGCCCCGGCATTTTCGGCGATAGGCCGCAATGTTTGGCGAGATTCGGGCGGCGCAAGTCCGCCTCGATCACCAGCACTTTGGAACTCAACTGGGCAATGGACATTGCCAAACTCAGCGACACCGTGCTTTTTCCTTCGCCCATCGTCGACGAAGTCACAAGGATATTCATGTGAGGGTTATCCAGTGACGACAGCATGATGCCGGTCCGGATGGTCCTCACGGACTCGGCGAACATCGTAGTTCGGTCGTTGAGATAAATCTCCGGGACGTCGATTTGACCTGCCCCCCGCTGCTTGAACAACGGGATCAAGCCCAACAACGGAAGACCGAGTTTCCGCTCCACCTCCTCCACGGATCCCTTGAACGATTTATCCATGAGTTCGATGAGAAAGGCCAACCCTATCCCCGCCATGAGGGCCAACACGAAAGCGATTGCTCCCCCCGCCTTCTTGTTAGGTTTGAACGGCACCATAGGCAGCGGAGCCGGATCCACGATCCGGGCGTTGGACGGCTGCAAATCGCCTGCCTCGGAGGTCTCACGCAAGCGTGTGAAGAACATCTCGTAAAGGTTGCGATTGGATTCCACCTCCCGCTCCAGTTCCTTGAGCTGTCCCTCTTTTCGTGAAATGCCTTGAATTTCGCCCTTGACCTGATCGATCTGGCGGCTCAGAGCCGCCTCGTTGGCCCTGGCGGCGTCGAGTTGATGCCTGAGGCCGTTAACCACGCTCGTGATCTGCTTATGCAGCGACGCCCGAACCGCCTTGAGATGGCTCTCGACCGCGACGCGCTCCGGATGCTGAGCGCCATAACGCTGCTCGAGTTCGCTCAATTTGGCCTGGCTTTCGCTTTCCTGCTGCTTGAGGTCGCGCACCGTGGGATCGTTGAAAACCGCCGGCACCGCCTCAATTTTATCCTGCAGCTTGTCTCCCAACCCCACCACCTGGTTGTACAAGGTTTCCGCTTCGAGCCGGGCACGCCTGGCATCGATATGCCGTTGCGTCATCTCGCTCAACTGATTGGCGCTCAAAGCCAGCACACCGGAGACCTGACCTGCATCGCCGCTCCCCGCACCGGAAACATTGACCAGACGCTCCTGCTCCAGATAAGCATGCAAGCGCTTTTCAGATTCTGCCAACTTCGCACGCAGCCCATCCAAACGCGCGGCCAACCAGCTCGAAGCCAGTTTCGTACCTTCGGAACGCGCATCCAGATTGCTGTCGATATAAGCCTGGCCTACGGCATTCGCAGCCCGCATTGCCAACTCCGGGCTCGCGGCATCGAAACTGATTTTGACGAGCTGGGTATTGCGTATCGGAACAATGGTCAACCGAGCAAGAAACGCATCGGCAAGCCCGTCGATAGGATCCGCCGAAACCGAACTCGATACCGGCGGCTCAGGCGTTTTAATGGGTAACCAGCTGCGCCAGTCGAAGCCTCCGCTCTCCTTGCCCTCGTCCTTGGGTTTGTTAAATTCCGGGTGAGCCGCGAGATTCAGTGCTTGGATCACCTTTTTGGCCAAAGACCGGGATTTAAGAATCTCGAACTGGGTTTGAAAATATTCGGCCTTGCCGGTATCCACCCCGTAAAGCTCCTCAACCGACACGACTTTCTGCTGTTTGGGCTCGATAATCAGCGTCGCGGTCGCTCGATAAATCGGTGTCATGGACAGTAGAATGAGCAAAACCAAGACCGTTACCGACACGGCCAGCCCTAGAATACCCCACAGGTGCTTGCGAATAACCTTCCAGTATTTCGCCAGGTCCAGCTCTTCTTCATGCGCGAAATCTGCGGGATCCAGACGAGCCTCGGCCGGCTGAGGCTGAGGCAGCGCCTCCAGAACAATCGAAGGATATTCGAATTTACGAGTCATGAACGGCCATTCTAAGAAAGCGCATAGCGCGGGCAGGCATCATTAGAAAAAGCTTTCCTCGACCGTGAGAATGTCACCGGGATGGATGGTGAAATCCAACCCGACGCGCCTAGGCGTATGGGTCGGATCGTCCTCATGGATCACCACGATGTCGCTGGAAGCACGCTCGGTAAACCCGCCAGCCAAGGCTACGGCTTTCTGTACCGTCAACCCCGGCTGGAACGGATAGCCTCCCGGCGCCTTGACCTCGCCCCCGATGAAAAACCTCCGATACTCGACAACGCTGACGTTGACCTTGGGATCGATCAGATAGGGCCCCTTGAGCCCTTGGGTAATCTGCGCCTCCAACTCGCCCACGGTGCGACCTAGGGCATGGATTTCCCCGAGAAAAGGAAAGGAAATGGTGCCGGCATCGCTCAGACGAGCCTCCATGCTCAAATTGTCCTCATTCAAAACATAAATTTTGATGAGATCGCCCGAACCTAAGCGGTAATCGGAAACGGCAGGCAACCCCTCGCCATGAGAAAGCGTAGAAAACTGCACAAGAAAAACAACGATCAAACGAAAAATCACTGTCTGCATAGCAACAAGCCCTACCCATCAAAACCTTACATCGACACCGTTCCAGACTTAAAAAACTGCCGCGCAACCTCCCGCGCCATCCGCAATCACATATTCATCTGCAAATTCAGCTCTATCATGTTGGCATCGTAACTGTAAATGCGCCGCGTCGAATTGCGCTGGGTGTAATAATAGTTAAGCCCCGTCGTCAGCCAGCGCTGTGGCTTATAATAAACCCCAGCAAAGACCCCGAACCCTTTATTAGTAATATCCGAATCAAGATATTTATCCTCTCGGGCATTCACCTCAACACGGCTGCTGAACCGCTCCAGCCAGATATGGTTCCAAGCCAGCGCGTAATATTGGCTGTCGGCAAAGCTAGCTCCCATATAAACCGACTCGTTGGCGGTCTTGGAGGCTGCTAGGCGGAAGGTCGAATAGGTCTTTGGAGCCCAGGACACTGCGGCCTCGTATGTCGGCATACCGTACGAGCCGCGCTCGGAATCGTTGAAATCCTTAGTCAGATAGCCCGCGCGGATCGATCCGGCGGTCTTAGCGGTCGGCTCCCACAGCACCCCGGCCAGATAACGCCCCTGCCGACTACTCAAAGACAGGCCACCCAAAGGCGTATACCGATATTCAGAAAAAATCTGGTCCATCTGAAAAAGCAAAGACGTCTTCGGCATTACCTTGTAATAAAAGGTGCCCCCGACCGTATAGCCATCGAGGTTCCGCTGCTGTGTCAGCAGAGGATGATTGTCGTAGGTCCGCCCGACATAATTGAAATAAACGTCGATGCGCCCCTTTGCCTTGTCCGCCCCGTACCGGAACTGGGCACCGAAGGTCTGCTCATGCCATTCGTTCGGTGCGTTCAGTATCTGGACGACATTACCCTGACTGAACATCGTACCGATGGGATCGTGGGCGAATACCAAGCTACCCGACAGCATCAAGCGGGCGCGGTGGCTGAATTCGATATCGCCGAACGCATTCAGATAGTTATCGACGTAATTGTTTTGCGAGGCGTTTTCGTAGATGCTGCCCTTAAACGAATAAGCAACGCCGAAATTTTGCTTGCCGAAGCGCATCGGCACCAGAAATTGAGGATTGACTATGGTCACGAACGAAGAACGCCGCGCCAGATTGTTATAAAAAACATTGTCGGTGTAATACTCGCCGACCCGAATCCTTGCCAGCAGAGGGAGCCGAAACCCATCCAACCATCCCGACCCCTCAACCGGCGCTTCTCCCGTATCGAGAATTGGCCGCGTGCGTATATACGGACTGTCTCCTCCGCCCGACATCAAAGGCGAGCTGTAAGCACTGTAGCCTCCCCCCGAAGCCGATCCTGGCCCGGAGATGCCATCGTCCGCGATTGAAACAGCCGCACTGCTGCAAAAAACGGCGGTGAAGACGCTTTGCCACCAGCGTCCCGCAAACCCGACACTGCCTCGATTACGCGATCCCAATCGGCAAGTATTCATCACAGGTACCTCGTCTCACGGCACAAACGGAATCGATCCCAGGAAGACTCACGGGACGATGGGCCGAGATGGCCTAGCCGACGCAAAATAGGCGAAATCCAAGACATTGCCATAAGCACCATGAAAATCCCTGGTAGGCGGGGAGCTACAGATCAAATTCGACTGAAGGCCGTATCGCCCCTGCAATGCTCCCATGATAGACGCAAAAGTCATGCCTCGCATCAAATTGTCATAGTGCCGGAGCGGACGCCCCCAGAGCCCCATCCCCCATATCTTGCAGAATTTCGGAGCCAGGGCATTTTGACTTTACGTTCCAGCCGCCAATATCCCAACAATACGTTCAGCAGCTTGGCCATCCCATTTCTCTGGAATCCCCCTCACTTTCCGTGCTTCATTTAGCAGCCGTTTTACAGCATTTAGAATGGCCAATGGCTGATCGCCCACGAGCAGATTGGTCCCCTGTATACAGGTGATTGGCCGCTCCGTATTACGCCGCAAGGTAATGCAAGGCACACCGAGTACCGTCGTTTCTTCCTGCAAGCCACCGCTGTCGGTCAGGACCATCCGCGCATGCATGTTCAGATGTAGAAAATCTAGGTAGCCCAAAGGCTCCGTCAGCCAGATATTGCGGACAGGCGTACCTTCCGAAAAATAGCCGGCAAACCCGAACTCCTGCGCCATCTTGCGGGTACGGGGGTGAATCGGGAAAACAATCGGCAGGTCGCGCGCGACTTCGGCAAGAGCCTCCAGGATGCCGCGAAAAATCTCCGGATCGTCGACATTCGAAGGACGATGCAGCGTCAGTGTCGCGTACTCGCCGGGCCGCAGCCCCCAGCGGCTAAGCAGCTCACGGCGCGCGGCCAACGCCCTGTGCTTCACGAGGGTATCGATCATCACATTACCGACGAAATGGATCCGGTCCTCCGCAATCCCTTCGTTGCGCAAATTTTCGCTGGCCAGCGTGTCGGTGGTGAACAGGTAGTCACAAAGCACATCCGTGCATAGCCGATTGATTTCCTCCGGCATGCTCATGTCGCGGGAGCGCAACCCGGCCTCGACATGGGCGACGCGAATGCCGAGTTTCTTGGCGGTCACGGTGCAAGCCAGAGTCGAATTCACGTCACCGACAACGACGACGAGATCGGGAGCCTCCTGCTTACAAACCCGTTCGAATTCGATCATGATTTTCCCGGTCTGCTCGGCATGGCTGCCGGAACCGATTTCCAGATCGATATCCGGCTTGGGCATGCCGAGATCGTCAAAAAAAGCCCGGCTCATCCGCTCGTCGTAATGCTGGCCGGTGTGGACCAGCACATGGCGAAAATGGTCCGGCCGGGCGTCCATGGCCTCGATGATCGGCGCCATTTTCATGAAATTGGGTCGAGCCCCAACGACATTGATGACTTTCACAAATACTCCTTAATTCGGCTGAATCAGGTCTGGCAGGCGGCTTCAAGTACTGAAAGCATGCGCATGGCGAGCTCCGAGCGGTCGTAATGCCGCGCAGCCACCGGTCCGCGGCTGCGAATCTCCCGATACAGCCCCGCTTCGTTCTTCAAGCGCAACAGGCCGGCGGTCAGGGCTTCGGCATTCTCCGGCTCGAAGATCAGGCCCACGCCTTCCCTCTCCACGATCTCCGCAGATTCGCCCGCGACCCCATGCAAGACGGGTATGCCCATCCCCATGCACTCGAACAGCTTGGAAGGAATCACGGTGGTAAACAGTTCGGTTTTCTTGAGATGTATCACCGACACGCCCAGCAACGACCAGTAGCGCGGTACTTCATTCTTGGGTACCGAATCCAGAAACAGGACGTTGTCCAGCCCCATATCCCGAGCCTTATCTTTCACCGCTTGCTTTCTTGCGCCATCGCCCAGAAACAACAGCCGGATATCGGCGCCTTCCGGATGAGACTTGAGCAAAGCCGCCGCATCGAGCAGTGTTTCGAGCGAGTGAGCCATGCCATGGGTGCCGATATAGCCCGCCACGAACTTGCCCGACAAGCCAAACCGCGCCGCCAGCGCCTCATCGCGCGGCAAAGGATGAAAACGGGCGGCGTCGACGCCGTTGGTCACGACCGAAATCTTTTCCGCCGCGATGCCCCGGGAAATCAGATTTCGCCGGAAAGATTCCGTTACCGAAACGATCCGCTCAGCCTTGCGATACAGAAAAAGTTCGAGCCTTTCCAGCAGAGCGAAAATCCTCGGCGCCCGACTCAGCGCTCCCACCGCCCGGATGGATTCGGGCCAGAGATCGCGCAATTCGAACACATAGGGAATCCGCTTGGCGCGGCTGACCACATACGCTGCGCAAGGCGTGAACAGCTGCGGCGACGTGGCCACCACGACGTCGACCTTCCGCACGAACGGAGCCGCCGCGATGGCAGCCAGCATATAGCTCTGGTAATCCAGGATGCGCCGGAAGAACCCTTCATTCGCAGTAATGTAGGTCCAGACCCTCAGCACATCGATGCCGTCCATGGTTTCCTT
>JAQTYA010000130.1 GCA_028688525.1 Methylococcus sp. | reverse complement strand
CACGTACCGCTTTGATGGCCTGCTGCCGCATCACCTGCAGGGCATGATGATCCAGGGTTCGCCCGTCCGAGTTCCGTTTGCATTTCATGGCTCCATTATATCAAATATGTGACATTACTTTGTTTAGTCTTAGTAAGTAGGCCGGGGTCGATACCCATGTCATGCAATAATCCTTTTTCGAGGTACCCGGTATTGCGCCAAGCATCGAGATACTTTTCTGCGCACTGCCTGAGATGGTCAATCCGGAGCTTTACATCGCGCGCGGTCGGAGGCTTATCGTAAGGCTCTTGAGCTAGCGCCCACGCTACACCCGCGGCGTTAGGAATATCCCGCTCATGCGGGCGCAGTAGCAAAGCTTTGGCGTTATTGAGGATATTCGCGTATTCTGCCCGCAGGTTTTCCAGGCTGTCGACAAAATACAAGTCAGAGCAAAAACTGAAAAGAACGCGCCGCTCGTCGGTATCGAATTGCTCTGGGATAAATTCGGCCATGCCCTCCTTCCAAGGCAGTCCTTCAAGATAGGAACCACGCCAACGGGTGAAGGTATCCCACTTGTCGCCTGGCCGGGCTAGACGTGGTTGAACTCAGTATATCGCTCGCAATACTCTCCTTACGAGTGGAGTTGTTGTTACTCAGTAATCAGGCGCGGGCTTGCCGAATCGGGATCACCTCAGCTCCGGCTCGCAAGCCATCTAAGTAATCGGCCCACCACTGCATCATCTTGCGGCGTTCCGGCAGGTGCTCGGCGCGGTTGTAGGCGGCTCTTACCTGATTGCGTTCGCCGTGGGCAAGCTGGCGCTCGATGGCATCAGCATGGAACAGGTGGGACTCGTTCAACCGCGTGGAGGCCATCGAGCGAAAGCCGTGGGCGGTCATATCGTTGCCGGTGTAGCCCAGCCGCCGCAGCGCTGCCACGACGGTGTTTTCCGACATGGGACGCTCATCCCTCACGCCGGGCGCGGTGCGGGCGCTGGGGAACACATAGCGGCCTCGGCCAGTCAGCGGCCGGATGGCTTCTAAGACTTCGATGGCCTGCTTGCTCAAGGGAATGATGTGCTCGTCCCGCATCTTCATCTTGGTGGCCGGTATGCGCCACTCGGCGGCGTCGATGTCGATCTCGGCCCACTCAGCCTGTCTGACCTCGCCGGGACGCAGCATGACCAACGGCGAAAGCTTCAAGGCGCACTGCGTGGCGAAGTGCCCGGTGTAGCCCTCGATGTCCCGCAGCAGTTGTCCGATGGCCTTCGGCTCGGTGATCGCCGCGAAGTGCTCCGACTTAACCACCTGTAAGGCGCCCTTCAGATCGGCGGCAGGATCACGCTCGGCGCGGCCGGTGGCGATGGCGTAGCGGAACACCTGCCCACATATCTGCTTGGTCACATGGCATAGCTCAATAGCGCCGCGGGATTCGATCCGCCGCAGCATGGCCAGTAGCTCGGGTGCGGCAATGTCTCGGGCAGCCTTGCCGCCGATCCAGGGGAACACGTCCTTCTCCAGCCGATCCATCACCTTCCTTGCGTGGTTTTCCGATTTATTCGCCATGTGGCGGGCATGCCATTCTCGGGCGATGTGCTCGAAGCTGTCTTCTCCGGATTCCGTCCGCTTGGCGGCCTTCTTATGGTCACTGGGGTCGATGCTCTGGCCCAAAAGCTTGCGGGCTTCGTCCCGCTTTTCGCGGGCATCCTTTAAGGTGACTTCGGGATAGGTGCCCAGGCTCAGCATCTTGGGCTTGCCCTCATAGCGATAGCGGAAGCGCCACCACTTCCCGCCGTTCGGCATGATGTGTAACACCAGCCCCTTCTCGTCTGTTTTGCGAATGGGCTTGTCGCCAGGCTTGGCCAGCCTTACAGCGGTATCGGTCAGGGCCATGTGTGTAACCTCCAGTGAGCGCAACTCACTTACACCCGAAGTTACACACCCCAGTGTGTAGCTGTCAATGGTTTTCCTTGGGTCTCCTTGGGCAACAAAAAACCCGCTAAGCCTTGTAGCTTGCGGGTTTCGTGGTCCTCCTTGGAGGCCCTTAAATGCTAAATTGGTGCCTCGGGCCGGAATCGAACCGGCACGGCCTTACAGCCGAGAGATTTTAAGTCTCTTGTGTCTACCAGTTTCACCACCGAGGCATGATTTTGGGGCAGGAGACTCTGGTCATATTATCATGTCGCGCCCCGACAGTTCAGCCCAGATCAAGCACAGCCCAAGTCTAGGTTGATACCCCAACGCCGAGTTACAGAGGGTTTCGGGGGCACCTTCAGCCGTAAACAACGACACCGGAAACCGGCCGTAGGCCGAGAAGCGGGTTAAGCCCTCCTCTCGGCAAGGGCTGTTATTGAGCAGGCTTGAAGCCGACCTTGCCGTGGCGGGCATCGTAAAGATAGTCGAAGCTGTTTAGGAAATTACGGCCGGTATTGGCGAAAACGCTCTGCGGAGCCGGCGGATCAACCCAGGTCACCGAGCTCGGAGCTGGACCGCGGGGCTCTTCCGGCTCATAGCTGAACTTATATTTCATAGCCGCATGCCCAGGCGAGCCGGCCAGGACCGACATCACCGTACCCGCCGGGACGGTGTAGCCGTGCCCCGAGGAGCTGGGTTTCACCGCTTTCGAAGGCCGTCGGTCCGGGTTGAGCTCGAGGAACATTTCTGGGGTTCCCACGTCCATCAGCAGACTGCCGCAGAATCGATTGGGCACGCTGCCGATGCCGGGAAACGCGTAACAACCTGGCGCGGCATTCCAATCTCCCGGCACTTCGGCGCTAGGCGTCAGTTTGACGGCGCTGAATCCTTTTATATCGCCAGTACTAATTCCGATGCCAATCCCAGTACCGGTCAAGACATAACCCGGATTGACATCCGCTCCGTTGGCCGCCGTATCGATCTGCAAAAAGGCGTTGTAGGCCGGCGAATTGAAACTGTCGCCCGCTCCAGTGCCGTTGCGGTCAAAACCGACGCCGAGGTAATGCAGATCCGGTGTCGGCGGATGGCTGTCGCATTTTTTATACCCCGGCGCGCAATAAGCCTTGTCGATCGCCAACACCATGATGGGGAAGGTCTGCACTTGGGTGGAACCGCCGCCCGCGCTAGCCGCTATAGTCACCGGCGCCAGATAATAATTGCCCGAATAGGTGTTTCCGCTGCTGTTGTAAAATTTGACGCCCGGCCCCGCCGGCCCGATGGCGTTCGCCCCCAACTCGCCGACCGGGACGACCACCCCCAAAGACCCCGTGTCGATGGTATAGGCAGACAACTGGTCTGCACCGGGCGATGCAACGCCTACCGCCGCCAGCACCTTCAGAGGAGACTGGACATACGACTGCCCGCAATTCGGATCGGCATGGGTGTCGCACCAATACGGTACGCTAAAGCTCTTAGCGCCCATTCCCGCCACTGGATTCTTCGGCAAAATCTGGATCGTACCGATGGCATAGCTGTCAGGAGAGCCGCTCAACTTGAGATAGGCCTCCAGGGTCACAGGGTTGGGAATATACCCTCCACTGTAGGAAATGGTCACGCCGCCGCCATCCGTAACCTGCATCGATGAGGGCGTGATCACACCCTCCGGAGCACCGTACACCCGGATTTCCACGGGCTGCCCAGGACTGGGCTGAACAGGATTGCCGCTCTGGTCATACACGGCTAACGCCAAGGCCACTTGCTGTTGCACGCCTTGCCGTTTCGGATTCACCGGATTCGTCAGCGACACAGTGCCGGGATTGAAAACGACCTGGTTGGCCAACGCAGCATCCGCCGCCGAGAAACTGGACCCCGGTACGAAAGCAATCACGCCGGCTAAGACCGACACCGCCCACCAAGGGGCGCCCCTCTTTTCAGCGCTCACATCCGATAGCGCGCAATCCAGGCATCTCGTTGCCATGCGCATGTTTACCGTACCCCTACGAGTGAAAGCCAGGCGATTTACTGGCAGTTGGTCCCAGTCTGGCTGCCCTGGCGAATGACTACAGCGCCCGGCATTCTCTTCAGTTTTCCAGCCAGATTGCTATAGACGAAGATGCTGCCGGAATGGACCACCGTCATCCCCGTATAGGTCGCATCGCAAGCCAGTGCCAGCGTGCCCTTGCCTTTGACGACCAGCCCGCCGCTCCCCGAAACCGGGGCGTTAAATAGGGCGGATTGCGATACTACAGCCGTCGTCTGTCCTTGCAGGATCACCGGCATATCCGTGGTGAATCTGCTAGATAGCTGCAGCGTGCTCTGGGCGGATAGCAAAGGCGACAGATGCGCCGACACATTGGCCGCCGCGCCGTTGAGCTGTAAACCTATATAGCCGCCGGTGCCGTCGTAAAGAAAGTTGAAGGCGTTGAGCGCCCGAATACCGGTATTAACGAAAGCCTGGGTGGTCTTGTTTTCCGACCAGCGGCCCGGCTGCAGCGAAGACCAGGTGACCGAAGAGGGCGTCAGCGGATCCTGCGTATCGGTTATGTCGAAGCTATACCCCACCAGCCCGTTCGAGTCGAGCAGCGAGACGTCCAACGTTCCAGCCGACAGACTTCCCGAACGGGGCTGTCCCGGAAGCGAAAGCAACATATCGCTGATACCGGTATCGACCACGGCTTGGCCTAGCGGGTAGGCCGTACCGTTCAGAGTGACGAAGCCGGTCGGGGCCTGCCAGTCGGGCGGACTACCCGGAACCTGTTTTAGTCCAGTCGGAATGAGTTTTTGAAAGGCATAGTTCGGCCCCGTGTTGGCTGCCGTCAGCCCCAACTGGACGCCATTCGGCGTCAGGATATAGCCAGCACGCATCGTGCCGCTGCGCATGGCGTCCAAGTTCAGGAACGGATTGAATTGCTGGTTCCAGCGGTTGTTGTTCGGCACATCCCCATGTCCGGTGCGGTCGAAACCGATCCCCATCATGGTCACCCCCTTGACCGGCTTGGTCACGCCCGGATCGGGGCAATGGTTGGGGAATATCTGGCCCGGCGGCGCAGCTACGCAAGTTTCGCTCTCAACCACCAGGATCGGCAGGGTCGCCTGAGCCTGGGCAGCGCTGCCCGGCAGATCGTTCACGGCATCCGGAAAATTGACCTGTGTCTCTATCCAATTTCCGTTGAGCCGATTTCCGCTGCTCCAGTAGAAGATATGTCCCGGCTTGCCTCCGGTGGGGAAGTTTGGAGGCAGTAGATCGCGGCTGACGGCAATACCTCGGGACCCGGTATCGAGTTGGAAAGTGACGATGTTTCCGCCGATTGCGGCCCGCATCCCGAGCACGGCGCCCAAACCGGGCTGACCGAATTGCACGGGCCCCGATTGCCCGAACGGCACATAAGGAACGGTGAACGACTGGGTGTAACCCTCATACAGGTTCCAGGACAACGGGGCAACAGACGCATTCGGCGCACCGGCTTGAGCGGCGGCCATGGGCGCCGCCAGGCAGAAAGAAAGCACTGGCCTCAACACAAGCTTCATACATCACTCCTTTCAAATAGATCGCTCGTTACCGATGAACGGGTCAACCCTGACGTGGAAAACACTGAGAAATGTCATTCCTTAACGCACGAGTCGGCGAGCGAACTGTCTTGCACCACAGTCGCTCCGGCATGTTTCACCAGTTTCCCTTGCAATGTTCCGCCGAGTTTCAAAGTCCCCCCCTTGGCAACCGTCGTGACACCGGTATACGTCGCATCGCAAGCGATCATAACCGTCGCCCCTGGGCCGACGAACAGCCCGCCCGCACCCGAAACCGGCCCATCGAACTCCACATCATCCGGCCCATTGACGTAAGTCGCGGTTTGGCCCATCTGCGGGTAAGCGTTGAGAATCACGGGATAATCCGTAGAGAACGCCCCGCCGAAATCCACACTTCCGACCAAGGTGCCAACGGCAGAAAACGTCACATTCGATCCGCCGGGATCCGCACTCTGCCGCAGCCCGTAAAACCCGGCCGCTGCGTCGTACAAGATATCGAAGCCGTTCAACAAATCCCGGCCGGTATTGGCGAACGTATTCGTCCGTTTATTTTCCGAAAATCGGCCTTTTTGCAAAGCTGCCCAGCTGACGCCATCGGGGTATAGCACGTCCGAGGTGTTTCCCCCGGTCCAGTTCACAGCAACCTGCCCCTGCGTTCCAAGCAAGGAGAGAGAGAGCTGCGCACCGTCGGGGATAGTGCCGGTCGTCGGCTGACCGGGTAAAGTCAGTAAACCTCTGCTGCTGCCCATGTCGACCACCACTTGTCCCGGCGCGTACGATTTACCTTGATACGTGACGCTGCCCAGCGGCGCTTGCCAGTCCGGCGGGCTACCTGCCACCTGCTTGAAACCCGTAGGCAGCAGCTTGCCGAAGGCAAAGCCGTCGCCTGCATTGGCTTGGGTCAAACCGAGCTGCACGCCTTGCTGGGTGATGATATAACCGCTGCGCACGCTGCCCGACTTCATCTGATCGATGTTCAAGAACAGATTGCGTTGCTGGTTATAGGCATTGTTTTCCGGCGCGGTACCCATACCGGTCCGGTCGAAACCCACGCCCACGACCGCGGTGGTATTGTCGGGCGAAATCGGCACGGTTTTGCCCTCCATGGTCTTGCAGCTCGCGGGCTGATAGGGCCAAGGCTTGCCGGCAGGAGGTTTGACGCAGGTCATGCTTTCGATCACCAAAATCGGCAAATTCGCGCCGATTCCCGCCGGGTTGCCATTCATATCCTCGGCTTGAACCAGCGATACCCGCGAATTGGTCCAGCGGCCATTGAGCTTTATGCCGCTTTCCCAATAAAAAATATAACCAGCCGGGCCCGAGACCTGGAAATCGGACGGCAGCAGATACTTGCTGACGATGATTCCCCTCGAACCGGTATCCATGTTGGCGTTGATGGTGGCGCCGCCATTAACCGATATAGCGATCTCCGGGTAGGAGATATTGAACGTGCCGAAATTCATGGCCGAAACGTTGGCAAACGGCACTAGAAAGGAGGTGGAATATTGATCGTACAGCGGCCAGTCGGCTTGAGCGCCCCCGGCGTCCAAGGCGCCGGGGATTGCTACTGCCGCAGCCAATAAAAACGTACGATTCGATCTAAATCCGTTCATGACTGAGCTCGCCTAATATTTATTGAACTGGCCGGAAGCCCACCACACTATGCTCCAGGTCGAACATGACGTCGTAGTGGGTATAAAACATCAGTCCCGTATTCATATATCCGGACCACGTAGGTCCGCCATCATTTTTCCGCACATTGGCAGCAACCTGATTGACCGTCTTGGTCTGCCCCGTTTTGAAAGTAAATGCAAGACCGTCAACGCCCGGAGTGCTGATCTTAAAATCCGCCTTCGATTTGAAATTTCCGGTATAGGGTCCGGTGCCCTGCGGCTGGCGAATGAACTGGGGCTCGACATATAAGGCGTCGTTCTGCCAAATAGTCGTAGAAGGCGCACCAGTGTCCAGAGTCAACCCAACACTCGAAAACGCTTGGCTATTGCTGGAACCACCATACTCCCATGACAGATTCGCATTGGTAATCTGCTCGCTATACGTCGGCATGTTACCGACCGGAAAATTAGGATACGGCGGGCAACTGGAAGAGGGAGCCTCCGGTGTCCCACCCGCGGTCTCACAGGTCGGATTCATCGGCAACTGCGTGGAAAAAGAGCGCATGTCCTCATCGGTAAGACCGACCTGAAGCGTAGGTCGAGTAGAGTGTCCCAACGGCCCCACATGGACGATAAAACCGTTAGTCAGACCGCTCTGCGGCAGCTGAGGCAGGGAGGAATAAACCCCGGCTGACTTATCGGCCGTCATTATAGGATAAAGCGCCGCCCCGAAATCGCCGTAGAAATGCCCGAACAGAGGCGGCTTACCGGTCGCCAACGCTTTATTCCACGCCCTCATCTTCTTCGGCTTCTTTTTATCCGCAAACTCGGTGATTTGAGCCACGCCTATGGGAACAGCGGACTCGCACTGCTTGGCAAAGCCCGAGCCGTGCGGTTCGTACAGGGCAACCACCGTATCCACCAGATTCGCCTTGTATTCGTTGCCTGATGTATACGATATCGAAAGCGCATCGTTCTGGACCGTAACGAAACTTCCCCACCATTGCCCTTTCCTGCCTCCAGGCTTCCCGCCCTGATCCTGGGT
Source organism: Methylococcus sp. (assembly GCA_028688525.1). Taxonomy (GTDB): domain Bacteria; phylum Pseudomonadota; class Gammaproteobacteria; order Methylococcales; family Methylococcaceae; genus Methylococcus. The sequence goes on along the minus strand of JAQTYA010000130.1, from coordinate 498 downwards.
ATACGCTGCCCAGAACCCGGGCCCTCCGGTGTCGAACTCGTACAGCATAGGCCGCCCGCCGCCCAGACCGACGTAGATACCCAACTTATACTCAGGAGATTGCTCGTTGCCGATGTTCACCAACTTGAGCGGTACGGTACAGGGCTCCGCTGACTCATACGCCGCCACGGATGTTGCCGCCGCTAACAACGTTAAACTCGATGCAAATCCTAGTGCGTATTTTTTACCGACCATCTATCAATACCTCTTCAGCTTGCAGATTTAAAACGAACAGACAGTTATCCATTCGCAGCCAATAAAACTAGCGATATAAGGTGTCGCTTATCTCGCCTTGCAAAATTTGACCGTCAAACCTAACAGGAGTTTATTAAATTTACTAAGATTCAACAAAGTAATGTCACATATTTGATATAATGGAGCCATGAAATGCAAACGGAACTCGGACGGGCGAACCCTGGATCATCATGCCCTGCAGGTGATGCGGCAGCAGGCCATCAA
>JAQTYA010000129.1 GCA_028688525.1 Methylococcus sp. | reverse complement strand
GAACGGTAACGGAGCTGCCCACCTGGCGGCCCGGCGTTTCGGTCCGGGTGGCTGTGACCACGAGCGTGTCAAGCTCTTTGGGATCGATGTCGATGGCGTAAGCGTTGGAGCAAAGTGCAGCGCTGAGTGCCGTTAGGGAAAGGCGAAAAATTTTGGGTTTCAAGTTGGACCTCTGCAAGGGGGCCATGCACACCCGCATGGCATGAACGGAATCGCAGAGGAAAGGCGCCGGCCGAGCTTGGATCGTGGAAGCGGCAGTACGGGCGCGACCCTCGCCCTCCGCGCGGTCTTCAGTCGTCACAGGCCGGTCTCCGGGCTGATGAGCGGTACAACCTACGGGGCCGCCTTCCCGCGCCGATGCGCAGTGGCCAGATGGACCCGATACGGAACGATTTGCGGATCGTCCCGGCTCAATCACCGTTGCGGGGGCAGCGCCGGAATAGGATGGGCTCATCCGTACCGGCTTCCCGTTTCACCGACCGGCTTTCAGACCGGTCGACACCTGTGAAGGGCGCGGATTGTAGCGTATGGAAGCCTGGGCGCCAATGTTCAATAATGAAGAATCATGACTGTTCGGAGACAAACGTATGGGATGGGATGCGAGCCGCTTCAAACGGCCCACTCAGGAGGAGCTGAGACGCCGGCTGAGTCCGGAGCAATACCATGTCGCCCGGGAAAACGGCACCGAGCGCCCGTTTCACAATCCGTACTGGGATAACCACCGGGACGGCATCTATGTGGACATCGTATCGGGCGAGCCGCTGTTCAGCTCGCGCGACAAATTCGATTCGGGTACGGGGTGGCCGAGTTTTAGCGCCCCCCTAGATCCCGCCAATATCGTGTCAGTGACGGACCGCTCGTTGCTGATGACTCGGACCGAGGTGCGCAGCCGACATGCGGACTCCCATCTGGGTCACGTTTTCGACGACGGTCCGGCGCCGACGGGAAGACGGTATTGCATCAATTCGAGCGCCATCCACTTCATCCCCAAGGAGGAGTTGGAGGAGACGGGCTATGGAGACTATGCCGGGCTGTTCGACTGAACAAAAAGGTCGCAGTTTGGCGAGCGGACGCAAATCTTGAACGGGAGGTCGTTTGGTCATCAGTAAAGTCAAAGGCATCAGCAAATCCACTCGGATCATGCTGGCCGAACACGGAATTTTTTCGGTCGAAGAACTGGCTGATGCCGATATCGACCGGCTCACGAAAGTCCCCGGACTCAACCGCCAGAAGGCTCAGCGCATGGTGCGAGCCGCCAAATTCATGGTTGGGGATCTGGAGAAAGATAGGGCGGGCGGCATTGCCGCGGCGAATTTGCCGGAAGGCGCCGAGCTTGGCGCGGGGGAGGTCGACCTCGATAGTCCGCAGTGGTTCTTTAACCGCGAACTCAGTTTGCTGGAATTTAACCGAAGGGTGCTGGAGCAGGCCAAGGATCTGCGTACGCCACTGCTGGAACGGCTCAATTTCCTGAGCATCTCTTGTTCCAACATGGACGAATTTTTCGAGGTCCGGGTCGCCGGCCTGATCCAGAAAGCCGAGCTGGGTGCGGCCCAAACCGACCCCGACAACATGCTGCCGCAGGAGATTCTGTCCGCCGTAGGCCAGGGCGCCCATGAACTCGTGGCGGAGCAGTACCGGCTGTTCAACCAGGAGCTGCTGCCCGCGCTGGAAGCCGAAGGGATCCGTTTCATCCGGCGTTCCGAGTGGACCGATGCCCAGTACAAATGGCTGCGGCGGTATTTCGAGGACGAACTGGCGCCGATCCTTAGCCCTATCGGGCTGGATCCCACCCATCCGTTTCCGCGTCCGCTTAACAAGGCGCTTAATTTCATCATTTCCTTAGCCGGGAAAGACGCGTTCGGGCGCTATATCGACCTCGCGATTCTGCAAGCTCCACGAGCGCTGCCCCGCATCATTCAATTGCCGAAGAATGCCACCAGCGGAGGTCCGCACGATTTCGTATTCCTATCCTCCGTCATTCATGCTTTCGCCGACGATCTATTCCACGGTATGAAGGTGAAGGGCTGTTACCAGTTCAGAGTCACCCGTAACAGCGATCTATTCCTTGACGAGGAGGAAATCGACGATTTGTTGCAGGCAGTAGAGGGTGAACTGGCCAGCCGCAATTACGGCGACGAGGTGCGGCTGGAAGTGGCCGACAATTGTCCGGAGTCGATAGCGGAATTTTTGCTCAGCCAGTTCGGGCTGAACGAAGACCTGCTTTACCGGGTAGACGGCCCGGTCAATCTCAGCCGGACCCGCGAGATCTACGAGCTGGTCGACCGGCCGGACCTCAAATACCCGCCGTTTACTCCGGGCTGGCCGGCGAAGCTCACTGGGCACAAGGATTTCTTCGAGGTGCTGCGCCGACAGGACATCCTGTTGCATCACCCCTACGAATCCTTCATCCCGGTTATCGAGCTGATCCGCCAGGCTGCCGAAGACCCCCAGGTCGTTGCTATCAAACAGACGCTGTACCGGACCGGGCCGGACTCACCTATCGTCGATGCCCTGGCGCGCGCCGCTCGGGCCGGCAAGGAAGTCACCGTGGTAGTCGAACTGCTAGCGCGCTTCGATGAAAAGGCCAATATTTCGCTGGCGAACCGCTTGCACGAGGCCGGGGTACAGGTGGTCTACGGCATCGTCGGCTACAAAACCCACGCCAAGATGCTGCTGATCCTTCGGCGTGAAGGCCGGACTTTGCGGCATTACACCCATCTCGGGACCGGCAACTATCATCCCCGCACCGCCCGCCTCTACACCGACTACAGCCTGATGACCTCCGACAAGGCGTTGGGCGAAGACGTGCGGCGGGTTTTCGTCCAACTCACCAGCCTGGGGAAGATGGGCAAGCTGCACAAACTGCTGCAATCGCCGTTCAGCCTGCACAAGACTCTGCTACGCAAGATCGAGCGGGAAGTCGAACATGCGCGGGAGGGCCGGGCGGCGGGCATCGTCATTAAGGTCAACTCGGTGGTCGAACCGAAGCTGATCCGTGCTTTGTACCAAGCGTCCATCGCCGGCGTCCCGATTAAGCTGATCGTCCGCGGCATCTGTTGCCTGAGGCCTGGCATTCCCGGTATATCCGAAAATATCGAGGTGCGCTCGATCATCGGCCGCTTCCTCGAGCATAGCCGGATATATAGCTTCGAGAACGGCGGCGAACCGGAGATTTACGCTGCCAGCGCCGACTTTATGACCCGTAATATGTTCCGCCGGGTAGAAATCTGTTTTCCGATAGAGAGTAAGAAGCTGGCCGAGCGCATCCGGAGCGATCTCGAGCTTTACCTGAAAGACGACCGTCGCGCCTGGCAGCTAAGAGCCGATGGAGGTTACGAACGGGTGCCGGACACCCGCCAGTGCGAGGCGCAGTCCGAACTGCTGGAAGTGCTAAAGAAAACGGTTTGAAGTATGAGCTCAAACTTCGAGCAGTAGTCTGGTCGGATCTTCCAGCAATTCCTTTATCGTGAAAAGGAAGGATACGGCGTCCCGGCCATCGATGATGCGGTGGTCGTAGGAAAGCGCCAGGTAAATCATCGGCCGTATCACGATCTGGCCGTCTTCCACCACCGGGCGTTCTTTGATGGCGTGCATGCCGAGGATGGCGCTCTGCGGCGGGTTGAGGATTGGGGTCGATAGCATCGAACCGAAAATGCCGCCGTTGGTGATGGTAAAGGTGCCGCCGGTGAGTTCGTCTAGACTCAGCTTGCCGTCGCGTGCCTTCTGGCCGAATTCGGCGATCGCTTTTTCGACTTCAGCAAAACCCGCTTTGTCGGCATCTCGCAGGATCGGCACGACTAGGCCGCGGTCGGTGGAGACGGCGATGCCGATGTCGTAGTACTCGTGGTAAACGATGTCTTCGCCTTCGAGCGAGGCGTTGGCGACGGGAAACCGGCGCAGCGCTTCTACGGCAGCCTTGACAAAAAACGACATGAACCCGAGCTTCGTGCCGTGCCGTTGCTCGAACCGGGTCTTATGGGCGCTGCGGATGTCGAGCACCTTTTGCAGGTTGACCTCGTTGAAGGTGGTCAGGGTGGCAGTCTGATGCTGGGCTTCCAGCATGCGCTCGGCAATCCTGGACCGCAGGCGGCTCATCGGCACGCGGCGTTCCGATCGGGTTTGCGGTGGGATTTCGGGCTTGTCGGCCGGTTTTTCCGCTTGTTGCGATTCAAGAAAATCCAGCACGTCTTGCTTGTTCAGCCGTCCCTCGTGCAGGCGGGCCGGGATCACCGTCGGGTCGAGATCGTGTTCGGCGACTAGGCGCCGCACCGAGGGGCTTAGCGCCGGCGCTGCTTTTTCCGCAGCGGCGGGTGCCGGCTTAACCGATCGCATGCTGGTGTCGATCACAGCGATCAGTTGTCCGCTGGCCACGGTATCGCCCTTGCTGCCGTGCAATTCGGCGAGGATGCCGTCTTCGGGCGCCGGAACTTCGAGGACAATTTTGTCGGTTTCGAGGTCGACCAGGTTCTCGCCCTTGCCGACGGTCTCACCGGCCTTCTTGTGCCAATCCAACAGGGTGGCGTCGCTGACCGATTCAGGCAGTGGGGGTACGCAGATTTCGATGCGCATGGGGCGTTTCCTGGGTGGCGGAGGGGAGCAAGGGCTGGAGCAAGGCGGTTTCAACCAGTGCTTTTTGCTGTTCGATGTGATGGAGAAAATGCCCGCCCGCCGGGGCGGCGCATATCGGCCGGCCGGCATAGCCTACGCTACAGTGCGCGAGGCCGAGCAATCGGTGTTTGATCTGATGCCAGGCGCCCTGGTTTTCCGGTTCCTCCTGGCACCAAACGAGCTCGCGCAAATTGGGATAGCGCTCCAGCTCCTGTACAAACTCATCCTTAGGGAAGGGATAGAGCTGCTCGATGCGGATCAGGGCGATGTGGGCTAGACGCTCCCGTCGGCGGGTTTCCAGCAGGTCGTAATACACCTTGCCGGCACAGACGACCAGACGCTCGATTTGCCCTGGATCGTGTGCGTCGGTTTCGCCGATCAGGCTGCGGAAGCCGCCCACGGCGAACGCTTCCAGCGGCGAGGCGGCCAGCTTGTGGCGCAGCAGGCTCTTGGGAGTCAGCACGACAAGGGGGCGGCGGTATTGGCGCAGCAACTGGCGCCTCAGTAGATGAAAGATCTGGACCGGAGTGGTCGGCACGCAGACCTGCATGTTGTCGCCTGCGCAAAGCTGCAAATAGCGCTCTAGCCGCGCGGAGGAGTGTTCGGGTCCTTGTCCTTCATACCCATGCGGCAACAGCAGCGTCAGTCCGCTCAAGCGTCCCCATTTGGTTTCGCCGGACGCAATGAACTGGTCGATCACCACTTGGGCATTGTTGGCGAAATCGCCGAACTGGGCTTCCCAGACGACCAGCGTTTCCGGCTCCGAGGTGCTGTAGCCGTATTCGAAACCCAGCACACCGGCTTCCGATAATAACGAATCGTAGATATGGAACCGGCCCTGGCCCGGCTTCAAATGCTGAAGCGGGGTATAAGTGTCCCCGCTGCGCTGGTCGTGAACGACAGCGTGGCGGTGGAAGAATGTGCCGCGGCCTACGTCCTGGCCGGTCAGACGAATGTTGTAGCCCTGCCAGAGCAAGGAAGCATAGGCAAGGTTTTCGGCGAAGCCCCAGTCGGCCGGAATCTCGCCCGCCGCCATGCGTCGCCGGTTTTGGTGGATGGTTTCGACTCTGCCATGCGCCTCGAAATCAGCCGGCAGAGCGCTCATGCGTATCGCTATGGCGGAGAGTTCCGGCAGCGGCAGGCCGGTGCCGGCGGGCGCAGTCCAATCGGCGCCGCGGTAATGGTTCCACCGGGTTTTGGTATAGCTGACGGGCTCAGGCAGCACAGGGCGGGATACGATATCGCCCCGGGCTAGCGCATCCTGGTAATCCTGATCCATGCGGGCCGCGTCTTCGGCGGAGACGACGCCGTCTGCGGCTAGCCGGTCGGCGTAGAGCGAGCGAACCGACGGATGGCGGCGGATGTGGCGGTACATCAGCGGCTGGGTGACGGCAGGTTCGTCCGCTTCGTTGTGGCCGTGACGGCGGTAGCAGAGCAGGTCGATCACGACGTCGCGTTTGAACCGCATCCGGTAATCGACCGCGAGTTGGGTGACATACAGCACCGCTTCGGGATCGTCGCCGTTCACATGGAACACCGGCGCCTGAATCATGTGGACGATATCGGTACAGTACAGCGAGGAGCGGGCGTCGCAGGGATCGCTAGTGGTGAAACCGATCTGGTTGTTGACCACGATGTGGATCGTGCCGCCCGTCGTGTAGGCGGGGGTTTCCGACATATTGAGGGTTTCCATCACCACGCCTTGCCCGGAGAATGCGGCGTCGCCGTGGACCAGCACCGGAACGACGGCGGTTTCGGCGCCGCCGGTCAGCCGGTCCTGCCGCGCCCGTACTGAGCCCTCGACTACCGGGTCGATGATCTCCAGATGGGAAGGGTTGAAGGCCAGAGTCAGGTGCACCGGACCGCCGGGGCCTTCGACGTCCGAGGAGAAGCCCAGGTGATACTTCACGTCGCCGGACCCGGTTTCGGGAAGCTCCATGCCTTCGAATTCGCGGAACAGCAGCTCGGGTTTTTTGCCGAGGATGTTGATCAGCACGTTGAGCCGGCCCCGGTGCGCCATGCCGAACACGATTTCCCGGGTGCCGGCGGCGGAGCAGCGCTGGATCAGTTCGTCGAGCAGTGGAATCAAGCTCTCGGCCCCTTCCAGCGAAAAGCGCTTCTGCCCCACGTATTTGCGGTGCAGGTATTTTTCTATCCCTTCCGCGGCGGTGAGCAGGCGCAACAGCTCGCGCCGCCGCCCCGTATCGAAATGGCCCCTGGCGCGCTCGGTTTCTAGGCGCAGCCGCAGCCAGTCCCTGATTCCGGAATCCAGGATATGCATGTATTCGGTGCCCACCTGCCGGCAATAAGTGGCTTGCAGGGTGTCGAGAATGCGCCGCAGAGGTTGCCTTTCGCCGTTTTGCAGAACGTCCGGGTAGAACAAGGCGTCCATGTCTCTGGCGTCCAGGCCGTAGCGGACCGGGTTCAGCTCGCTAGACGGCGAAGCCGGCTTGAGCGGGTTGTAGTCGGCCGATAGATGGCCGCGGTTACGGTATTGGTCGATAAGGCGGTCCATGGCCGATTGCTTGCGCAAGGCGTGGCTGAAGTCCACGTTACGAGGGGAGCTTTGGGGTTCAGCCTTGCGCTCGGCTCCGACGGCGCGGAATTTTTCCTGCCAGTCTGGGGTCACCGTGTGCGGATCGCGCAGAAATTGTTCGTAAAGGGTTTCGACGAAGCCGGCATTGTCTTCGGAGAAAGCAGCGGTGTTCGGGAACAGGCCGGGCTTCGTGGTCATGCTGCGTTTCTTGCCGGGGAGGCCGGTGCGGATGAATTCGCTGAATTGTGGGGCGTGGAGAGGTGGAGTTTCAAGAGGCGGGGGCTAAAGACGGGTCCATCCTTGGACCCGGTCCGCTAGTCTGCCGTCAGGGGCTCACTTCTGGATTGCGAACACGCCGTCGCTGGTGTCGCACAGCGAGGCAGCGGTTTGGGTCTTGCGTGTGCATACCCGGATTTGAGCTTGGCTGGAGGCTTGGTTCTTTTTGACCTTCCAGAGCCAACTGCCGGTATTCTTCGCACCCAGCTTCAAGGTTTTCCACGTGGTGCCACCGTTTTTGGAAAGCGAGATATCCAGTTTGCGTACCGCGGCAGGTTCGGCCAATTGCCATTGGATCGGCACCACTGTTCCCGCACTGAAGGTCTCGCCGGCGACCGGTCGGGTGACGCTAATAGGGGCCGGAGCGGGCGTTGGTGCCGGGGTTGCCGTTGGAGCCGGGGTTGCCGTCGGAGCCGGAGTTGCCGTGGGTGCAGGTGTCGGCGTTGGGCTGGTTGCCGCACAGTTCTCGTGGGTATAGCTGCCGCTGAGGATGCCTTCGCTACAGGCTCGAGTTTCGGATATTGCTGCGCAGTCGGCAGCACTCGCGGCTTGGTAAGCCGTCACGCTGTTGCCGCCCGGAATGCTGCCGCCCCAAGGTAGGGAACAGGAGCTTAGCCAGGACTTGATCTCTTCATAGTAACCGCCGAAATGGCTATACACGCTGATGTGGTAGTCGTCCGCCGGTCCGCCGAACAGGCTGCCCTTCCAGTAGGAGTTGCCATTGGCAATGCCGAACAGGCCCGAACCGCTGCTGCCGCCTTCGGTGCCGCCGTAGACATATTGCACCACGTCGAGTACATGGGTGCCGCCTTGGCTGCTGTCGGTAACGGTCTGCTGCAGAGCCAAGGCGGTGCCGACGCTGATCATGGTGTGGTCGCCGCGGGGATGATGTGAGCCGAATACGGCGTCGCCAACCTGGATGTCCGTGTTCCAGCCGGAGAAATACACGCCGGAAGGCGGGGGGTTCCGGAGTCTAAGGAAAGAAGGTTCCCGGTTGAACTCGGTCCACAGCAAATCGGCTCCCCCCGCTGTTTGACTGTAGCGCGAATCTGTAGCGCTGCCGCCGCAGGCCGTCGCCTGGAAAAACCACTCGAACGATGCGGTATTGGCGACGTTCTGGGTGGGCATGCAGTGGTTGGCGGTAGCGAACCAGGGGGTTTGAGTATTGCCTTTGTCGTTCAACAAGGTTC
>JAQTYA010000128.1 GCA_028688525.1 Methylococcus sp. | reverse complement strand
CTTGCCGCTTCTCAGGCGCATCGATCTGCGCCAGCCGCACGCGGGTTTGCCGGTTGCCGCCGCTCAGCACCGTGATGGTATCGCCATCGAGGACGCCGACGACGCGCCCGGTGAGGGTTTCGGCCGCATCCACGGCGGCGACAGTCAGACAGAGCCAAAGGAACAGGAAACGCATGGAGAAGTCGGGCAGTGATCAAGGGGGCGCCGGCTGCGCCAAGATCGGCGAGCCGGCGTCAAGGGGAACGGTAATCGGGCGATACACGCTGACGAGGCCATAATACAAACACAAGGCGCAGCTTAAATACGAGCGGGCCAGAGCGATTCTGGAAGACCTATTTTCCCCTACAACGTCACACCGCCGCGAAAAACTGGACCTACGTCCGTAGTCTCGCGGCAGCCACCGGAAAGTGCTCCAGCTTAGCCTTGACTAGAACCCTAACAGAGGCGGATTTCACCCGTTCGGCGAGCAGGACTTAACCTAGAAACGTGGTCCCGTCCGTAAAATCTAGATTTGAAGAATCGAGCAACGGCAAAGCTTCCAATGTATTCGCTACATTCTACATAGTCTACGAGGAGGGGCCGCTGCCAACCGCCTCTGCGGGAGAAGAACCGAGAGACCCATCAAACGGCAGGACGAAGCGTTGCGCCTCGCTTCTTACGAAATCCTCGAAAGCAGTTGCCGCCGCAGTCAGGCGCTTTCCTGCCCGATGCACGATGTACCATTGCCGCACGATGGGAAACGATTCGACGTCCAGCACCACCACTCGGCCATCTGCAAGTTCGCGCTCGACGGTATGTATCGACACCAACCCCAGCCCCAGACCAACCTCGACGCCTTGCTTTATGGCGCCATTGGTATTCATCTCCATGCTCGCCAGAATACGAACACCCCGCTCAGCAAAGAAACGCTCCACCGAATTTCGGGTGCCCGAACCCTGTTCGCGCATTAGAAAAGTCTCATTCTGAAGATCTTCGAGTCGAATGCTTTTTTGACCGGCGCGGGGATGATCGGCAGGCGCGATGAGAACTAGCGGATTCTCCATGAACGCCTCGGCAAATAGATCGAGTTCTTCCGGAGGCTGTCCCATCAGCACAGTATCGACTTCGTTGTCTTCCAACATCCGCAACAATCCCTTGCGATTGGTCACCTTGAAGTTCACTCTCACTTTCGGATAGCTTTTGCAAAAATCTGCCAGCAGCCGTATAGCGAAATAGTGCACCGTGCTTGCCACCGCGACGACCAGCCTCCCGCCGTCGGTACCCTTGAGCTCCTCGATGAGCTGCTCCGCCTCCTCGAGCTGCTGCGACACCTGCCGGCTAAGGCGGTAAAGCTCTTCTCCGGCGCGCGTAAGAAAAATCTTCTTTCCCAATCGCTCGAACAGCGGCAGACCGACGCTCTCCTCGAACTGCTTAATTTGCATAGACACCGCCGGCTGCGTCAGATAAAGCTCCTCCGCCGCACGCGTGAAGCTTAGCCGCCGCGCGACCCGCTCGAAAACCTTCAGCTGACGCAGGGTAATGTTCATAGATTAATTATATTTATAGTTATCTTAAAATAGACTTATTTTTCCTTATCGTCGAATGCCCATAAATTAGGCGGTCCGACATCTCCCAAACTGCCGCCATAGCAGCACGCACCAGCGCGGCACGGCCTCGTCGACGTGACAAAATGGAGTTTACTGGGAGATAATACAGTGTTTCGAATATTTTCATGCACCCCTGCAAGCCACTACCGAAGGAGACCGACATGCCGACGCGCCGAGAGTTAGCGAATGCCATCCGAGCTTTGAGCATGGATGCCGTGCAGAAGGCGAATTCAGGGCATCCCGGGGCGCCGATGGGCATGGCAGACATCGCCGAGGTGCTGTGGAACGACTACCTGCGCCACAACCCGGCCAACCCGAACTGGCCCGACCGCGACCGCTTCGTGCTGTCCAACGGCCACGGCTCGATGCTGATCTATTCCCTGCTGCACCTCTCCGGCTATCCGCTGCCCATCGAGGAACTGCAGAACTTCCGTCAGCTCCACTCCAAGACCCCCGGCCATCCCGAGTACGGCTATACCCCAGGCGTCGAGACCACCACCGGCCCCTTGGGGCAGGGCATCACCAATGCGGTGGGTCTGGCCCTGGCCGAGCGCACCCTGGCCGCCCAGTTCAACCGCCCCGGCCATGACATCGTCGACCATTACACCTACACCTTCCTCGGTGACGGCTGTCTGATGGAAGGCATCTCCCACGAGGCCTGCTCGCTGGCCGGCTCCTTCAAGCTGGGCAAGCTGATCGCCTTCTACGACGACAACAACATCTCCATCGACGGCGAAGTCCGCGGCCACGGCGACACCCCGGGCTGGTTCCTGGACGACACCCCGAAGCGCTTCGAGGCCTATGGCTGGCACGTGATCCCGCAAGTCGACGGCCACGATCCGGAAGCCGTGAAGGCCGCTATCGAGGCCGCCCGCGCGGTCACCGACAAGCCGTCCCTGATCTGCTGCCAGACCATCATCGGTTGGGGTTCGCCCAACAAGCAGGGCAAGGAAGACTGCCACGGCGCCGCCCTCGGCACCGACGAAGTCGCCCTGGTGCGCGAAACTATCGGCTGGCCGCATCCGGCCTTCGAAATCCCGGCCGACATCTACGAGGCCTGGAGCGCGCTCGAATGCGGCGCCAAGGCCGAAAGCGAGTGGAACGACCGCTTCGAAAACTACCGCCGCGCATTCCCACAGCTGGCCGCCGAGTTCGAACGCCGCATGGCGGGCGAACTGCCCCGCGACTGGGCGGAGAAGTCCGCTGCCTTCGTGGCCCAGGTCAACGCCAAGGCCGAGACCATCGCCAGCCGCAAGGCCTCCCAGAACGCCCTCAACGGCTTCGGCCCGCTGCTGCCGGAACTCTTGGGCGGCTCCGCCGATCTGGCCGGTTCCAACCTGACCCTGTGGTCCGGCTGCAAGAACGTCAACGCTCCCGGCCACGACGGCAACTACATCAACTACGGCGTGCGCGAGTTCGGCATGTCCGCCATCATGAACGGCCTGGCCCTGCACGGCGGCTTCAAGCCCTACGGCGCCACCTTCCTGATGTTCTCCGAATATGCCCGCAATGCGCTGCGCATGTCGGCCTTGATGAAGATCCCGGTGATCTACGTCTACACCCACGACTCCATCGGCCTGGGCGAGGACGGCCCGACCCACCAGCCCATCGAGCAGACCGCGACCTTGCGCCTGATTCCCAACATGCAGGTCTGGCGCCCGTGCGACGCGGTGGAGTCGGCGGTGGCCTGGAAGTGCGCGATCGAGCGTCAGGACGGCCCGTCCACCCTGATCTTCTCGCGCCAGAACCTGCCGCACATCCCCCGCAGCGCCGAGCAGATCGCGGCGATCGCCCAGGGCGGCTACGTTCTGGTCGATTGCGCCGGTACCCCCGACGCCATCCTGTTGGCTACCGGCTCGGAAATCGAGCTGGCGGTGAAGGCGGCCGAGGCGCTGACCGCTCAGGGTAAGAAGATCCGGGTGGTGTCGATGGCTTCCACCAATGTGTTCGATGCCCAGGATCAGGCTTACCGCGACAGCGTGCTGCCGCCCGCCGTGACCCGCCGCGTCGCTATCGAGGCCGGTGTCACCGACGGCTGGTGGAAATACGTCGGCAGCCATGGCAAAGTCGTCGGCCTGGACCGCTTCGGCGAGTCCGCTCCGGCCGGCCAGCTGTTCAAGCTGTTCGGCTTCACCGTCGACAACGTGGTCAACCACGTCGAGGCCGTGCTCTAAACCGCCACTGCAAGAGGGCTTCCCATGGCTTTGATCAGCCTGCGACAACTGTTGGATCACGCCGCCGAGCACAGCTACGGCCTGCCGGCGTTCAACGTCAACAACATGGAGCAGATCAAGGCCATCATGGAAGCGGCCGCGGCTGTAGATGCTCCGGTGATCCTGCAGGGCTCGGCCGGCGCCAGGACCTATGCCGGCGAGCCGTTCCTGCGCCACTTGGTGCTGGCCGCCATCGATATGTATCCGCAGATCCCGGTGTGCATGCATCAGGATCATGGCGCATCGCCTGCGGTCTGCGTCCGCGCCATCCAGTCCGGCTTCAGCTCGGTGATGATGGACGGCTCGCTCGAGGAGGACATGAAAACGCCATCCAGCTATGCGTACAATGTCGAAACCACCCGTAAGGTGGTCGATATGGCGCATGCCTGCGGCGTGTCGGTGGAAGGTGAACTCGGCTGCCTGGGCTCACTGGAGACCGGCCGGGCCGGGGAAGAGGACGGGCACGGCGCGGAAGGCACGCTGGACCATTCGATGCTGCTGACCGACCCGGACGAGGCGGCGGATTTCGTCCGCCAGACCCAGGTCGATGCCTTGGCGATCGCCATCGGCACCAGCCACGGCGCCTACAAGTTCACCCAGAAACCGACCGGCCAGGTCCTGAGGATCGACCGGGTCAGGGACATCCACCAGCGGATTCCCAACGTCCATCTGGTAATGCACGGTTCGTCTTCGGTGCCGCAGGACTGGGCGCAGATGATCAACGACTACGGCGGCGCCATCGGCCAGACCTACGGCGTGCCGGTCGAGGAGATCGCCGAGGGCATTCGCCACGGCGTCCGCAAGGTCAACATCGATACCGATTTGCGCATCGCGTCCTATGGCGCCATGCGCAAGTTCATGGCCGAGGACAGGAAGAACTTCGACCCGCGCAAGCTCTACAAGGCCGCGCAAACCGCCATGACGGCAATCTGCCGGGCCCGCTACGAGGCCTTCGGCGCCGCCGGTCAGGCCTCCAAGCTCAAGCCTTTGCGCCTGGAGGACATGAGCCGGCGTTATGCTCAGGGCGAGCTGGACCCGGTCGTCCATTAAGACGCGCGGGGAAGACGCTGGCAAGGCTGCCGCGCGGGAAGCGCGCACGCTGAACGATGTCATTGGATACGGGGCTGAATCCAGCCCAGCCGAGCTTTATATACCCACTTACAAGACTCATGGGGGAAATCACGTGAAGAAAACGCTCTCGACCTACACTGCGTTTGCAGCCCTGCTGCTGGCCGCGCCGCTCGCCGGCGCCGAGCCTCAGTATCCGCCCGACTTCGAGCCGTCGGTGATCTACCAGGATCCTAGCCTGGTCGGCAAGCACAGCGGGACGGCTGCAGCCACGGCGGCACCGGCGGCAAAACCCCAAGCCGCCACGGCGGCGCCCGCCGAGACGGTCAGCAAGGCGCCGGCCGCAGCGGCGAAGACCGAGACCGAGACCGCAACCGAAGCCAAAGCCGCGCCCAGCGCAGCGAAAGCTTCCGCTGAAGAGGGCGGTTCCGATTATCTGCTGTTCGGCGGTCTCGTTGCCGCGCTGGTCGGCTTCGTAGTCTGGAGCAGCCGCCGCAAGGCGTGCCCGGCCGCGGCCAGCGCGCCGGCAGCCGTCGCCGAAGCCGCACCGGCAGCGGCCGGCGGTGCCACCGGCGTGGCTAAATATCTGCAGGCCCAAGGCCTCGCAGCAGGCGCCGCGGGCGCCGGCGCCGAAACCGGCGTCGCCAAGTACCTCAAGGCACTGCCGGAACCGGTCCGTGCGGTGGAAACCGGCGTCGCCAAGTACCTGAAAACTCTGCCGCTGGCCGAGGTGGCTGCGGCGGCCGAAACCGGTGTAGCCAAGTACCTCAAGAGCCTGCCCCAGCCCACCGTCGTCGCGACGGGCGAAACCGGTGTCACCAAGTACTTGAAAAACCTCAACGGTTAAAGTGCCAGGGGCCGGGTCACGTTGACAGCCGCCCCCTCACTCTTTACAGTTGGGAAATTGTGCATTTAGCAAAATCACTCGAAAACCAACTATCCGCTCTACTTTTTCTACTTCTAAATTTGGAGGAGATCTCTCATGGCTAGACCTTTGATTCAGCTCGCACTCGATACGCTGGACATCCCGCAGACCCTGAAGCTGGCCGGCCTCGCCGCGCCTTATGTCGACATCTTCGAGATCGGCACCCCGAGCATCAAGCACAACGGCATCGCCCTGGTGAAGGAATTCAAAAAGAAATTCCCCAACAAGCTGCTGCTGGTCGACCTCAAGACCATGGATGCCGGCGAATACGAGGCCGCTCCGTTCTTCGCCGCCGGCGCCGACATCACCACCGTCCTCGGCGTCGCGGGCCTGGCCACCATCAAGGGCGTGATCAATGCCGCCAACAAGCACAACGCCGAAGTCCAGGTCGACCTGATCAACGTCCCCGACAAGGCCACTTGCGCCCGCGAATCCGCTAAGGCAGGCGCCCAGATCGTCGGCATCCACACCGGCCTCGACGCTCAGGCTGCAGGCCAAACCCCGTTCGCCGACCTTCAGGCCGTCGCTCGCTTAGGCCTGCCGGTCCGCATCTCCGTCGCCGGCGGCATTAAAGCCTCCACCGCCCAGCAGGTCGTTAAGACCGGTGCCAACATCATCGTCGTCGGGGCCGCCATCTACGGCGCCGCTTCCCCCGCCGATGCCGCGCGCGAGATCTACGATCAGGTCGTCGCCGCTTCCGCCTAACGGGAATTGCGCATGCATCAGAAACTGATCATAGAGAAAATCTCCGGCATCCTCGCTGCCACCGATGCCGGCTATGATGCAAAACTGACTGCCATGCTCGACCAGGCCTCCCGCGTCTTCGTCGCGGGGGCCGGACGGTCGGGTCTGGTCGCCAAGTTCTTCGCGATGCGCTTGATGCATGGCGGCTACGAGGTCTTCGTCGTCGGCGAAATCGTCACCCCCAGCATCCGCAAGGGCGATTTGCTGATCGTGATCTCCGGTTCCGGTGAAACCGAAACCATGCTCGCCTTCACCAAAAAGGCCAAGGAGCAGGGCGCCAACATCGCCCTCATCTCCACCCGCGACAGCTCCACCCTCGGCGACCTCGCCGACAACCTCTTCCGCATCGGCTCCCCCGAGCTCTTCGGCAAAGTCGTCGGCATGCCCATGGGCACCGTCTTCGAGCTCTCCACCCTCATCCTCCTCGAGGCCGCCATCTCCCACATCATCCACGAGAAAGGTATCCCCGAAGAAGATATGAGAACTCGTCACGCTAACCTGGAATAAATCCCTCACCGGCCGCCCATCCCGGGCGGTTCGCCCGTTGCTCTCACTCCACCCGGCGATCCGGATACGGTTTACGCCGAGCGCAGCAACGAGCTACGCCAGTTGGACGGCGAACACACACCCTACGGCGGCGCCCGAACTCGTGCCGCCGCAGAGTCCGGCCGAACGCCAGTTAGGGGGAAAGCTGATCCCCAGCCGGCAAACAATCTGGCAATTGCTGGAAGCACCTCATCTTATAAGTCACATATAGGAGTCCACTATGTCGAAAAACCTGCTTGATCAACTCCGCGAAGTCACTGTGGTCGTCGCCGATACCGGAGACATCGAAGCGATCGAAAAATTCAAGCCGCGCGATGCGACCACCAATCCCTCGCTGATCACGGCCGCCGCACAGATGCCACAGTACCAGGGTATCGTCGACGATACGCTGAAAGGCGCACGTGAAACCTTGGGCGCCTGCGCTTCGGCCGCCCAAGTCGCCAATCTCGCCTTCGACCGTCTGGCCGTCTCCTTCGGCTTGAAAATCCTCGAAATCATCGAAGGCCGCGTCTCTACCGAAGTGGATGCCCGCCTGTCCTTCGACACCGAGAGCACCATCGCCAAAGCGCGGGACATCATCAAGCAATACGAAGCCGCCGGGATTTCCAAGGATCGCATCCTGATCAAGATCGCCGCTACCTGGGAAGGCATCCAGGCCGCCGCAGTACTGGAAAAGGAAGGCATCCACTGCAACCTGACCTTGCTGTTCGGCATCCATCAGGCCATCGCTTGCGCTGAAAACGGCATCACCCTGATCTCGCCCTTCGTCGGCCGCATCCTCGACTGGTACAAGAAAGACACCGGTCGCGACTCTTACGCTCCCGCCGAAGATCCAGGCGTTCTCTCGGTTACCCAGATTTACAACTACTACAAGAAATTCGGGTATAACACCGAAGTCATGGGCGCAAGCTTCCGCAACATCGGCGAAATCACCGAACTGGCCGGCAGCGACCTGCTGACCATCGCACCTTCACTGCTGGCCGAGCTTCAAGCCACCGAAAGCGATCTGCCGCGCAAGCTGGACCCTGCCAAAGCCGCCAGCTTTCCGGTCGAAAAAATCCACGTCGACAAGGAAACCTTCGATCGCATGCACGCAGAAAACCGCATGGCCAGCGATAAACTGGCGGAAGGCATCGACGGCTTTACCAAGGCGCTGGAAACCCTCGAGAAGCTGCTGGCGGACCGCCTGGCACAGCTCGAAACAAGCAAAGGGTCGTGCTGCGCGGCCTGACCGTCCGCCACCCCTGGACGGAAAGGCAGGCTAGACCTGCTTAGCCGCCCCGCCTCCCGGCAGAGAGCAAGCTTCGCCGGGAGGCTTTTTATTCCCCAGTCTATCCATTGCCGCTCTTGCGTCCTCCAGGAACCTCAGGCAAAAGCCGAACCGGAACCTCGTGACAAAACCAGCGGGACTGATAAAATTCACCGTTTTCAATTTGTACCGAATCGACACAAGGAGACCGACATGCCGACGCGCCGAGAGTTAGCGAATGCCATCCGAGCTTTGAGCATGGATGCCGTGCAGAAGGCGAATTCAGGGCATCCCGGGGCGCCGATGGGCATGGCAGACATCGCCGAGG
>JAQTYA010000019.1 GCA_028688525.1 Methylococcus sp. | reverse complement strand
GGGGCTGATCGTTCCTCAAGACCGAACAAGGGGGCTGCAGGCGCAAGCCCCCTTTCTGCTCTAGCTCGTTTCGCTCAACAGTTTGTCGCCTCGTATTCCATTGCTCCGGGGAGGGTCTCGGGGATAGCCTTAAAGCCGACCCTGGCTCATCGTGACGATATCGTACGACGTACGCAGATATCCGGTGCCGGAAAGTGCGATTTGAAGAGTGTGCCGTTCCGCCTTCACCGTGATGCCGAGGGCTGTTGCAAGCAGCGTACGCGGAGGAAATGTCATGATCTTAAACAATCTTTCGTCGCATCTGAAATTTCCCCAGATCGACAGCTTGGGGATCGGGCTGTCTGTCGAGGATGTTCTGTCCGGGGTGATCCTATTCACCTTGGTTTCCCTGATGGTGCTGGAAATCCGGTTCGGCAGGGGCACGCGCGGCAATCCTAGGGTGCGGCGTTCGTATCGGACGAACCTCTGCCTCTTCCTGTTCAACGACGTTTTAATGTCGCTGCTCTCCGTGTCCTCGCTACTGGTGCTCGCAGAGAGCTATGCCGGCGACGGACTTCTGGCGGACGTCGGCAGCCCGTGGCTGCGCTGCGCGCTTGGACTCATCCTGCTCGATTTTGTGCTATATGCCTGGCATTGGACCAGCCATAGACTGCCCTGGCTGTGGTTGTTTCACAAGGTGCACCATAGCGACCTGTCGATGAACGTGACCACGGGTTTCCGGCTGCATTTCGTCGAGGTGTTTCTAACCGTCCTAGTCAAGGCCGGGTTCATCGTGGTTTCCGGGGCGAGTTCCGCCCAGGTGCTGGCCAGCGAAGCGCTGATAACGCTGGCTGTGCTGTTTCATCACGCCGACATTTCTTTCCGCGCCGAGCGGAAGCTGGCGCTAGTTTTCATCGTGCCGGGTCTGCACCGGGTGCATCACTCGGCCTCGAGGCGTGAGCACGATCGCAACTATGGCGCGCTGTTTTCCATTTGGGACAAGCTGTTCGGCACTCTGGCGGAGGCTTTTCCGGCTCGGCTCGGTTTGCGCGAAGTGGAGGATCAGGGTTTTCTAGGGGCGTTGAAGTTCGGTTTCACCTATGTCTACGCGACTAGGCGCCCGCCGTTACTGCAACCGATGATTGCCGAGGCGGCCTATTTCCGGGCTGAAAAGCGCGGTTTTGTTCCCGGCTTCGAGATGTTCGACTGGCTGGCCGCTGAAAGGGAGATCGCCGAGCGGGAGGGTGCCGGCAGTACCCATTAGCAGCCGCGCCGGTTCAGGCGGGGCTAGCCCGCTTGAGCCTCGGGCGGTGTCTCGGGGCTTGGAGGTTTCGGCTTGCGCTAGGTTTTGTTTTATTCCGCTCACCATTAAACTATGCTCGTGGAGCACGGCTACGAAGTGCTTTTTTTATGTCCGCATCCGGGCGGGTAGCCGGCCCGGTGGGCTTGAGCTACTGCGGATGTCCTTCCGGAAGCCCTGAGTCGAAACGCTTCGAGTGAATATTCCCCAAATGGCTGCTGCGGCCGCCGAATGCTTCGCCCGCAAGCCCTGGCGGATTCTGGCCGCTGCCGTTGTACTGTCGGTGTTGTCGCTCTGGGCGATTTCGCAGTTACCGGTTTATACCTCTCGCCAGGCGCTCCTCCCTCACGATAATGCCGTTGCCCAGCGTTTCGACGATTTTCTGAAAAAATTCGGCGCGGCTTCTGACCTGATCGTGGTGCTGGAAGGAGCACCGCCCGAAGAACTACAGATATTCGCCGAAAACCTTGCTGCAGCGCTTGCCGTCGAGCCCGAGGTCGCCCAGGCAACGGCCCGGATCGATCTTGGCTTCCTGCTGGATCACGCCTATCTGGCCGTGCCGGAGGACAAGCTCAAGTCATTGGAGAAAATGCTGGACCAGGCCGGCGGTGTTGCCGTGCCGGGTGATGCGGCGCAACTCGATGCGGCGTTGCAGCAGCTTCTCAGGCAGATCGGCGCTGGGCCTTCCGCTCCGGATGCAGGGGTGGATGTCGCGTCTGCCGAAGCCGGCCTGAAATCGCTGACAGCCGTTCTGGACGAATGGCGGCATTGGCTAACTGCCGACCGGGTACCGGCAGCGCTCGACTGGGGCCGGCTGCTGGCAGGGCAAGGTGGGGGCGAAATAGCGCATGACGGCTATTTCCTCTCGCGCGATGGCGGGATGTATTTTCTTTTCGTCCACCCGGCGAGCGCTTCCGAGGACTTCGATTCCACCGGGCCGTTCATCGAAAAAGTGAAGGCGGTTGCGGCAACGTTGGCCGGGAAGAGTAAAGCGGCCGGGCGTGTGCCGCCCAAGATAGGTTTGACAGGGCTCCCAGCAATCGAATACGAAGAGCACGTCAGCATCCGCCATGACATTGCCATGGTCGTCGGTTCTTCCGCGGCGCTGATCGCCGGGCTGATCCTGGTGGTGGTGCGGAGCTGGCGCTGGGCGCTGGTCATCTTCGTGCCCATGGGGCTGGGCGTGCTGTGGAGCCTCGGACTGGTGCTGGTCACTATCGGTCACCTGACTCTCATCACCGCCAGTTTCATCGCCGTTTTGTTCGGCCTGGGTGCGGATTACGGGATATTTACCTCGGCGCGCATCGCCGAAGAGCGGCGTGCCGGTAAACCGCTGCTAACGGCGATAGGCGCGGGGATCGGCGCCTCGTTCAAGGCGGTGTTCACTGCCGGCGGCGCCTCGGTGGCGATCTTCGGCGCCTTGGCCACGGTGGCTTTCCCCGGTTTTTCCGAGTTGGGCTTGGTCGCCGCTAAGGGAGTGCTGCTGATCCTTTTCAGTACCTGGCTGGTTCAGCCGGCGCTTTACGCCCTGTTGCCGCCCGAGTTGAAGCCGTTGCCGGCGTCGACTGCGGAGGCGGTACTTCAGCCCGGCCGCAAGCCCTTCAGGGCGGGTGTTGCAGCGATGCTGGTTACGGGATCGCTGGTTGCAGCGGTTTTCGGCATCGGCCGGGGCTTCGAACTCCCGTTCGATTACGACGTGCTATCCCTGCTGCCCAAGAATTCGGAGGCGGCGCATTATCAGCGCAGGATGGTCGCGGAGAGCGATTACCAGGCGGAAGTCGTTATTTTTACGGCCAAGAATCTACCCGAAGCCCGGCGCATCGCGGCGGATGCGGCCAAGCTGGACAGCGTGGCGAAAGTGCAGTCGCTCGCCGATTGGTTTCCCGCAGATGTCGATGCCCGAGTCGGCGAGGCGCGCCGCATCGGCGAGTTGGCGATCCGCGACGACTATGCGGCTCGGGCGGCGCGGCTCGCGGGAGTCGGTTTGCCGGAGCCTACGTTCGGTCTAGTCCGCAACATTCTGAAAAACGGCGCCGATTTCATAGACGACGCGCAGGAATTGGCTTTTTCAGCCGGGCATTCCGGGCTAGTGGTTGCG
Source organism: Methylococcus sp. (assembly GCA_028688525.1). Classification (GTDB taxonomy): domain Bacteria; phylum Pseudomonadota; class Gammaproteobacteria; order Methylococcales; family Methylococcaceae; genus Methylococcus. Next base: position 37,319 of record JAQTYA010000019.1, on the reverse strand, counting down.
CTGGAGCAGGCACGGGGGCGGCTGGATGCGCTCCGGGTCGCTGTTGACGCCGATCCGGTACGGGGCCGGGAGCGTAGCGAGCGGTTCTTCAGCGCCTTGCTGGCAGCCGCAGAACGGGGCGGGACGCTGCTGGCAGGGTGGCGCGAGGCCGGGCCGCTCAGCCCGGATCAGCTTCCCCCTGCTTTGCGGGAGCGTTTCTTTGCCGCGGATGGTACGGTCGCGGTTTACGCTTTTCCGGCAAAAACTGTGTATGATCCGGCCAACCTCGACCGGCTGATGCAGCAGATTTATAGCGTGTCTCCGGATGCGACCGGCTTCCCGACTACGCATCAAGTGTTCTCGAAATCGGTGGTCGACAGCTTTACCCAGGGGACTCGGACCGCCGTTGCGGTATGCCTGTTATGGCTAGCGTTGGTGTTGCGCAGTTGGCGCGGGTTTACCTTGGCCGCCATGCCATTGTTGATCGGTGGAGGCTGGATGTTGGGGCTGATGGCGCTGGGCGGCATCCGTTACAACTACGCCAATATCATCGCGCTGCCCCTGGTGATTGCTTTGGCGGTGGATTACGGTGTGTGGTTCAGTCAACGCTGGTTCGAACTGGAGGACCACTCGCTAGCTCAGCTCAACCGGGTGGCGGGAAGGGTGATCGGGCTTGCGGCCGGTACGGAGCTGGCTGGCTTGGGCGCCATCACCCTGGCGAACTACCGCGGCGTCTCCACTCTGGGGGTGAACATTACCCTAGGCTTGCTATGCTGCCTGGTTGCGACGCTCTGGGTAGCGCCTGCGATCGGCCAATTTCTCGTTGTACGAAGGAAACCATGACATACAAGATTCCCCGCTTTTTCCTGCTGGCCGCCCTGCTGCTCCCTCTCGCACCGGCCATGGCCGGAGATCCCGCCCCGGTCGTCGTCTGCTATCCTGGCGGTCCGGTCAACGAGCGAGATGCCGACCAAGCGATGGATGCCATGCTTCGGGTAGTGGAGCGGGTAGGGCAATGGCCGGCGCAGAGCTTCACCAGCGCGTTTACCGCGAAAGCGGCCGAGTGCGAAAAATTCATGGCGGACAAGAAGCCTGCCTTCGCTATTACCTCATTGGGACTGTATCTGCAACTTCGCGGCCAGTACGATCTGGTCCCCGTGGTCCAGCCCAAGATTGGTGGGCGTACCAGCGAACGCTACCGAGTTGTGGCCCAGAAAGGCAGGTTCCATGGTTTGGCTGAGCTCAAGGGCAAGTCGCTGGGCGGGACCGTCCTCGACGAGCCGGATTTCATTGGCAAGATCGTGTTTGCCGGCAAGTACGATCCCGCTAAGGATTTTGCGCTTCAGCCCTCGCGTCAGGCGATCCGCGCTTTGCGTTCGTTGGACAAGGGCGAGCTGGACGCGGTGGTTCTCAACGAACAGCAGTTTGCAGGGCTGGACGCGCTCGGTCTGAGCAATCCGGTCGAGGTGGTCTTCACCTCCGAAGACATTCCCCTGATGGGCGTGGTGGCCAATGCCAAGCTCAGCACGGCGGACGACCGGGTGCGCTTTGGCAAGGCGCTCGAAGGCACGTGCAGCGATGCGGAAGGCAAGAAGCTGTGCGATTTGTTCGGCGTCCAGTCTTTCGTGGCCGTGAATCCTGTCGTGTTCGACCCGATGGCTAAGCTCTGGCTGGCAAGGAACTAAGCCTTGCGTGCCGAAGTGCGTTTGCTTGCCATCGGTTTGCTGCTTGTCTCGCTGGCCGGCTGCGGAGGGCTGCATCGTGATGCAGCGCAAGCCGGCCTTGTCGGCTGTCCCCGGCAGACCGCCGCGGGTTTGATCGCTACCCAGGATACGCTGGGGCCGTTGAGCGACGAACGGGTACTGATGTGTGCCCTGGATTTTCTGCGTGGTTCGGATGATGCCGCCTTGCGCCGGAGCTCTCTGGGCAGCCGCATCTGTTTGCATCTAGCCGAGCGTGACGCCGATCCTGTCGAGCGCGAGCGTTACGCCTGGGAAGGCGTGCGCTTCGCCGAGGCCGCGGTGGCCCAAGGGGGCAAGGACGACGGCAGCGTCCATTATTACCTAGCCGCGAATTTGGGCCTGGCGGTACGGGACGATATGACCCAGGCGATGGCTAACCTGCACAGGCTCGAGGACGAGTTCAAGCTGGCGGCCAAGCTCAGCCCCGATTACGACGCCGGTGGCCCTCTACGGCTGCTGGGCATGCTCTATCTCAAGGCGCCGCCCTGGCCCAGCGGCATCGGCGACGGCGATAAAGCGCTCGATTTGCTCAAACAGGCGGTGGATAAACATCCCACCCACCCGCTTAACCACCTGTTCTACGCCCAGGCGATGTGGGAAGTGGATGGCGAGCTTGATTCCAAGCTCGTCAAGCAGGAGATGAATACCGGCATGAAATTGCTGGACTCCGGAAATTGGGGGTACAACAAGAAGACTTGGAAGCGCGAATTCGCCGATTTGCACGAAGAAATTGGGGACGCCCCCCAATAACTCCATCCCGGGCCGCCCCGGTCTTCGCCGGGCGCGCGCGGGCCCGACAACCGACCCTATGACGCCCTGATGAACACTTCGACCGTGAATTCCGATCTTCCCGAGCTGCCTCGGCGGCGCCAAGTCCGCACTGCCGGCCTCAACGGCAATTACTGGTATGTGGTTGCAATCGGGGGCGATCTCAAACAGCGGCAAGTCAAGCGCGTGCGTTTCTGGGAGCAAGACATCGCGCTGTTTCGTGACTCCGAAGGGAAATTGCATGCGGTCGAAGACCGCTGCCCGCACAGGCAATTGGCGCTATCCCAAGGTTTCGTCGAAGGTACAAATCTGGTTTGCACCTATCACGGCTGGAAGTTCGACGGCTGCGGCCGCTGCACGGAAATCCACCACGAACTGGGCAAGGGGCGTACCAAGCTGCCGAAGATTCGCATCCGGACTTATCCGGTCAAGGAGCAGTGGGGGTTGATTTGGCTGTTTCCTGGTGACCCGGCGCTGGCGGAGGATGTGCCGCTGCCAACGATTCCTCAGCTCGAGGGGGAACAGCCCTGGCCCTTCTATCCTATCGAAGTGACGATCAAATCGCATTTCTCGATGATCGTAGAGAACGTCTGCGACTTCAATCATGAATACCTGCACAGGCACAAGCGGCCCTTCCTGCAGCCGACGCTGCGCGTGTGGAAGCAGGATGCCGACAGCGTACGGGTGTACTACGACACCCGCTTCGACGGGAGTCCTGTCGCCAAGCTCTTCATGGAAGGTGGCGCAAGAGATCTGAACGAGATCGAAATCTGGTACCAGTACCCCTACCAGGGGTCCGACATCGGCGGCAAATACATCCACTGGCTGTTCATGCTGCCGGAGGATGCGCAGACGACGCGCTGTTTCTTCGTTTTCCTGTTCGGACCGATTCATATCCCGATTTTGAACTGGAAGATGCCGGAATTCTTGCGCAAGCCGATCCTGCGGCTGACCAACAAGTGGTATATCGAGCCGTTGCTGGGCGAGGATAAATGGGCCTTGGAACTGGAGCAGGATGGCTTCGAGCGATATCCCGATGCGCCGCAGATCGAACTTAATCCAGCCATCACCGCATTCCAGAAGCTGACGCTGGAGAAATGGAAGGAGTATCTGCAGCCTTCCTCTTTGGGCGGATCGAAGCCGGCGGCGGATCCGGTGTGACCACGCTGGTAACGGGCGCAACCGGGCACCTGGGTGCCAATCTGGTGCGGGCGTTGCTGGCCCGCGGCGAGAAGGTCCGCGCCTTCGTCAGGAAGCAGAGCGATGTTTCTGCATTGGAAGGGTTGGATGTCGAGCGGGCCTACGGCGATCTGAGGGACCGCCGCTCGATCCGGGCGGCGCTGGACGGGGCGGAGCGTCTTTATCACACGGCGGCTTTCGTCAGCATCCGCGACGGTGATCGCCAGGAGCTGTTCGACGTCAACGTCATCGGGACCCGCATGCTGCTGCAGGAGGCGCGCCGGGCCGGCGTACGGCGGGTGGTGCATACCAGTTCGTTCGGTGCTGTCGGCATCAATCCAGGGGGCGCCTCGAACGAACGTTGGACGGTGAGTCCGTTCGAACTCGGCACCGATTACGAACGCACCAAGGCGGTGTCGGAATACGATGTGCTTCTCGAAGCGGTCCGCGGTCTGGATGTGACCATCGTCAACCCGGCCGCCATCGTCGGTCCTTGGGATTTTCGTCCCAGTCTCATCGGCCGCACGATTCTGGATTTTGCTCATGGCCGGATGAAGGCTTTCGTCCCCGGCGCCTTCGATTTCGTGCCGATGCGTGACGTGGTGGCGGCTGAGTTGCTGGCGATGGAGCAGGGTGCGCGGGGCGAACGCTATCTCGTCACTGGCGAATACCGCGGCATTGGTGAAATCCTGCAATGGCTGGAGGAGTTGACCGGAAAGCCGCGACCGAAGTTCGCCGTACCCCCCAGATTCATGCAATACCTCGCGTTACTGAAAGATCCGCTGGAGAGGCGTTTCTTTCCGCATAAGGCGCCACGCTTCAATTACCACTCGATCCGCTTGCTCAATTCGGGCAAGCGAGGCGATTCCTCGCGCAGCCGGCGCGAGTTGGGCTTGACGCCAACATCGACTCGCGAGGCCTTTGCCGATGCCGTAGCGTGGTTCAAGGCGAGGGGGATGATTTGAGGCTGGGCTGGTCCCGGCGCGGCTCGTCCAGCGCGATCCGGGTGGAAGCTGAGGCGGGTGCTGCATGCATCACCGTCACCTGGACACCCAGCGAAGCCCACTGATACAGCCAACCGGCGTCCTCCGGCGCGTTGGGCCAGCGCACGTTGTGCTGGTGCGTAGACATATTGACGCAGCCATGGCTGGCGGTGTGGCCGAAGCCGTTGTGCCACCAGGCGCCGTGAAAAGCGTAGTCCGAATAGAAATACTGCGCGTAGGGTACGTTTTCGACGATGTAATGGCCTTTTTCCCCTTTTTTGGCCCGGCTTTTCATGGTTTTAATGGGGAAGCGCGCGTAAATGTAGAACGAGCCGGTGACCGTGGGTGTCTTCGGCTTGCCCGTGCTGACTTTGAAAGTGCGCACGATTTGGCCGTTTTCCAAGGCCGCCATCGTCTGAGTATCGAGATAGACGAGGATTTTGCGGTCGGTTCCGGTGGTGAAGCTCAGATCTAGCGGTGGCTCGAGAAAGCCGCCTTGGGCGTTGCGGAACGAGCCGGGATCGGCGTTGACACGAAGCGTGCTGGACGTCGGCCAGCCGTTCAGCGGGGTGAACTGCAGCCGGGTCTTGCCTACCCAGCCCCATCGTCCGGCAATCTCCTTGCCGTCCTGGGTCTGGACCCGGACCGTTCGGCCCGCGTTTTCCCGTTCGGCCAAGGGTTCGCTGAAAGTGATCTGCAAGGGCATCGCCGTGCCCAGATTTTCGGCGCCGCGCAGGTTGACCTCGGCGGAAATGCCCGGGGGTGTGGAGATGCGCAGTTCGAAAGGCGGCAGCGGTACGCCGGTCACTGTTTCCCAGCGAATCTGCGTCGGGTAAGTTTTGCCTTGGGCATAGTCGTGTGCGAGGAGCTTGAACGCATTCGGTTCGCTATCCGGCCTCACGGTCACCGGCAGCTCCCCGGTGGTTTCTAGTTTACCCACGGGCTGATCGAACCTGAGCGTCACCGAAGCATCGGGTTCCAAACTGCGATCGGCGGACCCTTCCAGGACGGGGATGCTGACGGTGGAAAAGCTCAGGACATCGGTTTGTTTCTGTCCTAGCCAGGGACGTTCGGCGGTGACCGTGACGGTATAGCGTTTACCGAATTCCAGGGGCGATCCGAGCACGAATTGGTCAAGGTTTTGAGCCTTGGCAAGAACTTTGCCGCTTTCCTCGTGCAGTTCGATTTCTGTGAGCTGAGTACCGAGTCCCACCGGTTCCAACACGATTTTGTCCCGCGGATCGACCGTCGCGCTGCCGTTCGCCGGGTGCATCACTTCGCCGAACGGCGCCAGTCGCGACTGCAGGGTATGCCACCCCCAGGCCATCGCCGCGGCAAACACCGCTACCGACATCGCTCGGCCAGCCGTCCGTTGGGCAGTGCGTGCAGCTGTAGGATCGTTCACGGTGCTCTCCGTTTTCCCGGATTTTTTCATCGACGGACCCAATTCTACCGGCCTCTATTTGCCCTGACACTATCGAGAACATGCCGCCAGCGGCACAATGTGCATTCTGTGATGAACCTGACACCCGTTTGCGGGTCAGTTTTCGATCTGCTAGGCCCGCAAAAATACCGTGGGAATTTCACAATGCTCTTGTAAATTAGATACCGTCAGCTCGCCGCATTCCACAATAATGAATAGGAGCCTCTAATGGAACCGCTATACCGTCGTTCTATCGCAACCGCTCTCATCGTGAGCTTAACCGGGTCTCAAGCAGCGTGGGCAGCGACCGCGCCGGTCACCGGCATCGACGCCCAATCGAACGCGTCGGGCGGTGCGCGCTCCCCGATCCGTCATCTCATCGTAGTGTCGGGAGAGAACCGGGGCTTCGATCACGTCTTCGCGACGTATACGCCGCCAGATCCGAACCAGACCATCTGGAATCTGTTATCGCGTGGCATTGTGGGCAGTGGCGGCAAGGCGGGTTCCAATTTTCTGCTTGCGGAACAGCAACAGGCTTACAGCGCCGACACCTTCGAGCTGAGCCCGGCGCAAACCGGGCCATTCAAAACCTTACCGCAGCCCAACACGACCCTCAACGCCTTGCCGGCGGGGCCTTGCATCCTGTCAGGGCTCTTGTACAGCAGCGACATCTTCTGCAGCGACCCAGGGATCGACCCGGCATTCTACGATTTGCTGAGCATCGGAGGGAGCGGGCAGGCATTCTATTATCCTTCATTGGGCGTCCTGCCAGCGCCTGATTGCCGCTACCCTTCTGCGATGCCCAACGCTCCCTACTCCATCGTTGGCGCCTCGGTATTGAATGCCTGCGGTGCTCCTTTCTTGGTTCCAGAAATCACGCCGGTACAGTTCAGCAGCCACACCGGCGATCCGGTACACCGGTTTTATCAAATGTGGCAGCAGTCCGATTGTTCGGCTTCTCACGCTAGCGCCGACAACCCCAGCGGCTGCAAGAGCGACTTGTATACCTGGGTAGCGACGTCGGTGGGGTGGGATATCACCAAGCCCCCTACGACCGACCAGGACACTTATCAGGGCGGTGTGGCAATGGGATATTACGACATGGCTCAGGGGGACTGGCCCTATTTCAAGTCATTGGCCGATAACTTTGCCATCAGCGACAACTATCATCAGCCAGTCATGGGGGGGACCGGAGCCAATTCGCAGTTCATGCTCACGGGGGACGTGTATTACCGCACCAATGCGAAGGGGCGTCCGGCCCAGCCGAGTGCAGATTTGATTGAGAATCCCAACCCGGTCACCGGTACCAACAACTACTACACCAATGACGCTTTCGGCAAAGAGGACGGCGGCAGCACAGGGGTAGGCTTCACCAATTGCTCGGACGAAACCCAGCCGGGCGTGAAGCCGATCATGGATTACCTGCATGCGCTGCCGTACCGGCCGTTCCGCGGTGGCAATTGCGCTCCTGGTACCTGGTATCAGGTCAACAACGACTATCCCTACTACAACACCGATGGATCGGTGATTAGCGCGGCCGACAAGAATGCATTCCCCGGCGGGCCGGCTTATTCCATCGGGCCCCAGATTATTCCGACGATCGGCGATAAGCTTTCGCGCCGCTCGATTTCCTGGAAATACTACGGCGAGGGTATGAGCGTGTTCAATCAGAATCCGCCGAAGAATCAGCTTTATTGCGCAATCTGCAACGGGTTCCAGTATTCCAAGTCGATCATGACCTCGCGGTTACGGAAAAATCTGGTCGATCTCGACCAGTTTTACGCAGACGTCGCTGCGAGCAAGCTCCCGGCGGTCTCTTTCATCAAGCCCGATATTTTGCTCGATGGCCATCCCGGCACTTCGACTCCGGCGCTGTTCGAGGCCTTCATCCAGAAACTGGTCGAGACGGTACAGGCTAACGAAAGCCTTTGGCGGGATACCGCGATCCTGATCACCTTCGACGAGGCCGGCGGTTATTACGATTCGGGGTATATTCAGCCGATCGATTTCTTCGGCGACGGGCCGCGGACGGTGATGATTGCGGTTTCGCGCTACGCAAAAAAAGGGCACATCGACCACACCTATGCCGACCATGCTTCGATCCTGAAATTCATAGAATGGAACTGGGGCTTACAGCCGCTCTCCAAGCGTAGCCGCGACAATCTGCCTAATCCCGTGACATTGCCGGAGACGCCTTATTTCCCCGTCAATAGCCCTGCGATCGGCGATCTGCGGACTTTGTTCGATTTCCGCAATCCGAGCTTGAATTAAAGCAGCGCGAAGCCGCCGCTGTATTGATCGACGCTGCCCAAATTCGGGGCAGCGTCGGTGCGGTAAGAAACCGCTGGCGTCGACTTGGGGGCGCAGAACACGTAAAGTGTGAAGGTTTTAAACAACGTGGTTCTGTCTGATTCGGGCAAGGAACAATGACCAACTACTCCGAAAATCTCGAAAGGCATCTCTCCCAGGAAAATCCGGTGCTGCTGGGCGCGGCGAGGAGTTTCGAGGAGCTGGATAACATCGCCCGCGAATTGGGCCTGATTGACCCGGATTACGTCAGCGCCGGCCAGATTTCCTGGTGGCCGGTGATTTCGGTTCTGGGCACGTTCTCGGCCGGCAAGTCGACCTTCATCAACCATCTGCTGCAGACCAAAATCCAGCGCACCGGCAATCAGGCCGTGGACGACAAGTTCACCGTGCTGAGTTATTCCGACGACTCCGCGTCGCGCACGCTGCCCGGCATCGCCTTGGATGCCGATCCACGCTTCCCGTTTTTCCAGATCAGCAAGGAAATCGACCAAGTTCTGCAGGGTGAGGGCGACCGTATCAATGCTTACCTGCAGCTCAAGACCTGCGATAGCCCCTTCCTGAAGGGTAAGATCATCATCGATTCGCCCGGATTCGACGCCGACCCGCAACGCGACACCATCCTGGCGATCACCAAGCACATCGTCGACATCTCGGATCTGGTGCTGGTGTTCTTCGATGCCCGTCATCCCGAGCCCGGCGCGATGAAGGATACCTTGCGCTATCTGGTGACGGATACCATCAAGCGCCACGACTCGAACAAATTCTTGTTCATCCTCAACCAGATGGACACCACGGCTCGGGAGGACAATCCGGAAGAGGTTGTGGCAGCCTGGCACCGGGCCTTAGCCGAATCGGGCCTGATCACCGGCCGGTTCTACACCATTTTCTCGCCCGATGTGTCCGTGCCCATCGCCGACGAGACCCTGCGCCAGCGCTATGTGCAGCGGCGCGACCGCGACTGGGCGGAAATCAACTCCCGTATCCAGCAACTCGAAATCGAGCGTTCCTATCGCATCCTGGGGACTCTGGAACGCCTGGTAGAGGAATTCCAGGACGTGGCCAAACCGGAAATCGAACGGGTATTCAACGTCTACCGCAAGCGCTTAATCCGCACCGATTGGGTGACTTTTCTGCCGGTGCTGGGCGCTGCCGGGTACGGGATGGTGGAGTTCGTGCCGCTGGAGCCGAATCTCTTGGTCATGGCCGGGTCGGGCGTGCTGATGGGGCTGCTGCTGGTCTGGTCGAGGGTTCATATTGTCTTGAGCAAATTTTTTGCGGCGATGGGCGCAGGAGCACTGAAGAAGCGGCAGAAAACCCTCACCACCCGTTGGGACATGGTTCGGGGATTCCGGGCGAATGCGACGCCCTGGCCATTCCTGCGTAAGCCGGGCCTGAAGGGCTGGAGCCGGCAGAACGAAGCCCAGTTATCGTCGATCCGGCAGCGCTGCAAAGAGTCGATCCAGTCGCTCAACGATTTGTACACGAATCCGTCGGGGCGTGCGGATGCCGCTCAGCAGCCGGAGCCTCCTGCTCCGGAGAGCGAAGCCGTACCGCGTGCCGAGTCGGAGCTCTTGGTTGAGCCGGCTTCCGTGCTCCCCGCGGAACGGCCTGTGGAAGCCGATATCCCGTCGAAGGGCGAACCCGAGTCCCCTTAAATCGCTGGTTTCGCAGATTGTTTCTTGCCACAGGTTTAACTTTTTCCCAATTTGCCGGCTTGATTTAGGCGAATGTGCCATATAGCGGCGCTAAGCTGAGTCTCTCAGATTGGCATTCAACCGTGAGGAGATGGACATGCGCTTGGGAATGATCGGATTGGGCAGGATGGGGGCCAACATGGTACGGCGGCTGTTGCGTGCCGGCCATGAGTGCGTGGTGTTCGACCTCGACCGCGCGGCGGTGGCAGCTTTGGTTGAGGATGGAGCGATCGGCGCATTCTCGCTCGAAGAGTTTGTAGCCGCCTTGACCCCGCCGCGGCCGGTTTGGCTGATGTTGCCGGCCGCGGTGGTCGACCGCCTGGCGGAGCAGCTTGCCGGAGTGCTGGAAGCCGGCGATATCTTGATCGACGGCGGCAATTCCTATTACGTCGACGACATCCGGCGGGCGGAAAGCCTGGCCAAACGGGGGCTGCACTACATGGATGTGGGCACCAGCGGCGGCGTCTGGGGCCTGGAGCGCGGCTATTGCCTCATGATCGGAGGCGAGCCCGGGCCCGTAGCTCATCTGAAACCGGTCTTTCAGGCACTGGCGCCGGGCATGGGCCAGATTGCCGAAACCGCTACCCGCAAGGACATCCAGAGTACCGCTGAGCAGGGCTATCTCCACTGCGGACCAGCCGGCGCTGGACATTTCGTCAAGATGGTCCACAACGGCATCGAGTACGGTCTGATGGCAGCCTACTCCGAAGGCTTCAATATCCTCAACCGTGCGAACATCGGCAAGGCCGGCAAGGCCCAGGACGCTGAAACCGCGCCCCTGCGCCATCCCGAGCATTACCGCTACGATCTGCCGATCGCCGACATCGCCGAACTGTGGCGGCGCGGCAGCGTGGTGTCTTCCTGGCTGCTCGATCTCACCGCCGAAGCTCTGGGCCGCGATCCCGATCTAGCTAAGTTCAGCGGCCGGGTTTCCGACTCCGGCGAGGGCCGCTGGACGGTGGCGACTGCCATCGATCAAGGGACCCCGGCGCCGGTGCTCAGCGCGGCGCTTTACCAGCGCTTCTCTTCCCAGGGCGAGGACGAGTTCGCTTGCAAGATATTGTCGGCGATGCGCTTCGCGTTCGGCGGCCACGAGGAAAAGCGATGAATGCCGAAATAACGCCGGTGCATATCGGCGACTCTTGCGTCATGGTCATCTTCGGAGCCACGGGCGATCTGACCAAGCGCAAGCTGGTGCCCGCCTTGTACAACCTCGCCAAGGCGGGGCTGCTGGCGAAGAAGTTTGCGGTGATTGGCGCCGCCTTCGACGATATGGATACGGAAAGCTTCCGCCGTCATCTTTCGGAGGCGATCCACGAATTCGCCGCGGTGGAGCTGGACGATACCCTTTGGGGCGGGTTGGAGGAGCGCATTTTCTTCGTCCAGGGCGATTTCCGCGACGCCGATTACTACCGCCGGCTGAAGGATCTGTGCGAGCGGGTTCGGGGCGAACTCGGCATCGAGGACAACCATTTCTATTATCTGGCGACTGCGCCGGCGTTCTTCGGCGAAATCGTCCAGCAGCTCGGTCGGGCCGGCATGGCCCACGAATCGGCGGGCTGTTGGCGGCGGGTCATCATCGAGAAACCCTTCGGACACGATCTGGATTCGGCCAAGGCGCTGAATGCCGAGATCAGGCAGGTGCTGCACGAGCGTCAGATTTACCGGATCGACCATTATCTCGGCAAGGAAACCGTGCAGAACATCATGGTGTTCCGCTTCGCCAACAGCATCTTCGAACCGATCTGGAACCGGCGCTACATCGATCATGTGCAGATTACCGCCGCAGAGACGGTCGGCGTCGAACGGCGCGGCGGGTACTACGAGAATGCTGGCTGCATGCGCGATATGGTGCCCAATCATTTGTTCCAACTGCTGTCGCTGACGGCCATGGAGCCGCCGATCTCGTTCGAGGCCGACGCGGTGCGCGATGAGCAGACCAAGGTGCTGCGCGCCATTCAGGCGCCGACGCCGGAGGAGGTGCTGATCAAGATGGCTCGTGGCCAGTACCGGGAAGGTTTGGTGGACGGCGAGCCGGTGCCGGCCTACCGCGCCGAGCCGAACGTGGCGCCGGATTCGCATATCGAAACCTTTGTGGCCCTGAAGCTGAATCTGGACAACTGGCGCTGGGCCGGGGTGCCGTTCTATCTGCGCACCGGCAAGCGCATGCCCAAGCGGGTGACGGAAATCGCGATTCAATTCCGGCGCGCCCCTCTGGTCCTGTTCCGGAACACCCAGATCGAGCAGCTGCAGACCAACCGCCTGGTCATCCATTTGCAGCCGAACGAAGGTATCTCGCTCCAGTTCGGCGCCAAGGAGCCCGGGCCGGTCATGAAGCTGGGCGCGGTCAAGATGGATTTCGACTACGAGGACTATTTCGGCGCCAGCTCCAGCACTGGCTACGAACGCCTCCTGCACGACTGCATGACCGGCGATGCCACGCTATTCCAGCGTGCCGACATGGTGGAGGCGGGCTGGAGCGTGATCCAGCCCATTCTCGACGTCTGGAAGGCGCTGCCCCCGCGCTCGTTCCCCAACTATGCCGCCGGGACCAGGGGGCCGAAGGAGGCTGACGAGCTGCTGGAAGAGGACGGCCGGCACTGGGCCAACGCCGTGTAGTCCGGTGCCGAAGCGCATCGGGCTGATTGCCGACACCCACGGCTTGCTGCGGCCGGAAGCCGTCGCGCTGCTGGCTGGCAGCGATCTCATCGTCCACGCCGGCGACGTCGGCGGACCCGGGGTTCTCGACGGTCTGCGCGAATTGGCGCCGGTAGTGGCCGTGCGCGGCAATAACGACTACGGCGCTTGGGCCGAGAGCCTTGCCGAAGCCGCGGAAGTTAAATGCCCGGGCCTTGCATGCTATGTGCTGCACGACTTGCAGGAGCTGGCGATCAATCCTGCGGCCGAAGGTTTTGGCGTCGTGGTTTCCGGCCATTCCCACCGCGCGGCGATCCGCGAAAGCGGCGGGGTGCTCTATCTCAATCCGGGCAGCGCTGGTCCCCGGCGTTTCAAGCTGCCGGTCAGTGTAGCCCTGCTCGACATCGCCGGCGGCGCGCCTTCGGCCCGGATCGAATGGATCGCCGTCTGATGCCGGGTTTTCAAAGCGCGCCGGCGATACGCTCCAACGCTTCGGCTATGATGCGCCGCGGGGCGCCGATGTTGAGGCGCATGAACCCGCTGCCGGCATCGCCGAATGTGATCCCGGGATTCATGCCGACCCGTGCCTTGCGTACGAAGAACTGCTTCAGTTCCGCATCGCTCATGCCCAGCTCGCGGCAATCCAGCCAGACCAGATAGGTTCCCTCCGTCGGGACCGGCCTGATGGCCGGCGCATGGCGGCCAAGGAAATCGGCCACGAAGTCCCGTGTTTCGGCGAGATAGGGCAGCAAACGTTCCAGCCAGCCTTCGCCCTCGCGGTAGGCCGCCTCGAAGGCAGTGATGCCGAACGGTGTCGAGGCGCCGATATGGAACAGCTCGTAGACCTCGCGCAGCGCTTTGCGCCGGTCGGCATCCGGCACGATGAGGGCGGATAGGCCTAAACCGGGAATGTTGAAAGTCTTGGATGGCGCGACCGCGGTCAGAATGTTGGGGGCGTTGTCCGCCAGCGCGGCCAGCGGCGTGTGCCGGAAGCCCGGATAGACCAGGTCGTGATGGATTTCGTCGGATAGCACGGTCATGCCGTAGCGGTCGGCGATACGCAGTACTTCGGCTAGCTCGTCCCGCGACCACACCCGCCCCACCGGATTGTGCGGCGAGCATAGGATCAGGAGCCGGGCACCCTCGGCACATAGGCGGTCCAGACCCTCGTAATCCATCCGGTACCGCCCCTGCTCCAGCCGCAGCGGATTCAGCGCCAGCCGGCGGCCGGGAACGGAAACTGCCGTGAAAAACGGATGGTAGACGGGCGGCTGGATCACCACCGGCTCGCCGGGCTGGGTGAAGGCCATCACCGCGGCGTGGAGCGAAGGCACGACGCCGGGAGACAGGAGTACCCACTCCTGCCGAATCTCCCAGCCATGGCGCTTTTTCATCCAGCCGATCAACGCTTCGTATAGGCTGTCCGGGCAGAGCGTGTAGCCGTAGATCGGGTGGGCTGCGCGTCCCTGCAGCGCTTGCGTGACGGCCGGCGGTGCGGCGAAATCCATATCGGCGATCCATAGCGGAATCACGTCTTCGCTGCCGAAATAGGCGCCGCGCCCTTCGTGCTTGACGGACGCGGTGCCCGCGCGCGAAATTTCTAGGTCGAAGTCCGAATCCACCATGGTCCTCCCGGGGTCAATCGTAGCGTGCTAGTTTAACGGATGGCGCCGGCAGGGGACGGCAATGCACTGCTGTGCAAAAGGAATAACCCACTCCCCGTCTGGGGATATAGAATTCCAGTGGCGGAAGGGGCGCCGAGGCTCCAGCCCGCTCATCCTTCCCTCATCCCAGAATTTATGGAGAGTGCCAGACTCATGAAAATCGCCAACAGCGTCACCGATCTCATCGGCAACACCCCCTTGGTGCGAATCCGCCGGCTCAGCGCAGGCTGCGGGGCGGAGGTCGTCGCCAAACTCGAATTCTTCAATCCGGCCCACAGCGTCAAGGACCGCATCGGCGCGGCCATGATCGATGCTGCCGAGCAGGCCGGCCTGCTCGGTCCGGATACCGTCATCGTCGAGCCTACCAGCGGCAACACCGGTATCGCCCTGGCCATGGTTTGCGCCGCGCGCGGCTATCGTTGCGTGCTGACCATGCCGGAAACCATGAGCAAGGAGCGCCGTATGCTGCTGCGCGCCTACGGGGCGGAGCTGATTCTGACACCGGGCCCGGAAGGCATGGGCGGGGCGATCCGCAAGGCCGAGGAACTGGCGGCTTCGGACCCGAAGTATTTCATGCCTCAGCAGTTCAAGAACGCCGCCAATCCGGAAGTGCATCGCAAGACCACGGCCGAGGAAATTTGGCGCGATACCGATGGCAAGGTCGATATCGTCGTGGCCGGAGTTGGCACCGGCGGCACGGTCACAGGGATCGGAGAAGTGCTGAAGTCGCGCAAGCCGAGCCTCCAGTGCGTCGCGGTGGAGCCGGACGGCTCGCCGGTGTTGTCCGGCGGCGAGAAGGGGCCTCATCCGATTCAGGGGATCGGCGCCGGCTTCGTCCCGCCGATCCTGAATACGGGGATTTATGACGAGGTCATCCGGGTGAAGAGTGAGGATGCCTTCGAGTTCGCCCGGCGCGCGGCTCGCGAAGAGGGGCTGCTGGTGGGTATCTCGTCCGGCGCCGCGCTGTGGGCCGCGTTGGAATTGGCGCGCCGCCCGGAGAATGCCGGGAAGCTGATCGTCACGATCATCCCCTCCTTCGGCGAACGCTACCTTAGCACCGCCTTGTTCGCAGACCTGGCGGATTGAGATTCGGGCCGCGGGTGAATCGGGAGCGATAGTCCTGTATCTTATCGGCCCGGAGGGCCGAGACCTGCGTTGAAATAACAATGATGGAGGAGAAAGTATGATTGGCGGAATTGCCGCAATCCTGATTACGATCTGGTTCTACCGTTCGGCGGAAGCGCGGGGCCTGCCCGCAGTGCAGTGGGCATTTGCCGGGTTGGTGGCTTATTACGTGCCCAACTTCGTGTGGAGCCTGCTGGTGGCCAAGCCGTTGATGGCTGAATTTCATGCCAGGGCGGCGGTCTTGATGGCCGGATTGATCGGACACTCGTCCGTGATCGTCGGCGCGGCGATCGCCTTCGTCGTGCACCGCTATTTTCTGCTGCGCGCGCCAGCCGACAGCTAAAAAAAGCGCGGGTAGAGCCTTTGCTCCCCCGCGCCTTTCGTGTATTGGTCGCCTTACTAACTTACAGCTTGTCGGCGTTCTGGCTCAGATAGGCGGCGACGCCTTCCGGATCGGCCTTCATGCCGCTTTGGCCCTTGTTCCAGCCGGCCGGGCAAACTTCGCCATGCTCTTCGTGGAACTGCAGAGCATCCACCATGCGGATCAGCTCGTCCATGTTGCGGCCCAGCGGCAGGTCGTTGACGACCTGGTGACGCACTACGCCCGACTTGTCGATCAGGAAGGTGCCGCGATAAGCCACGGCAGCGCCTTCGACTTCTACGTCGTAAGCTTTGACGATCTCATGGCTGACATCTGCAACCAAGGTGTACTTGAGCGGGCCGATGCCGCCCTTGTCGACCGGAGTGTTGCGCCAGGCATTATGGGTGAACTGGGAGTCCACAGACACACCGATCACTTCCACGCCACGCTTCTTCAGCTCGTCGACGCGGTGATCCAGCGCAATCAGTTCCGAGGGGCAGACGAAGGTGAAGTCCAGCGGATAGAACACGATGGCAGCATACTTGCCCTTCGTCTCCTTCGAGAATTCGTAGCTGTCGACGATCGTGCCACAGCTCAGGACAGCCGCCGCTTTGAAATCCGGGGCCGGTTTGCCTACGAGAACGCTCATTTATAAATCTCCTTTGAATAATGGACGGTGTTGACTCGCGGCGCCGGGCAAGTGGGTTGGCTGTCCCGGCTGCCGTGTGCGTGAGAGAGCCTGAAATCGGCATCCGAATTGTACACAAAATTACTCAGAAATAGCCAAGCGCTCGGCTTATAGCGCGGAATGGGCGAACGAGTCCATAAGGTCTTGCCAAACTGCCCCAATGACGGGGTCCGGCAATCCGCAGATGCGTGTGATCAGGCTGCCGCTACGATCGTAAAGCTCGACTGCAGCGCCGGTTTGGGCGTCGCCGTCTTGATCGGCCAGGTAAATTTCACCCAGAGCCTGTTCTTCCAGGTTGAGGCTGAATTGGTCGCCCTCAATTACGATTTGGGTATTTTCGCGTGCGCATCTGCGAATGGGGCCCATGAACAACTGGCCCATCTCCGGGCTGCTCAAAAAAACCATGCAGGGCAGGCCGATATGGGCCAGAAGGCCGAGGCGTTCACATAGCGCCTCCACGCTGAGCCGGGCGTGCGATTTGACCGCTGTAGCGCGTAGCGGGATAAATTTCGGCGGGGGCTTATGTCCCGGATTCAAGCCAGCGGTGGGTTCAGGCATATACGGCTCCAGATTCGTGCGGAGGGGTTCGACCCTACCGGACGGACGCGCGATTCTGCCCTCGGGGCGCTCGCGATGTCTGTCGTTCGCTGTTCTATTCAGCAAGCAAGGTGCCAAGCTCGTCCGGAGGGAGAACCGTACGGTCAGCTTGATCCGCCGCATAGGATACCGCTCCGGATTTAAGAATATGTGACGCCGGTTGCGTGGTCTCACTCAAAATGTGTGGGAAATCGCCCTGCCGGCCCGTGCTGCGTAAAATCTATTGGCGCGCTTCGAATGCGCAAGGTGATTCAATCTGCAGCCGACGGGGAGGTGTCCGCGGGTAGCGCCGCTCCAAGTCGTCGAGAAAGCGGTCGATCTGTCGCAGGCTTCCGCATACCAGTTTGGGGGCACGGCGCAACATCCAGCCTTCCAGGCGCCGGCCTATACGCGGCCAAAGAATAAAAATGCCGGCGACCCAGAACGGTGTGCCGATGACTCCGGGTGCGACTTCGGCTACGACGCCTGCGGTCACTAGCAGCCAGCCGACGTCTTTGGGCAGGCTTTCCAGATAGCCGCTAACGCTGCCTGTTTCGGCGGGGTGTACCGGTACCGGCAGACGGCTGGAAGGGGAGCATTCGTTGAAATCTTTTTCGTCTAATGGCATTGCCGCTGCGTACTCCGGGTAGGGAGAACGTAGTCTGCGCCGAGTCTGTTAAAAAACGATGAATATGCGGTGGAACGGGTTTGAGGGATAGGGATATGTAGCGGATGGCGCCGAAAAAACTATCCCCGCGAGCGCGGGGATAGGATTTAACTTACCGCGCGGTGCGGAATTCAGGTTGCCGCAAGCCCTTCATCGGAAGCGCCGATCTCGGCTTTTTCTTCCTGGCGTTTGGCGAACGCCTTGCTTGCAGAGTCTGCCCCATCGCTCATGCCTTTAGCGATGATGCTGTCTTGGGGTATCAGACTGCCGATCAGCAGTCCGCCGAAGACTACGCCATAAGTCAATCCATAGAATCCAGTGTATACCGCCTTCGAAACTGCGCGGCCTACGGTGGGCACCAATTCGCCTGCGGCTTTGCGCGCTTGGCTGGCGCCTTCTTTGAGGCCTTCCACAGCGACGGCGACGGAGGTCAATGCGGTCGACCTGGAGGCATCGGGCTCTTGCGTTTCGGTTTGTGCGGTGGATTCCATAGCAGTCTCCAGGGTGGAAAGTTCGGTCGGAGTATCAACGGCGCTTTCGGCACCGGCATTTCGCGAAGCTCGGGTAGAGGGTCTTTTGGCCATGAATTGCTGTCTCCTGCCAACACGGTTGAGCCGATCTTTCTTCCGTAACGCCTTCCGAAAAGTGTGCCGGAAGAAAACCTTAGGCCTTCGGGACGCTGAAGGCTTTCGAGGCACTATAGCAAGTTTTTGTATTGGCGTCGTACATCCTTCGGTTACAGCATGGGAGGATTATCTCCTGCGTTCGTCGGCGTTGCGGCGGAGATAGGCGAGCCATATTTTTTGCAACATATCGATCACGCGGGAAACCATACGTCGGGCGAAGGACATAATAAAAACGGCGGTTGTCGCCAATATGGGCCGTAGCGCCGCGAAGTATTGCCGCCAGGTACCGGCGTATTTATCCGGAAGCCGGGGTACGAAGCATTCTACTTCGATTCCGTGTTTGTGAAGCCAGTGGGCGATACCGGTCAGGTAGAGCGCGAAGGGTAAAAGTCCGGCCAGAAACCAGAGCGCTTGCCCGGGCAGTCCGAGCAGGTTTCCGTTGTGCAGCAATCGGAGCGCGTTGATCCGGCGTTGCGCCGGGCCGAAGTTCGCCGAGTTGCGGACTTGGCGAATCTGGCCGCTGTAGGGGTCGACCCAGACGGCGGTCAGTGCGTGGTGTTCGCCGGGGCGGCGGAAGTCGATCCGGTACATGCCATTGCTTGCGCGAGGCGTCGTGATGCCACCGAGAGAGGCATTGGGGAACAGTCCGCGTGCGATGAGAATGGCTTGGGCTAGGTTTAGCGGCGCGCCGGATGCGGGGGCAGCGCTGATGATTTCCTCGGCTTTGGCCGCTTCGTGGTGGCCGAAGTCCGAGGCCCCGAACAGTGTTTCCAGGACCGAAGGGTAGGCTAGGTGAAGGCCGGTGAGTGCGGCGGTGAGCAGGATTGGCGCTCCATAGATCCCGACGACGCGGTGCAGATCGAACACCCGGCGTTTGAACCTGGCCTTGGGTTTTAAGGTCAAGGACTGGCGCAGCCGATGCTTGCCTGGCAGCCATAGCCGGAGGCCACTGACCAAGCTGGCAAGCAGCGCCAGCCCAATCAAACCGGCGAGCGCTCGCCCGAATCCGTCCAGCAATAATTGGGAGTGGAGCTTGTATATCCAGCTCGCGAAGGTGTGTCCCCAAAAGCGGTTCGCCAGAATCCTGCCGGTATAAGGGTCGATTGCCACCATAAGCGGTGCATAGGCTTCGCCGCTGGTTTCGATCGGTTTGTCGAACCAGGCGATCGCTGGCTCGCCAGGTGACTGCGGGAGTTCCAGCCTCCACGCGCCGAAGCGGCGGGGATGGGCGGTTTTTACGGCAGCCATCAACTCGTCCGGCGAACGTTCGGCGCCAGAGTGGGTACTTACCGTAAGCTCAGGGTTCAAGCCGTGGTCGAGCGCGTCCCCGATGACGTTGAGGCTGCCGGTGATCCCTATCAGGACGAACAACAGTCCGGCGCTCAAAGCCAAGGTCGAATGAACCCTGAGCCAGTGCCGCCGGAAACGGCGCCGGTTCGAAATCATCTCGTCACCACCCTGGCCGGATAGCGGCGCCTGGAGCTGGTAGAGCCGGCTTCGGATGCATCACAGCGTCGATGTCGGGTGGAAAAGAAAGGGACAAAGGCTAGGGAGTGCGGAAACGAAAAGCCGCCGAACCGGGAAGGCCGGTTCGACGGCTTGGCCTCGCAGGGAGGAATACTCAGGGTTGTATCGGTTCCGCGTGCGGGGGCGGCGTGGCTGATGAAGACGAGGCGTGGCCGCCTTCGCTCATGACATGCCCGGCATGGCCGCCTCGACCGGTGCCGCCGCCGCTCTGGCCAGGTCCGGCACCGCCGCCGCCGGCACCCGCGCTGACCCCCGCACTCTGGCGCAAGCCGATGGCGCCTCCGGAAGCTTTGGCAATGTTTTCCGCGGTCAGTCCTCCGAGTGCGAGTGCGGAATCGACCACGATGGTAGTGACGGCGGTCACGTCTTGCCGATCGGCGATGTCGCTGGTGACCACGGCTTTAACTGGAGCCGTCGAAGCGGCATTGGGCGACGAGGGTGTGACGGTGATAACGATGGGATAAGCCGTGCCGGAAGGGATGACCAGTTCGAAATGATTGCTGTCTTGCAGATCGAAAGAGGTGATGACCGATCCGCTCTTATCGGTGACTTGCAAGCGGCCCTCGTTAATAGGCCCGGTTTGATCGCTTACGTTGCCGCTGATTCGGGCTTCCGAGCTTGAGGCGGCTGGTATCGAGCCGCCGTTATCGCCGCAGCCCGCGACGGCGCAGGCTATGGCCAGGGCTCCGGCTTTTACGAGATGGAGCGCGTTCTTGGAATTCTGCATCGCCATGTTGGTGTGACCACTTTCCGTCTAGAAGAACAGGGGTTGAAAATATGCTCGTCAGAACAGCGTAACATCCGTGTGATAGACTTCCGAAGGGTGCCACGGACTGCCGGGTTTTATAGCATAACCAGGAACGGAGTGTACACTGTGGGAAAACGCGCAGGACAGGCGGCGCGGGCGTTTCAGACAGACCCCGTAGCCTCGGAATACTCGTTCCAGCGGCGATACTTCATGGCTTTCACGATCGGCTTGCTGGCCAGTTTCAATGCCGCTTGGCGCGGCAACTCCCCGTCATTTTCTACAGAGTCCAGAACTTTTTCGGTGTTGCGCCTGATTTTTTCCTTGATGGCGGCGAGCACCGCGGTCTTGTTGGCGCCTCGGTGTTCCATGGCGGCCCCGATTAGGCCGCCGGCGTTGGCGATAAAGTCGGGAACGCAGATCACCCCTTTTTCGTGCAGGTAGCGCTCTGCCGAGGCAGTGAGCGGGGCGTCCGCGCCTTCGACTACCAGCCGGGCTTTGAGCCGCGCGACATTGTCCTGGCCAAGCACGTCGACGCCGGAGGCTGGAATCCAGATGTCGCACGGCAAATCGATAACGGCTCCGGGTTCAAGCCGTTCGCCTTCGGTCGACTCCGCGACGCTCCCACCGTTCTTCTTGAGTTCGATCAGGTCGCCGACGTTCAAGCCGCGCGGATTGTAGAGCCCGCCCCGGCTGTCGGAGATACCTACCACGATCGCGCCATTTTCCGCGAGGTGGCGCGCGGTGCTTTGACCGACCGCACCAAATCCGTGCACCACGACCCTGGCATCCTCGAGTTTGAAGTCGCAATAGCGCAAAGCGACGTCGGTGGCGTGGTACAGGCCCCAGCCGGATGCGCCGATCCGGTTCAATGCGATGCCTCCGAGTTCGCGCGGCAAGCCGGCGGCCCGTGCGTTTTCGTTCCGGATCCAGGCCATCGATATTTCGTCCGTACCCATATCAGGTACGAAGATGAACCGGCTTTCGTCTCTCAGTGCGACCGCCAGGGCCCGCACCAACTGCTGTTTGCGGAGAAGCGACAGATTCCGGGGTGCAGCGAAAATCGCCGCGGCGCCTCCGCCATGAGGAAGGTCCGCCGCGGCACTTTTTAGGCTCATGGTTCGGGCGAGGCGGCAACATTCGCCGGTCGCCGCCGCAGGGACGATACGCAGGCCGCCTATCGCCGGCCCCAGCGCATTGTTGTCGATGATGAGGGTAGCCTTCAGCTGGATCGAAGGTTCCCAGATATGAATGATTCGGGCGGGGCCGAATTCGTCGGCAGAGTCGAATCTGTCCCTCATGCGAAGCTCCCCTAAACAAGTCTGATCGTCGTCAAGCCCAGCAGGGTAAACGACTCGTATGACAGTTGCGGGTGCGTCTGCGGTGAAGGAGGCGGTAGAGGGGGACCCGGCCGCGAGGACGCGGGTCCGGCGGCATTAGATCGCCTGGGGGGCCTGGTGATTTTTCACTTCGCCGCGGTGTATGCGCACGTACTCTTCGAGCTGGCGTTTGACAGCGTCGAAGGCGTCCCTCAGTGCGACATAGACATCTTCATGGGCCTGTTTGTCGTGATGTTCTCGGCTCACCACGAGATGTTTGTTGGGAACGGCAAGGTCGATGCGCACATGGTAGAGATTGCCTTGGTGCTGGTGATGGTGCTCGGCTTCCACAGCGACCCGGCAGCTGATGATATGGTCGCAGAACTGCTCCAGTTTGCCGGTTTTTTCGCGAATCTTGGTTTCCACTGCGTCGGAGTGTGGAATGCCGCGAAACGTAATCTCCAGAGGTACTTGCATAATCGATCCCGATAACTTTTAGATGAGAGTGATCAGGGAAGACGTGCCGAGCCGGAACCCTTTCGTTTTCCGCGTTCGTATGAAACCGGCTCATGTCTTCCCGGTCGCGAGGCGCAGAACGAGCCGCAGCCTAATTAATCATTATTACACTGCTTCGGCTCGGTGTCGAACTGGCGGTATGTTCCTGGGGCGGTGGGTGAGTGCGGTCCCTCGACGCTGATAGAATCCCACGTTTTCACTTCTGGTACCCAAGGACCGAAGACGATGGATGTGATCGCTCGTATCGCCGAGGAACTCGGCGTCCATGTTCGCCAAGTGCAGGCGGCTGCTTCTTTGCTGGACGATGGCGCCACGGTGCCTTTCATCGCGCGCTACCGCAAGGAGGCGACGGAGGGGTTGGACGACACCCAGTTACGCACCCTGGAAGTCCGGCTAGTCTACCTGCGGGAGCTGAACGACCGGCGGGCGGCTATCTTGGCCAGCATCGGCGAACAGGGCAAGCTGACGCCGGAGTTGGAGCAAGCCATTCGCGAGGCTGATACCAAGACCGTACTGGAAGACCTGTATCTTCCTTATAAGCCAAAGCGGCGCACTAAGGCGCAGATCGCCCGCGAAGCCGGCCTGGAGCCTCTGGCTGATGCGCTGCTGGCCGATCCCGGCCTTGATCCGCCGGCTGTGGCGGCTGGCTATGTCGACGCGGATAAAGGTGTCGCCGATGCGGCGGCGGCCCTAGACGGCGCTCGGCAGATTCTGATGGAGCGCTTCGCCGAGGATGCAGCGCTGGCGGGAGAGCTGCGCGAAAAGGTCTGGGGTGACGGCATTCTGATCTCGTCTCTGGCGTCGGGAAAGGAGCAGGAGGGCGCCAAGTTCAAGGACTATTTCGAATATGAAGAGGCGCTCGCCAAAATTCCGTCACACCGGGCTCTGGCGCTGTTCCGGGGGCGTAACGAGGACATCCTGGCCTTAAGTCTCAAAGTGGCCAAGGACGAAGAGTCCGGGCACCGTTACGCTGAGCATCGCATTGCGAGCGTGTTCGGTGTCGCCGACCGCGGCCGTCCGGCCGACGCTTGGCTGGCGGAGTCGGTGCGCTATGCCTGGAAGGTCAAGCTGCTGACCCGGATCGAGCTCGACCTGATACAGCGGCTGCGCGAGGCGGCCGAAGCCGAGGCGATCCGCGTCTTCGCCAGCAATCTGAAGGATTTGCTGTTGGCTGCGCCGGCCGGCCAGCGCGCCACGATGGGGCTGGATCCGGGGCTGCGCACCGGTGTCAAGGTCGCCGTCGTCGACGGTACCGGTAAACTGGTGGCGACCGATACGATCTATCCCCATGTGCCTAAGAACCAGTGGGATCAGTCCATCGCCACGCTGGCGGCGCTGATCGCCCGTCACGGCGTCAGCCTGGTGAGCATCGGCAACGGTACGGCTTCGCGCGAGACGGACCAGTTGGTAGCGGATCTGATGCGGCGGCATCCAGAGTTGCCGATCACCCGGATTGTGGTGTCGGAGGCGGGGGCTTCGGTGTATTCGGCTTCGGAGCTGGCGGCGCGGGAGTTTCCCGAACTGGACGTGTCGCTGCGCGGCGCGGTGTCGATCGCCCGCCGTCTGCAAGACCCGCTCGCGGAACTGGTCAAGATCGACCCTAAGTCAATCGGCGTCGGCCAGTACCAGCACGATGTGAACCAGAGCAAGCTAGGACGCAGCCTCGACGCGGTGGTCGAGGACTGCGTGAATGCCGTGGGCGTGGACGTCAATACGGCTTCGGTGTCGCTGCTGCGCTACGTCTCGGGTCTGTCGCTGAGTTTGGGTCAGAACATCGTCGAATACCGCAATCAGCATGGCCCGTTCCCCAGCCGCGAATATCTTAAGAAAGTGTCGCGGCTCGGCCCCAAGGCTTTCGAGCAGGCCGCCGGTTTTCTGCGCATCGCCGGCGGCGAGAATCCGCTGGATGCCTCATCCGTGCATCCCGAAGCTTACCCGGTGGTTGAGAAGATCATCCGGTCCACGGGTAAGGACATCCGCGAGCTGATCGGCAACGCGGCCTTTCTGCGCAGCGTGAACGCCGAGCAGTTCACCGATGAGCGTTTCGGCTTGCCCACGGTCAGCGATATCTTCCGCGAATTGGAGAAACCCGGCCGCGATCCCCGTCCGGAGTTCAAGACCGCCCGCTTTAAGGAGGGCGTGACCGAGCTCAAGGATCTTGAGCCTGGCATGCGGCTGGAGGGCGTAGTGACCAATGTCACTAATTTCGGCGCCTTCGTCGACATCGGTGTGCATCAGGACGGCCTGGTTCACATCTCCCATCTGGCGGATAAGTTCGTCCGCGACCCGCGCGAGGTGGTCAAAGCCGGGGACGTGGTCAAGGTGAAGGTGGTGGAGGTGGACATCCCGCGCAAGCGGATTGCCTTGTCCATGCGTAGCGATGCGGCTCCGGCGGCGAAGGGCGAGGCGCCTCAACAACGCAGGGAGGCGCGCGAGCCGGCCGGAAGGCCGCGCAAGCCTGCGCCGCAGCCGGCTCCGCAAGGCGCGATGGCGGAGGCGTTGGCCCAGGCTTTGAAGCGGGGGCGTTGAGCCCGTGTATCAGGTGCCGTCCGTAGCGGAGACACCTTCGGCGGCTTGGCGCTCGGCGCCGGAAGGCAGCGGCCCTGCCGGGGCCGTGACCCAGGCGGCGATATCGCGCCAGGGCATCTCGGCTTGCAGATCCCGCAGCAGCAAATGGTAGCCTTGCCGATAGTAGGCGAAGCGCGTGCCGGGCGGAAGCTTGCCCAGCAGGGCCATGACCGGAGCCCGCGGGATGATTTCGTCCCGTTCTCCATAAAGCACCAGGGTCGGTACCCGTAACGCTGCGACCCTCTCCTGAGCGGCGTCCATCAGGTCGGCCAGTCCGTGAATCGCATCCACACGGGTGGCTTTGATGACATTGGGGTCGCGCCCCAGTCCCCGGAGCATCTCGATATTGTCCGATGCCATCACGCCCAGGCCCTCGCCGGTGAGCCGGAGCCAGGGGACCGTGTGCGAGCTCAAAGCTAGGAGATGCCGTTGGTACCAGGGCATGGTCTCCCGCGACCACACTGCCGGCGCCGATAAGATCAGCCCGTCGGCTCGCGGAGGAGAGGCTGAGGTCATGGCGACAATGGCCACGGCGCCGCCCATGCTTTCGCCAAGCAGGTAAACCGGCACGCCCGGATGCCGCACTCGAACCTGAGCGGTGACGGCTTCGAGATCGCGGGCATATGCCTCGACACCGGCCCAGAGTCCGTGCCCCGGCGCCAGGCCGAAGCCGCGCTGATCGTAGGCGTAACAGCCGATCCCGTGGGTTTGCAGATAGCCGCCTAGAGGTTTGAAGGCATGGCTGTAGTCATTGAAACCGTGAAGCGCGACGACTATCGCCTTAGGCAGTGCGTTTCGGGGCAGCCATTGCCGCACCGGCAGTACCGCCCCATCGGCTGCCACGAAGTGGGCGGCATGCAGTTGCGGTGCCCCGGATGCGGGGCCGGGACGGTTGAGTAGAGGGGCGCAGCCTATAAGCAGAAGGAACGAAAGGTAAGCGGCGCCGTGCCGAAGCAGAGGGCTGCGATAATGTGCCATGGCGGGGGAAGGGAAAACCGGATGTCCGGATTATACCGCCGGTGCCTAAGCTTCCCCGTGGGGGAAAAATCGACCAGGGACGAGTAGTCGATTGAGAAGACGTGAGTGCAAGACTTGGGAGAGGTGTGCGGTTCTTCGCGAGGAAGAAAGTGTCGGTCCCTGGTTTACCAAAAAAAGGCAAAGGTTTCGGGGTTAATGTTAGGCAAGAACTGTGCCCGGTTTTGCTGTTCCGTATTCCGCCGGATAGGCCGCGAATACGGAATTCGAGCGGCTTCGAGATGTGGCAATCGCCTCAGCGATTGTGGAATATGACGCGGCAACCAGCCGTTCAGGGCCCCTGACCTTGCTGAAACAAAAACCGGCGCCGACCAAATTCGGCGGAACTCTAGTCCATTTTGCCCGAGATCGTTTCGGCTCCATCGAGGTCGTCGAAGACTTCGGTGTGAGGACTCTGCACTTCGGTACGGCGGCGCGGCAAAGTTCGATGTGTCTGCGGGAGCCAGACAATGTGGAGTTGCCTTACGTCCGGGCGATGCTGAGCGCTTTGCTGTTCCACCCCGAGCCCGGCGCTGTTCTTCTCTTGGGGCTCGGCGGCGGCTCTCTGGCCAAGGCCTTGTTCTGGCATTTGCCGGGTAGTCGGATCGACGTGGTGGAGCAGCGCGAGATCGTCGTCGAGGCCGCGCACCGGTTTTTCGGCCTACCGGAGGACCCGAGACTGTCCATCACGGTGGGCGATGCGGCGGAGTTCGTAGGCCGGGCGCGAACGGAAACAGGCTTGACCTACGATCTCATCCTCGCCGATCTATTCGACGGGCAGGGCATGGCGCCCCTGGTCACGGAGGATTCGTTTTACCGGGGCTGCGCCGGTTTGCTAGGTGCCGATGGGATGTTCGGCACCAACCTGTGGGGTTCGCAAACCGCGGTTTGCCGCGAGGTCTTCGATCTGCTGAAAATGGCTTTCGAAGGGCCTGCGTTCAGGCTGTCCGTGCCTGGGCGGGGGAACCTGATTGCGTTCGCGTTGGCAGCGGAGCCGAATGGAGCGGATTCGCGGGAAATGGAACGGCGAGCGCGGCGCCTCCACGCCGAATTCGGGATCGAATTTCCGCAATTCCTGCGGGCTTTGCAGCAGTCGAACCGGGCGCTGTTCGGCTGAGTTTAACCTGCATCGGCGGATTCGAGCCGTATACCGTGCTCGTCGAAGTCGAGAACATTCAACTCGCCTTCAGAGTCGGTGATTTCCGCGCGCTTGAGGTTTCCGTTGTCGTGATAGGCATAGCGGTGTTCCATCTCGACTTCGCCGTAAACCATCTTCTGCAAGCCAACGAGGCGCTGGCTTGCATCGAAATGGCCCAGAAAATAGGTGTTCCGGTGCCCGATCTGTTCCGGTTCCAGCTCGTTCATCAAGTTCAGCGGCAAGCTGACGCCGCTGTAGGTTAGAAAGTATCGGGGGACGGAGGCTGTCGAATCGGACATGGTTTCACCGGCGGGTTAAATTTTGAAAGGGATGATGGCATAACTTGCCGCCGGCATGGAATGGCGGCGGCGGCCTGCGTGAAAAGCCTCCCACACTACGAGTTTTGCCCTGCTGGGACCGTGGAATGGAATGCCGCTGCTTAATAAAGCATGTAGTTTCAACGTGTTATTTTATTGGCATCCGTTTTGCATTAAAAGCAATGCATAACCTCAATTTTAGTCTGGCGGTCAAGTGGTTCCTGAAGGGAGATTGCGCACGGATGCGACCTTCGCCGCCAGCTTTTTTTACACGGTCAAATCGGTTCTAGGTTGGCGTAAGCCAGCATCAGCCATTTGGCGCCCGCATCCGCGAAGTTGACATGGACCCGAGCCTGGGCCCCGTCGCCTTCTTGCTGCAGTATTACCCCCTCACCGAATTTGCCGTGGCGGACCCGTTGGCCTAGCTTGAAACCACCCGCAGCGCTCGTTACCGACTGCGAAAAGGCGGGCGATCCGGTCGGCCGGCTGAGGCCTCCCTTCATTCTGATTTCTTCTAAGCAGTCCGGCGGCAGCTCGCGCAGAAAGCGGGACGGCCGGGGATAGGATTCCTTGCCGTAAAGCCGGCGGCATTCGGCGTGGGTGATGTAGAGTTTGCGCCGGGCACGGGTGATCCCTACATAGCAGAGCCGGCGTTCTTCTTCGAGGCGGGCCGGGTCTTCCAGCGACTGCAGGCTCGGAAACAGACCTTCCTCCAGTCCGACCAGAAACACCAGATCGAATTCCAGGCCTTTGGCGGCATGCAGGGTCATGAGCTGGACGCAGTCCTCGAAACGCTCGCCCTGGTTTTCGCCGGCTTCCAGCGCGGCGTGGGCGAGGAATTGATCCAGCGCGCCCAGTTCCGGGTCGATCAGCGGCTCCAGTTCGAACTGCCGGGCGGCGCCGACCAGTTCCTCCAGGTTTTCTACTCGGGCTTCCGCCTGTTCGCCTTTTTCCTTGCGGTAATGTTCCAGCAATCCCGAGCCGTTGACGGCGAGCTGAACCTGCTCCCACAACGCCCGCTCTTGCGCCGCCGCGGCCATGGCTTCGACGAGCTGCAGGAATCCCGAGAGAGCGCCGGCCGCCCGCGCTGGCAGGGCGTTGTCGCCGATCAGCTTCTCGGCGGCGGACCACAGCGAGAGTTGTTCGAAGCGCGCCAGTTCGCGGATCAGATCGAGGGTTTTGGCACCGATCCCGCGGGTCGGGGTGTTGATGACGCGCTCGAAACCGGGATCGTCGTGGCGGTTGGCTATCAGCCGTAGATAGGCGAGGGCATCCTTGATCTCGGCGCGCTCGAAGAAGCGCTGGCCGCCGTAGACCCGGTAGGGAATGCCGAGAGCCAGCAGCTTTTCTTCGAACTGGCGCGACTGGGCGTTGGAGCGGTAGAGAATGGCCGCATCGCTCCGCCGGCCGCCTTCAGCGACCCAGCGGCGGATGCGCTCGACCACGAAATACGCCTCTTCCTGTTCATTGAAGGCGGCGTAGACCGAGATCGGCTCGCCCGCGCCGTCCTGTGTCCACAGGTTCTTGCCGAGCCGGCCTTCGTTCCTGGCGATGAGGGTGTTGGCGGCGCTGAGGATGTTGCCGGTGGAGCGGTAATTCTGCTCTAGGCGGACCATTCGGTGACGCGGATAATCCTGGCGGAAGCGGTGCAGGTTCTCGATTTTGGCACCGCGCCAGCCGTAGATGGACTGATCGTCGTCGCCCACCACGCTGAGGTTATCCCGTTCCTGGGTCAAAAGCCGCAGCCAGGCGTACTGAACGCTGTTGGTGTCCTGGAATTCGTCGACTAGCACATGTTGGAAGCGCTCCTGGTAGTGTGCGAGGACGTCCGCATTGTCGCGCAGGAATTCGTGGGTGCGCAGAAGCAGTTCGGCGAAATCCACCAATCCGGAGCGCTCGCACAGTTCCTCGTAGGCGAGATAGATGCGCCGCATCTGCTTCTCGAACGGGTCGTAGGAGTCGGGCAGGTTTCTGGCCCTGCGGCCTTCGTCCTTCTGGGCGTTGATGTACCACTGGATCTGGCGCGGCGGCCAGCGTGCCTCGTCGAGTTCCAGGGTCTTGAGCAGGCGGCGAATCAGCCGGTACTGGTCGTCCGAATCGAGAATCTGGAAGCCGTCGGGGAGCTTCGCTTCCGCCGCATGGCGGCGCAGAAAGCGGTGCGCTAGTCCATGAAACGTGCCGACCCAAAGTCCTTGGGTCGGCAGTTTCAGCAGCGATTCGATGCGCGCCTTCATCTCGTTCGCCGCCTTGTTGGTGAAGGTGACGGCGAGGATGGCATGGGGCGATACCCCTTCGGCTCTCAGCAGCCAGGCGATGCGGTGGACCAGAACGCGGGTCTTGCCGCTGCCGGCGCCGGCAAGCACTAGCAGGGAACGGTCCGGGGCGGTGACGGCTTCGCGCTGGGCGTCGTTGAGGGGAGCGATGATGTCGGTGATGTCCATCGCGGCATTTTACACCCGTCTTGCGCAATGCCGGGGGAGCCTGCACAATCGCCAAGTTTGACACACCGAAGAGGTTATGACATGGCTTTCGACTACAAGAAAATGTTAAAGCGCGAATTCAACGTCGGCTTGAAAGACCGTAGGTTCCGTTTCATCGGAGGCTCGGCCGCACTGCTGCTTTCCGTCTTCATGGGAAACATCCCCCTGCTGCTAATTGGAGGGGGCTTGCTGGCGACCGGCTTTATGCGCTGGTGCCCGGTGTATTCCGGGCTGTCGAAGACCACGGTGGGGCCGAATGAGCCCGCCGACCACGGCTGCTGCTCGCACTCCCATTCCCATTGAGCGGTTCGCCTGGGTGCGAGGATATGCCGCTTCAATCCTCGCGGCGGAATTGGCCCTCCAGCGTTTGAGGGCCTGAATCTTGCGGTGTGCCTGCGCCAGCTCCGGCGATCAGCCGGCCGACGATGTAGACGGCCAGCCGCTGGCGCAGGGCGGGTATCAGCAGGAAAAGCCCGAGTCCGTCCGAAACGAATCCCGGGATCAGCAACAGTATGCCGGCACCGAGCATCAACCCGCCTTCGATCAAGTCCTGGGCGGGAGCGCGGCCTGCAGCCAAACTCTGCTGGATTCGGCTCCAGGTTCTAAGGCCCTGGGTTTGCAGCAGGTAGGATCCGGTCAAGGCCGCAATGCTCAGCAGCGCTACGGTGGGCAGGAAGCCGAGCAAGCCGCCGAGGTGGATCAAGACGTAGATTTCGGCGACCGGCAGAAGCAGGGCGGCCACCAGGGCCAGTTTCAAGGGATTCATCGAGAGTCTGCGTATTTAAATTGGCGCAATTTTTGCCATGACATCGGTCTACTGTCTAGTTCTTTGTAGTTGTCCCGATGGAGAATCTGCCGAGAATTTGGCAGAAGGCTTGGTCGCCGGACGATGGGCTGCCTGTGTCAGCATCGTTCCCGGGATCCGCTCCGTCTATGTATGGCAGGGTGTTCTTGAAAAGTCGTCGGAGTGCCTGCTGCTTGCTAAAACTACCGAGTCCCGCGTGCCCGAATTGCAATCCTGGCTGAAGGAGCATCATCCCTATGAATTACCGGAAATCGTCGCAATCCCGCTCCAAAGCGGCTTGCCGGAGTATCTCGAATGGATCGGATCATGCGTAGCGCCCTCCTGATGCGCTGTTTGCTCGCGTGGGTTCTATGTCTTGCCGGCGTGCCGGCCTCGGCGATCGACAGCGCGGATCTGTTGCCGCCGGATCGGGCGTTTCCGCTGACTGCGCGGATGGACGGCCCGCGTAGCGCATTGCTGAGTTGGGACATTGCCGACGGGTATTACCTTTACCGCAAGAAATTCAAGATTCAGGTTCAT
Source organism: Methylococcus sp. (assembly GCA_028688525.1). Taxonomy (GTDB): domain Bacteria; phylum Pseudomonadota; class Gammaproteobacteria; order Methylococcales; family Methylococcaceae; genus Methylococcus. The sequence goes on along the minus strand of JAQTYA010000019.1, from coordinate 5,949 downwards.
TCATCGCAGGTCCGTCTCGGCGAGCACCAGTTTCCGTCCGGCCATAAGAAACACGACGAGTTTTTCGGTGAAGTCGAAATCTACAGGGGGCATATCGACGTAAGGGTGCCGGTCGAAGGCGACGCCGCGTTGCCCCAATCGCTGGATTTCGAAGTCACAGTGCAAGGCTGTGCGGACGCCGGCGTCTGCTTCCCTCCGTACAAGCGTTCGCTGAAACTGGATACCGGAGCGGGCGGGAGCGGCGGCGGCCTCACCCGGCTGGCGTCCGCGCTTCAGTCTTTCGGCAGCAAGCAGCAAGCCGGCGATCTGCTGCCGGCGGAACGGGCTTTTCAGTTTTTCGCCGAACTTAAGGATGCGAATACCGTCCATCTGAGCTGGCAGATTGCCGACGGATACTACCTCTATCGCGAGAAATTCCGGGTGGAATTGCGCGACGCGGACGGTGTTTCCCTTGGCGCTTACGAGCTGCCGCACGGCGAATCTAAGGTCGACGCAGAGTTCGGCGCGGTCGAGGTCTTTCACGGCGAAGCCGCGTTCGACGTGCCGCTGTCGAGGGTCCGCACGGAGGCCGGGACGATCAAGCTGGACGTCGGATTTCAGGGATGTGCCGACCGAGGCGTGTGTTATCCCCCAATGTCGAAGACGGTAGAGTTGCAGCTGCCGGCGGCGGCTATGGGGGCGGCTGCCGCCGCCAGCAGTATCGAAGCGCCGGCCATCTCCGAGCACGACCGGATTGCCGATGGACTCAAGAACGGCTCACTCTGGCTCAACATGCTCAGTTTCCTGGGCTTCGGCATCCTGCTGGCGTTCACGCCCTGCATCTTCCCGATGATCCCGATCCTTTCCGGCATCATCGTCGGCCACGGGCATACCATCACGACCCGCCGGGCATTTTCGCTGTCGCTGGCCTATGTGCTCGCCCACGCTCTGGCGTATACGGTATTCGGTATCCTGGCCGGTCTGTTTGGCGCCAATCTCCAGGCGGCGCTGCAGAATCCTTGGGCGATCGGCGCTTTCAGCGTCCTGTTCGTGCTGCTGGCCTTCTCCATGTTCGATTTCTACCAGCTTCAGCTACCCTCGGCCCTGCAATCGAAGATAGCCACTGCAAGTTCGAAGCAGCACGGCGGTAGCCTGACTGGGGCGGCGGTGATGGGCTTGCTGTCGGCGGCATTGGTGGGGCCCTGCGTCGCCGCACCGCTGGCCGGTGCGCTGATCTATATCGGCCAGACCGGTGATGCGGTACTCGGCGGCCTCGCCTTGTTTTCCCTGGGCCTGGGTGTAGGGCTGCCGCTGCTGGTGATCGGTACCTCGGCTGGCAAACTGCTGCCCAAGGCTGGTGTATGGATGAATGCCGTCAAGTCGGTGTTCGGCGTGGCGATGTTGGCGGTCGCAGTATCGATGCTGGAACGTATCGTTCCTACTGCCGCAGCCATGCTGTTGTGGGCACTGCTGCTGATCGTGTCGGCCGTCTATATGGGGGCGCTGGACGCCTTGCCCGCCAGCGCGTCCGGATGGCGTAAGCTCTGGAAAGGACTGGGCGTGGCGATGGTGGCGTATGGCACCTTCATGCTGCTGGGGGTGGCGGCCGACAGCCGCGATCCGCTGCAGCCGTTACGAGGGATTGCGGCAGCGTCTGGAACCCAGGCCGAGGCCGGACCGCCGCCTTTTGCTAAAGTCGCCAGCGTCGCCGAACTGGACGCACGTCTGGGTGAGGCGGCGGCCCAAGGGCGCTGGGTCATGCTGGATTTCTACGCCGACTGGTGCGTGTCCTGCAAGGAAATGGATCGCTATACCTTCAGCGATCCCGCGGTCAAGGCGAAGTTGAAAGATGTGGTATTACTGCAGGCCGATGTCACGGAAAACTCGGACAACGACCAGGCTTTGCTGAAACGTTTCGGCTTGGTCGGCCCGCCCGCGACGCTGTTTTTCGGCCCCGATAGGGCCGAGCGGAAGCAGTTCAGGGTCGTGGGATTCACCGAGGCGGAAAAGTTCCTCCAGCATCTGGGCCGGGTGTTCGGCCGTGTCCGATAAGCTGGTGCTGATCGTAGTCGCCGTGCTGGCCATCTTGGCGGGGACGGCTGCGCAGCGCTGGCTGGCCGTTCCCGCTGGCTGGCAAGGGCCGGAAGCCGCGTTTCCCGATTTGTCGGGATCGTCTGTCCGGCTATCGGACCAGAGCTCGGCAGTACTGGTGCTGAACTTCTGGGCCAGCTGGTGCGAGCCTTGCCGGGAGGAAATGCCGGTGTTTGACCGGCTGTATGCGGAATTCAAACCGAGCGGGCTCAGAGTCGTGGGCATCGCCCTGGAAGAGCGGGAGGCGGTTGCCGCATTCTTGCAAAAAGTCCCGGTGAGTTACCCGATCTTGATCGGCGAGCGCGGCGGCGATGCTCTGGCGGCGCGGCTGGGCAATCATGGTGGAGGCTTGCCCTTCACCGTAGTCTTCGGCGCCAACGGCCAAGTGCTTGCCGCGCGCGCCGGTCCGCAGACGCGGGAAGGGTTGCTGGCGGACATCGAGCCTCTGCTCGGGCACTCCCGATGAGTGTCGCCCGTTATGCGTATTTTCGGCATTTGTGGACAAAATAGCCCTATTTCGGCAGAATACCGCCGCCCACTGGGGCGATTTGTCGAAAAATTTGAACTGGCGCGCATAATGGCGGGTATCTTGGTACTTAACGGGCCGAACCTCAATCTGCTGGGGGTGCGCGAGCCTGGTATCTACGGCAGCGATACGCTAGGAGATATCGAAGCGCGTCTTCGCGCTCAGTCCGATGTGCGGGGCATGCCGATCGCCTTTTTCCAAAGCAATGCCGAGCATGCCTTGATCGAAAGGATTCACCAGGCGTTTCGCGACGCGGTCGAAATGATCATCATCAATCCGGGCGCATTTACGCATACCAGCGTCGCCTTGCGCGATGCGCTGCTCGCCACCGCCGTTCCTTTCATCGAAGTACATATTTCCAACGTGCATGCGCGCGAACCGTTTCGCCGCCATTCCTATCTTTCCGATATCGCGAAAGGGGTCATCTGTGGCTTGGGTCCCGTGGGCTACGAACTGGCGCTGCAAGCCGCCATGCAAATGACAAAAAGGTCGTTATAGATGGACATTAGAAAAATAAAAAAGCTGATCGAAATTATCGAGGAGTCCGGGATCGCCGAAATCGAGATTCGGGAAGGAGAGGAGTCGGTCCGGATCAGCCGCTATTCCTCCGCCGTGACTGCGCCTGTGGCGGTGGCTGCGCCGGTGATGCCGGCAGCGGCGGCAGTCGCTGCTCAGTCCGTGGCGGCAGCCGCCGAAGCGCCGAAAGAAATCACCGGCCATGAGGTGCGTTCGCCCATGGTCGGCACCTTCTATCGCTCGCCCTCGCCGGGCTCCAAGTCGTTCGTGGAGGTCGGGCAGCGGGTTGAGGCCGGCGATACGCTGTGCATCATCGAGGCGATGAAAATCCTCAATCAGATCGAGTCCGACAAAGCCGGCGTGGTATCCAGGATACTGGTAGAGAACGGTCAACCCGTAGAGTACAACCAGCCGCTATTCGTCATCGAATAGTCCTGGCCGTTGACTCCGGCTCTACAGCTTCCTCAAGGTGCTCACTATGCTAGGTAAAGTCGTTATCGCCAACCGCGGCGAAATCGCGCTGCGCATCCTCCGGGCCTGCCGCGAACTGGGCATCAAAGCCGTCGCTGTTCACTCCGAGGCGGACCGCGATCTCAAACACGTGCGTCTGGCCGACGAATCGGTCTGCATCGGCCCCGCCGCTTCCCGCGACAGCTATCTCAACGTCCCTGCCATCATCAGCGCCGCCGAGGTTACGGATGCGCTGGCGATCCATCCTGGCTACGGCTTCTTGTCGGAAAACGCCGATTTCGCCGAAAAGGTAATTCAGAGCGGTTTCATCTTCATTGGGCCGAAGCCAGACACGATCCGCCTTATGGGCGACAAGGTTTCCGCCATCGAGGCGATGAAGAAGGCCGGGATTCCGACGCTGCCGGGCTCTGACGGCCCCCTAGGCAACGACGAGGAGGAAAATCTGGCGATCGCTCGGCGCATTGGTTTTCCCATCATCATCAAGGCTTCCGGCGGCGGTGGCGGGCGCGGCATGCGGGTTGTGCATGGTGAGGCCAACCTCGCCGCCTCCATCGACCTCACCCGCAGCGAAGCCGGTGCCGCGTTCGGGAACGACATGGTCTACATGGAAAAATTCCTGGAGAACCCCCGTCACATCGAGTTTCAGGTGATCGCGGATTCTCACGGCAATGTGGTCCATCTGGGCGAGCGGGACTGCTCCACCCAGCGCCGCCACCAGAAGGTCGTTGAAGAGGCGCCGGCGCCCGGCATCACCCAGGCGCAGCGGGACGAGATGGGCATGCGCTGCGTACAGGCCTGCAAGGAGATCGGCTATCTAGGCGCCGGTACCTTCGAATTCCTCTATCAGGACGGCAGGTTCTATTTCATCGAGATGAACACCCGGGTCCAGGTGGAACATCCCGTGACTGAAATGGTCACCGGCTTCGACATCGTCAAGGAGCAATTACGGATTGCCGCTGGCGAGCCGCTTTCGATCCGTCAGGCCGAAGTGGAAATGCGCGGGCATGCCATCGAATGTCGTATCAACGCCGAGGACCCGGTCAATTTCATGCCTTCGCCGGGCCTGATCGAGCAGTTTCACATGCCGGGCGGGCCGGGCATCCGTGTCGAGACCCATATCTACAACGGTTACCGGGTGCCGCCGTACTACGACTCCATGATAGGAAAGCTGATCGCCCACGGCGAAACCCGCGCCGGCGCGATAGCCCGGATGCGCACGGCCCTAAACGAGATGGTGATCGGCGGGATCAAGTGCAATATTCCGCTGTTGCTAGATATCGTCAACGATAGCGCCTTCGAGGTAGGCGGGCAGAATATCCACTATCTGGAACAGAAGTTGGGGCTCAAGCACTAAAGCTATGTGGCGGCAATTGATGGTTACGGTGGACGAGGACTTGGCCGAGGCCGTTTCGGACGAGCTGACGGATGCCGGCGCCTCCTCCGTCAGTTTCCTGGACGCTGGCGATCAGCCGCTGTTCGAACCTCCGCTCGGGACGACGCCGGTGTGGGCGCAGACCCGTGTGCTGGGGCTGTTCGAAGAGGATGCAGATCTGGCGGCGGTTCGTCTGAGTCTCGAGCAGCACTTCGGGGCGGATAAATTTCGGGATTGGAGCGAAGAAACGTTGGCCGACCAAGCCTGGGAGCGGGCTTGGCTGGAGCATTTCCGATCGATGCGTTTCGGCGATCGGCTTTGGGTTTGTCCGACCGGATTTTCCGTTGAAGAGCCAGGGGCCGCAGTCATGCTGCTGGATCCAGGCCTCGCTTTCGGCACCGGCACGCACCCGACTACGGCGCTATGCCTGGAGTGGCTGGATGCCGCGGAGTTGGACGGCGCGGTGGTGCTGGACTACGGCTGTGGCTCCGGCATCCTCGGCATCGCCGCGGCGCTCCTGGGGGCCGGGCGGGTTTATGCCGTCGACATCGACCCTCAGGCGCTGGTAGCCACGCTCGACAACGCTCGGAAGAACGGGGTCGAGGGCAAGATCGAGACCTTCCTGCCGGACCGGCTATCTGCTTTCGAGAGCGATGTGGTACTGGCGAACATTCTGGCCAATCCGTTGATGGAGTTGGCCGACGCACTACGGTTGAGGCTGCGCATCGGCGGCCGCATCGTGCTCTCCGGCGTATTGGCTGAGCAGGCGGACGCCGTGGCCTCGGCTTATGCACTTAAGGGATTTGAAATGGAACCTGTTGCGATCAGCGAGGGTTGGGCCCGGCTTGCCGGGGTGAGACGGGTTTAAGGTGTTTACCCGTTGTCCGTCCTGCGGCACGGCTTACGGCATCTCGGTGCGTCAGCTCCGGGAGGGCCGCGGCGTGATGCTGTGCGATCACTGCGGCCGGGTGTTCAACGCCTTGCCGGGTCTGGG
>JAQTYA010000127.1 GCA_028688525.1 Methylococcus sp. | reverse complement strand
GCGTTCATGGAACCGACGGCATCCTTGAGCTCCGGCGAATTGAGCAGGCGATTGCTGCCTTGCACGGTGCCGAGCAGCTCCTGGCCGATCTTCTCCAGCGGCAGCTTCTTCAGGTTCGCCATGATCTCGGTGACGCTTCTCTGCAATTCGTCGGCGACCGAGGGCAAGGTCGGCAGCTCGGGGTATTGGCCACCGTAGACCAGGGTCTTCGCCGGACTGTCGGAGTAGAAATCCAGATCGACGTAAAGCTGCCCGGTTAGTAGGCTTCCGGTCTTGAGGCGCGCGCGCAGACCTCGTTCGACCAACTTTTCCATGAGCGGATGGCGTCCGGCCTCGAATGCAGCCTTGTATTCATCCTTCGCTCGCTTGATGACGTCTTCGGCGCCATAGGGAATGAGCCGCTCAGGATCGATTTCAATGACCACGGGAATCCTAATCCGGTGGGCCCCAAAATCCAGTGCCAGCTTGAGCTCGGTGACCGTGCCGATCCTGATCCCTTTGAGCTCGACCGGGGCCCCCACCTGCAAACCCCGCACCGAATCATCGAAGAACAGGATATAGGGGGTCCGCATCGTGTAAGAACCCTCAGCGATGCTAGCGAAGTCCTTGTGCAGCGCAAAACGGGTGTTAGGTTCGCTCGCCTGCGCCTTGGGATCATTCAGCGTGGGGGTTTCGAAGGTGATTCCGCCCTGGAGCAGCGACATGATCGAGCCGACTTTCAGATTGACCCCCTGCGACCCCATGGACAGATCGATGCCGCTGACCTGCCAGAACCGCGTGCTGTTGTGCACCAGGCGATGATAAGGCGCATCGATGAATACCTCGACCTGGACGCTCTGGTTGTCCCCGGCCAATCCGACGTTTACGACCTGCCCCACCTCGATGTCGCGGAAATAAATCGGTGTGCCGTACTTCAGCGGCCCGGCGTTGTCCGCCGACAGCATGAACGAACGGCCGGGCGTATCGGCCTTGATCCGCGGCGGATGTTCCAGCCCGATGAATTTGCGGGTCACCTCGCCGTCGCCAAACTCGACACCGATGTAATTACCGGCCATCAGGGTATCCAGTCCGGAAACTCCGCCCAATCCGAGCTCAGGCTTCACCACCCAGAACGCCGTGTTGCGCCCAAGATGGGTAGCCACATGCTTTTCCATCTTGGCAGTGACGACCACGCCGGTCAGGTCCTCGTTCAGCACCACCGACTCGACCGTGCCGATCTCCACATCCTTGAACTTGACCTTGCTCTTGCCCGCCTCCAGCCCCGGCGCTTCCTTGAAATCCAGGGTAATGGTCGGCCCCTCCTCGCTCAGGGTCTTATAGGCCAGCCACAAACCGATAGCCAAGGCTACCAGCGGGATGATCCAAATTAGAGGCAAACCGCGCGTATTCTGGACCTCGGCATCTACCGCCGCATATTCCGAAACGCCACTGTCCTTCGGAGAGTTGCTCATCGATGCTTCCTGTAAGTCCTCGGGATGGGGGAAGAAGAAAATTCATCTCCGCGCGGGGCCGGCTTCTGCGCCATGCCATCCCAGATCAAGCGCGGATCGAAACTCATCGCAGCGAACATGGTGACCACCACCACGCCACCAAAAGCCACGGCGCCCGGCCCAGCCTCGATGGTCGCCAAGGCCCCCAGCTCGACCACGGCTACCAGAATCGTGATCACGAAAACATCGATCATGGACCAGCGTCCGATGGATTCGGTAACCCGGTAAAGCACGGTGCGTTCCCGCGGCCGCCAACGCGAACCGAACTGGACCGACAGCAGCAAAAAGGTCAGCACCAGCAGTTTCAACACCGGCACTGTGATGCTGGCGAAAAACACCAGGAGGGCCAGCGGCCACATGCCGCCCAAGAGCAGCTCCTTGACTCCGCTGAGTATGGTGTCGGGCTCGCCCCGCCCGGACATCGTCACCGTCATGATCGGCAATAGATTGGCCGGGACATAAAGGATGTACGCAGTCAGCGTCAGCGCCCAGGCCCGCGCCAAGCTGTCGGGCTTACGCCGATGCAAGGCGGCGCCGCAGCGCGGGCAGCGGGGATGAGCCGAAGCGGGTGCCGGCCGGCTGAGCAAATGGCAGCAGTGGCAGAGCCTATATCCAGAACCGGCTACGGTAGACGCGGGCTTAGTCAACGGAAGGCTCCAGTTGATCCCAAACCTCGTGCTCGTCCAAGGCGGCATCGCCCGCAGCCATGGACACCATGAGGGCTGCGAAGGAATACAGGGCGATGCCGGGCGAGAGAGAGGCCAAATCGGCCAGTTTGACCACCGCGACCAGGATACCCAGCATGAAAACTTCCGTCATGGCCCAGGGCGACAGCAGCGCAGTCCAGCGAAACACCAACACCGCTTTCGGCGCTCGGCGCCCGAACAGACGCAAAGGCAACAGCACATAGAATAGGCACAGTAATTTGCACAGCGGCGCCAGAAAGGTCACAACGAACACCAGGGCCGAGATTTCCCAGTAGCCCTGCGAATAGAGTTCCTCGATGCCCGTGATCAGCGCTCCCTCCTGCACCCTGCCCCCGATATTCATCCGCAGCAGCGGATAGACGTTCGCCAACACGAACAACATCAAACTGGTGAATGCCAAAGCGAGGCACTGATCCAGCCCGCTCCGTTTGCGCTGGAACAACAGCGCGCCGCAACGTGGACAGCATGCCTTCTGTCCAGGCTGCAATTGGGGCTTGCGGAACAGCAGATCGCATTCGTGACAGCCGACGAGTGCATATTCGGCCACCGCATAATCCATCTCGCCGGATTTTGCCGCCATGTCTGCCACAATCGGATGCTCAAACACCGCGCAGGATGGCGCGGTGACCGATGTCGCGGCGGTAAAACGCATCCGGCCAATGAATCTTCTCCACCAGCCGGTAGGCGGCAGCCTGAGCCTCGGCGACGGTAGCTCCCAGCGCCGCCACGCAGAGCACCCGCCCACCGGCAGTGAGCACCTTATGGTCATCCAGGCGGGTGCCTGCGTGAAAAACCTTCGCGCCCGGCGCAATGGCCTGACCCAAGCCCTGTATCACATCGTCTTTGCGGTAATCGAACGGGTAGCCGCCAGCCGCCATGACTACGCCCAATGCCGCGCGCTCGTCCCACTCGGCACTGACCGCATCGAGCCGCCCCTCCACGGCAGCACAGCAAAGCTCCACTAAGTCGCTGCGCAGCCGCATCATGATGGGCTGAGTTTCCGGATCGCCGAAGCGGCAGTTGAATTCCAAAACCTTGCAACTGCCGTCCGGGGCGATCATCAAACCCGCATAGAGAAATCCGCTGTATGGCACGCCATCCGCCTTCATTCCCTCCAATGTCGGCAGGATGACCGTTTCCATGACCCGTTGGTGGATTTCAGGAGTTACTACCGGCGCCGGGGTATAGGCCCCCATACCGCCGGTGTTCGGCCCCAAATCTCCATCGTCGCGGGCCTTGTGATCCTGCGAAGTCGCCATCGGCAGGGCGTACTCCCCGTCCGCCATGACGATGAAGCTGGCCTCCTCCCCTTGCAGGAACTCCTCCACCACCACCCGGTGCCCCGCACTGCCGAAGGCGTTACCGGCCAGCATGTCGCGCACGGCGGCGATCGCCTCATCCTCGCTCTGCGCCACGATCACGCCCTTGCCCGCAGCCAGGCCATCAGCCTTGACCACAATGGGCGCCGCCTTCCGGCGGATGTAATCCTCGGCCTCCGCAACCTCGGTGAATACCCGATATTCCGCAGTCGGAATTCCGTGGCGGGCGAGAAAGTCCTTGCAAAAGGCCTTGGAGCCTTCGAGCTGGGCAGCCGCCCGGGTCGGGCCAAAGCAGGCCAACCCGGCGGCGCGGAAGGCATCGACGATACCGGCGACCAGCGGCGCTTCCGGCCCTACGATGGTTAACGCGACGCCCTGCTGTTGCGCGAATTCCAGCAAACCCGCCACGTCGTCCGCCGCGATGGCTACGTTCTCCACGCCCGGCTCCGTAGCGGTACCGGCGTTGCCCGGCGCGACGAAAACCTGGCGCACTCGCGGCGACTGCGCAGCCTTCCAAGCCAGGGCGTGTTCGCGTCCGCCGCTGCCGACGATGAGGACTTTCATGGGGTATGAGGCTCCAGATGGGTTTGAAACAGCGCCGATTATACGCCCTAGGCGGGCCGGGACATGGCATACTGTGCGCCATCAGCTCTCCTGCCTCACGGACACCCCGATGCCTCAAGAAGCCACCCTGGAACACCAGCAGCCGATCGGCGATTTGGTCAAGGAACTGCTCGACGAACGCCGCCAGGTTTGGCTGGCTTACAGCGAGCTGGGCGGCTTGAAGCCGTTCGCGCCTAGCCTGTCGCTGGAATCGCGCCTGCGCGGGTTTTGCCAGATCCTGATCGACTATATCTCGCTGGGCCATTTCGGGCTGTACCGGCGCGTGACCAACGGCACGGAGGTGCGCGCCAACGCGGCGGAGGTCGCCGATGCCATCTACCCCGGCATCGCCGAAGCCACCGACGCCGCCATGGCCTTCAACGACAAATACGAGCGGATGCCTGCGGAATTCTTCTGCGAAGAGTTGGAAGACGATCTTTCGAGGCTCGGCGAAAGGCTGGCGCTGCGTGGCGAACTGGAAGACCGTTTGATCGCCAGCCTGACGGGCTGACGGGACGGCATGAAGTACTGCAGCCAGTGCGCCGCACCGCTTCGCTTGGGGATTCCCGCCGGAGACGACCGCCCCCGCCACATCTGCGATGCCTGCGGAACGATCCATTACCGCAATCCCAAGGTGATCGCCGGCTGCATCCCGGTCTGGAACGACCGCATCCTGCTGTGCCGGCGCGCCATCGAGCCGCGCCACGGCTATTGGACCCTGCCCGCCGGCTTCATGGAACTGGAAGAAACTCTGGAACAGGCCGCCCAGCGGGAATCCTACGAGGAAGCCACGGCACGGGTGCGGATCGATTCCCTATATACGCTGTTCAGCCTCCCCCATTTGTCACAGGTCTACGCCTTCTTCCGCGCCGAACTGCTCAGCCCGGAAGTGGCCGCCGGCGCGGAAAGCCTGGAGACCCAGTTGTTCGAAGAAAGTGAAATTCCGTGGGAGCACTTGGCTTTCGAAACCGTGCACCGCTCGCTCGCACTGTTCTTCGAGGACCGCCGCAGCGGCGGCTTCGGTTTACATGTCGAAACCCTGGGGCCGGACAAACGCTGGACGAGAAGCTGACCGGCCATTACCGAAACATTCGAACACCCTCTTGTACGACTTGCACGCCCACTCCACAGCCTCCGACGGCACGCTCGCGCCGGCCGAGCTGGTGCGTGCCGCCGCTACGAGCGGCATCCTCAACCTGGCACTTACCGACCACGATTCGGTAGCGGGTTTGGCGGAAGCCGCAACGGCCGCCGCAGAATTGGGACTGCAACTGGTCCCCGGAGTCGAACTCTCGGTGACCTGGGAATCGCGGACCATCCACGTCGTAGGCCTCAACATCGACGCCGGACACACGGGATTGAACGAAGGCATGCGCCGCCTCCAAGAGACACGCTCGGAACGCGCCCAAGAAATCGGCCGGCGCCTGGAGAAGAAAGGCATTCCCGGCACCTTCGAAATCGCCGCCGCGCTGGCCGGCGCCGGCATGGTCACCCGCACCCATTTCGCCCGCGCCTTGGTGCAACTGGGCCATGCCGCAAGCGTGCGGGACGTCTTCGACAAATTCCTGGCCCAGGGTAAACCGGGCTACGTGCCCACGGTCTGGGCGGAAATGGCCGCCGCCGTCGGCTGGATCGTCGATGCCGGTGGCGTGGCGGTGCTGGCGCATCCGCAACGCTACAAAATGACGGGAAGCTGGATTCGGCGCCTCACCGGCGACTTCAAGGCCGCCGGCGGACAGGCGGTCGAGGTGATTTCCGGCAACGCCACGCTTTCCGACATCCAGACCAATGCTGCACTGGCCCAGCGCTACGAACTGCTGGCCTCAGTGGGCTCGGATTACCACGGCCCCGAGCAGGTCTGGCTGAAACTCGGGAAGATTCCGCCGCTGCCGGCCGCCCTCACACCTGTATGGACCCGCTGGGAGACCGAACGATGACATCTGTCCACCGCTGCGCCTGGGCGCTCCGCAGCCCGGAAGAAACGCTTTACCATGACACTGAATGGGGCGTTCCCTTACACGACGATGTGAGGCTGTTCGAATACCTGGTACTGGACGGCGCCCAGGCCGGGCTGAGCTGGACCACCATCCTCAAGAAGCGGGACGCCTACCGGGCCGCCTTCGACGGCTTCGATCCGGAAACCGTCGCCCGTTACGACGAAGCTAAAACCGCCGCCCTGCTGGCCGATCCGGGCATCGTGCGCAACCGGCTGAAAATCGAATCCGCCGTGCGCAATGCGAAAGCCGTTCTGCACATCCAGGAGGAATTCGGCAGCTTCGACTGCTACCTGTGGCGCTTCGTCGACGGTACGCCAGTGCGGAACACCTGGCGGGAGTTGCGCGAAGTCCCGGCGAGCACCCCGCTATCGGATGCACTCAGCCGGGACCTCAAGCAGCGCGGCTGCAACTTCGTGGGCTCCACCATCTGCTACGCCTACCTGCAGGCGGCGGGGCTGGTAAACGACCACCTGGTCGATTGCTTCCGCTGGAGCGAAGTGAGCAGCGGCTAGCCTCAGGGCAGCGTGCGCACGCCGTTGGGAGAACCGAGCAGCACCACGTCCGCCGGCCGTAATGCGAACACGCCGTTGCAGACCACGCCGGGAATGTCGTTGATCCGGTGTTCCAGCTCGACCGGATCGGTGATGCTGAGGTTATGCACGTCGAGGATCACGTTGCCGTTGTCGGTGACGCAGTTTTCCCGCCACACCGGCGTGCCCCCCAGTTCCACCAGGCGGCGGGCCACCAAGCTGCGCGCCATCGGGATTACCTCGACCGGCAGCGGGAACTTGCCCAGCACGTCGACATATTTGGTCTCGTCGACGATGCAGACGAACTTGCGGCTGGCCTCCGCCACGATCTTCTCGCGGGTCAGGGCCGCGCCGCCGCCCTTGATCATCTGCTTGTGGGCGTTGACTTCGTCTGCGCCGTCCACGTATACGTCCAGGGTACCGGCGGCATTGAGGTCGAGCACCGGGATGCCGAGCTTCTTCAGGCGGTCGGAGCTGGCCTGGGAGCTGGACACCGCGCCTTCGATCCCGCCTTTGAGATCGGCCAGCAAATCAATAAAATGGTTCACGGTCGAGCCGGTCCCCACCCCCAGGATGGTGACGCCCTTGACATAGTCCAATGCCGCTTCGGCGACTTTCCGTTTGAGTTCGTCTTGAGTCATTGCCTTATCTGCCATCGTGTGTAATCAAACCGGTGGCGGATGATACTGGGAAAACCGCTCCGCTGCCATGATGGCCCCCTGCCCCGAACCATGCTGCAAAAATACATAGAGAAGATACTGCGCGCCCGCGTCTATGACGTGGCCCAGGAAACCCCGCTGGACCAGGCACCCGGCCTGTCGCGGCGTTTGAACAACACGGTGCTGATCAAGCGCGAGGACCTGCAACCGGTGTTCTCGTTCAAGCTGCGCGGGGCGTACAACAAGATCGCATCGCTTACGCCCGAGGCGCGCGCAGCGGGCGTCATCGCCGCCTCCGCCGGCAACCACGCCCAGGGCGTGGCGCTGGCGGCGCAGCGGCTGGGCATCCGCGCCGTCATCGTGATGCCCTGCACCACCCCGCAGATCAAGGTCGATGCCGTGCGCAACCGGGGCGGCGAGGCCATCCTGCACGGCGACGCCTACGACGATGCCTACGAACACGCGCTGGAACTGGCCCGCGAACAGGGCCTAAGCTTCGTCCATCCCTACGACGACCCGGAAGTCATCGCCGGCCAGGGAACCATCGGCATGGAAATCCTGCGCCAACGCCACGACGCTATCCACGCCATCTTCGTGCCAGTAGGCGGCGGCGGACTGATCGCCGGCATCGCCGCCTACGTCAAATTCGTGCGCCCGGACATCCGCATCATCGGCGTGGAGCCGGTAGACTCCGACTGCCTGAACCGGGCGCTGAAAGCCAAGCGCCGGGTGATCCTGAAACAGGTCGGCCTGTTCGCCGACGGCGTTGCGGTGAAACAAATCGGCAAGGAAACCTTCCATGTCGCCCATCAATGGGTGGACGAGGTCGTCACCGTCGACACCGACGAAATCTGCGCCGCCATCAAGGACATCTTCGATGACACCCGCTCCATCGCCGAACCGGCGGGCGCGCTGGGCATCGCGGGGCTCAAGAAATACGTGGCCGAAAACGGCATTCGGAACGAGTGCCTGGTGGCGATCGAAAGCGGCGCCAACATCAACTTCGACCGGCTGCGCCACGTCGCCGAGCGCGCCGAGATCGGCGAGAAACGCGAACTGCTGCTGGCGGTGACGATCCCCGAGCGTCCCGGCAGCTTCCTCGAATTCTGCCGGATACTGGGCCGCCGCAACATCACCGAATTCAACTACCGCTTCTTCGACGAAACGGCCGCTCAGGTCTTCGTCGGCCTGCCTGTGGCAAGCGGTGCAAGCGACCGGGAGGCCCTGCTCCGCGAGTTCGAGCGTGAAGGCTTCGGGGTGCTCGACCTGACCGGTAACGACCTCGCTGTCGAGCACATCCGCCACATGGTCGGAGGCCATGCGCCAAAAGTCTTAGACGAACAGGTCTACAGCTTCGAATTCCCGGAACGGCCCGGCGCGCTGCTGCGCTTCCTGTCCATCATGGGCGGGCGCTGGAACATCAGCCTATTCCATTACCGCAACCACGGCGCCGCCTTCGGCCGGGTACTGATGGGCATCCAAGTGCCGAAACCCGAACGCAAAGCCTTCCGGGAATTCCTCGAAGCCATCGGCTACGCCTTCAAGGAAGAAACCCACAACCCGGCCTATCGGCTGTTCGCGGGGGGCAGCGAGCGGGGATGATTATCCTTGCGTCAAAATATCGTCCGATTACGCTAAGCTAATTGGACCTACGCGGGCTGCGATCATTCCAGGGAATACCTAGTTTGGTTCAGCCGAAGCTTGCAGCCTTTGCTCAAAGAGGTGATCCGCTCCGGAAAAGGTCACTGGCGGTGGAATATGCTCCTACGCGGGTTATCTGTTATAGCCAATGTTTGGATCCTTAGCATT
>JAQTYA010000018.1 GCA_028688525.1 Methylococcus sp. | reverse complement strand
CGATCTCGGCCACGATCTCGATGTACAGCATGTTCATCCAGTAGGTTTCGAATTCCGGTGCGAAGGAATCCAGGCCAGCGGACCAGCCGAAAATCCGTTCGTACCATACGACCCACGAATAGAACACAGTGTAAATCGCCAGCGCGAACACCAGCCATTTCTTGTCCAACAACGGCGCTTCGGCCGCGGCTGCACCACCAATCGTTGTTGCTGCCATTTCTATACCTCCAACTGTTATATCGACATAAACACCGGCGCTTCACGCCGATGAATCTTCTCTAACTTCCATGCTCGTTTGACGTATCCCTACAGCACCTAAAAGCCGTACCGGAAAAGCGGACCCAGCCCATTAGGTGGGAGGCAGTCTATCATTCAACCTTGGCCTGTCAAGAGAAATCTGCGGCATTTTGACGCAGGGGAAGCGTCGAGCAATAACCGCATGAATCTATTGGATTTAGAAGCGTACCACGCCCGACGAACTCTAGACTCGACTAGAGAAATCCGGGCTCCGCACAAAGGGGAAAACGGCGCAGCAACAGTTCGACGCGCGCGCAAAACCCGGCCATAGCCGCCTGGCGCGACCACAACCGGGAAAAAAGAATTAAGCCATCAAGCAACGAGTAGAATTTCGCCTTTACCCTGCACCGACAGATCTCCGGCGAATCGCCGCACCCGCGCCAGGCTGGCCGGAGCGCCGGAAAAACACGTATCCAGGCCCTCATAACCCTTTAGAAGAAGCGGCAAGAAACCCAGGGTGTGCATGCCACAATCGTTAAACGTAGCTCCGATCTCCGAATGGGAGCTATACAGCAGCAAAGTTCCGCGCTTCATGGCATAACCGGCACAAGGACCGATGTCGCCCCGAACGGCGATCGTGCCCGCAGTCATCCGCGCCCCCAGATAAGCGCCGGCACGGCCCTCAATCAGGATCGACCCGCGGCGCATGTGATCACCGACGCGGTCGCCGGCATTACCACGGACTATCACGACACCTTCCGACATCCCTTTCTTATTGCCGGGAAGTGCCGCCCCGAGCAGGTCTCCGGCATTTCCAGCAATTTCGACGAGACCGCCTTTGAGCTCACACGCCGCGTAGAGACCGGCCGAGCCGGACACGCACAGCCGTCCACCTTTCATTTGCATGCCGAGATAGGCGCCCGTATCGCCTTCGATATTCAGTGCTCCTCGAGTCATGGCCCTGCCGGCGAAATCGAGCTTCGGCGAGCCGGAAATGCAAACCGACTCCGCGTCGCCCCCTTGGATATCGAACAGCTCCGCTGTGGCGATCCGGCGATTGCCGTATTGGAGAGGAAGCAAAGCGATCTCCTTTTCCGACTTCCCCAGCAGGACGTCCGGAACGAGAGGAGAAACATCAAGCCGTTGCCGCAGCGGCAACTTCAGCGTAAAGGTCAAAGCAGTCATAGTCGATTCCTAGTTGCGCGGCCGGACGGCGATCAGGCCATGATTTCGCGGAGATGGAACAGGAATGGCCCGAGCTTGCCGCCGTAATTGCCGGCACTGACACGCCGGATGCCGTTGGCCGCCCCCAGCCCGCAGGCCGCTGCGACGCCTGCGCGCATCGCCTTGGCGATGTCGGCATCGCTCAGTCCGTCGATCACGATCTCCATCACCGACTCGATTTCCGGAGACAGCTCCGTCCGCGTTTGCCCTTTCAAGGTCGGGCAGAAAGCGTCGTTGGTCGATGCCGGCAGGGTCTTGTACTTGGAGCCGACCTTGGAACCCGAGCGAACGACGCCTCCGGGGAACGGCATGATGACATTGGGTATCCTGCGCATAGCCTCGATCGCCGCTTCGCACGCGGCCAGCGCCTGGGGCTGCGATTCGGCCAGGATGAGGAAGTTGCCGCCGCCGACCGCCTTGACCATGCCGGTGGTTTCCTGACATAGGAACTCGCCGTCCATGACCGGCACGCGCCAATAACGCTTGCCGCCGATCCGCTTGGAAATCTGGAAACCGTCGCCGAAGTAGCGCAGGTTCTTCCCTAAAGGAATCTGTTCGCCTTCATCTAAGCCGGCGAACAGCGCCGAGGTCGGCGAGGTTAACACGCACTGACCGGCCCGCGTTTCCAACTGCTTCGCCAGCCCCTTGCCGCCCATAGCGAACAGCAGTGCCGATACGCCGGGACGTCCGTCCGGAGTTTCAGCAGGATCGAGCTCGCGCTCGATACCGGCCTCGCAGCCGCAGGCGATAACCGAAGTCGCGAAACCGGTCATGGCGTGAGCTGCGTAATGAGCCCACTTGAGATTCTGGGCCGTAACGATCACGCGCGTGGCGCGCATCGGAAAGGCCTCCGCGAACGTCTCGTCAATGTGTACGCCGTTGATAATCATGACCGCGCCCCTTGATGGCAGGGATGGACGAGGATCTTGCTGCGGCCATCGCCCTCGATTTCCCAATCGTTGATGACGAAATTGTCCAGCTTCATAGTGTGGTAGCGGTCGAAGTAATCGCGCAACCGCGCCTCGATGCCGCCGTCGAACTCGGGCTGGACGGTATGCAGATTACCCCACACGACCTTGACGACCTCGCCGTTGCGCACGACCAGTTCGCCGTCTTTGAAGACGTAATCCGGCCGGGTGAACATCTTTTCCTTGTCGGCCTGGTCGGTGTAGACGGTGATGTCCGCCGCCGCACCCGCCCCGAGGTGGCCGCGGTCGGTCAGCCCCAGCAGCCTGGCCGCACCGGCCCGGGTCATGATGGCGATCTCATATAAGCTGTATTCGCGGTCGAGCGTCCCCAGGGTGCTCAACGCTGCAGCTTCCGGATTGACCGTGGACAGCATGTCGTTGCGGAAGCTCTTGTCCATCAGCAGCCGGATCAGATGCGGATAGGTGGTGAACGGCGCGCCGTTGGGATGGTCTGTGGTCAGGAACACGCGCCAGGGGTCTTCGATCAGCAGGAAGGTTTCCAAGCCGATACACCACTGCAGCGCGTTGACGAAGTTCTTGTCGCGGTATTTGAACGGCACCACGCCGCAGCCGGCATCGCATTCGATGTCCATGCAGACCCATTTGTCGGGATGGGCATGGCCGGCGTTGGCATGCTGGCGCATCGAATCGCCCGACGCGGTGACGGTCTGACCGAACAAAATCTGCCCGACGTCGATCGTGATGTTCTTGTTGGCGTTGATGGCCTCGGCAACGCGCGCCGCGCCGGAGGAGAACTTGCGGTCCCCCTCGACGCCGTAGCTGTGGAACTGGATGTGGGTCAGATGCATCGGCAGGCCTTCGATGCCGCTGATGGTGTTCAGCGTAGTCTCGACATTGCCCGGCACCCCGAGATTGCAGCCGTGGACGTGCAGCGGATGCGGCACGCCCAGCTCGTGCACGGCACGCGCCAGCGACTTCAGAATCTGCCGGGGCGTGACACCGTAGTACACATGTTTCTCGTCCAGATCCAGCATGCGCTGGTTGAACTTGAAGGCGCTGATGCCGCCGGGATTGACCACTTTGATACCGATCGCCTTGGCGGAACGGATAGTCCAGGCGACGTAGTCGTTGATCAACTGCTGGTCGCTACCGGAGGACAAGAGCCGCAGGAAGAAATCATCGCTGCCCAGCATGACGTAGCCGCCGACGTCCAGCAACGGCACATCCGCCATTTCCATATGGGCCTGACGCGCATTGATCGGCAGCACGGCGGGCTCGAAACCGGCGGTGTAGCCCATCTCGGCGTAACGGTAGCCTGTGGTCAGGGTCGAAGGCGCGGCGTGGCCGCAGCCCGCCCGCATCAGGCCCCGGCGCGGCTCGGGATCGGCGCGATGGTCTTCAGGCAGCAGGTTGCGGGCGATGGTCACCTTGCCGCCGCCGATGTGGGTGTGCATGTCGATGGCGCCGGCCATCACCACCTTGCCCCGCAGGTCGTACTCGTGATCCGGCGTTGCGCCGTTCAGCGAGTGGACGATCCGGCCGTCGCGGATAAAAAGGTTGCGCACCTGACCGTCGATGCCGTTCGCCGGATCGTAAACGGTGCCGCCCGTAAGCTTGATCAGCATGATTTCGAATCTCCCAAGGAAGCAGGCGCTAGAGCGACTGCTCGATCGCCGCCAGCACAGCGGCAGCACTCGTCAATCCGCAATCGCGCAGCGGATAGAGCGGCATGGCTACGACGTTGTCGCAGCGGTACATGTGGCCGGCATGGTCGATGCCGGGGACGCCGACGGGAATGTACACTTCCGGCTCCGTATCGAACTGCATGCCGGAACGGCCGACCACTACGGTCGGCAGCCCAGCGGCCGGCGGAGGCACCGCCGAGAGGCTAGACACCCAGACTAGCGCGTCGGCTTCACCCTCGCTCAGCAAGCGCGCGGTGTCATTGAGGTATGGGTCGTATTCGGGGAAGCCGCGGGCGAAACTCACCCGGGTAGGATAGCCGGTTAACCAGGCGCAGACCTGACTGGCGGTCCTGTCGCCGTCCTGTCCGCCCAAAGGCAGGACCGCGGCGCGGGTTTCCTTGTTGAGCGCTGTCACCGCCTGGCATACCTGCTGCACCGTCAGATCGGCATGCGGGAAATCGAGTTGCCCCGCCACCCAGGTCACAACACTGTAGCTCGATCGCTTGAGCCGGTCCACGACGCCCTGTAATACCTCAACCGGCACGCCGCCCACGGTCTCTGCCTGGAGCGACGCCCCACGTACCAGCGCCGACAGCGCCGCGGCGAGTTCGGGCAGATGCTCGGGAGCGCATTCGATCACCTGCGGGCACCGCCCGTCGGGCGACACCGCCGCGTTGCCGCTGGGAGCCCGGCCGAGATAGATCACTTCCCGCTTGGCTGGATCCTGTCCGAATAGAGTTTCCTGGTTCCAGACGAAGCGTTCGAAAAAACGAGGGAAAGCGCCCTCGACGTCGCTGCCGAAAATCAGGAGCACTTCGACCCGGTTCTTCACCTCGGCCAGCGTCGTCGCGATCCAGCCCGAATCGGCCAGCACCAGCAGGTTGCGAACGCCGCCGCCGGCGCGGGCCTGATCGAAGACACCGCGGGCCTTGTCGATAAGCGAGAGAGCGGCGCGAGTATCGTTGACATCGGTTCCAAAGCCACTGAACACCGCCAGCCTGGCATCCTTCAGAATCGCCGCCGCCCGCTGCACCGCTTCGGTCATGGAGGCCGGCTTGCCCCCGACGCGGGGAGCGGTATCGGTCACGGAGCGCTCGAAACCGGGAGTCGTAACGGCATCGCCGTTTTCCAGCACCCGCACGCTCGGGCCGGCAACCTCTATCTTCAGGTCGTCGGAGGCGATGCCGCAGAATGGGCTAGGAACATTGTCCCAAACCCTGGCCATGGTGTTGTCGGTCATGCCCGCTCCTCAAAGTCGGTTCTTGATGGGTTTCAAATCCGGCGCAACTTGGACGACACTTCCACAGCCATCCGTGTGGCTGGCAAGAATAGGAAATCCAAACCTGTTTTTCAACTTGGACTCGCCGTTTCGACGCGAATGCAGTAGTCGACAAAGCAGCCGCCTTCCTCTAGGCTACGGATTTTTGCTGCGTCCCGGCGATACACGGCACTTACGCCCAAAACCGACGAAGCTGTTATCCCGCGCACCGCGCCCCGAACACCATGCCCAAACCGCCCACCCACGTCTCCATCCAAGCCCCGGCCCGCCTGCACCTGGGGTTCATCGACATCTCCGGAGCGTCCGGGCGAAAATTCGGCAGCATCGGCGTAGCGATCGAGGACATAGCGACACGCTTGACGGTTTATCCGAGCCAGACCCCCCACGCATACGGCCCTTCGGCGGAGAAAGCACTGGCCGCCTTGAAGAAGCTTGAAGCCGCGCTGCAGCCTCCGGGTTCCGCCGCAATCGAGATCGAGTCGGCAATCCCGGAACACGTTGGCCTGGGCTCGGGCACGCAGATGGCTCTAGCCATCGGCACCGCGCTCATACGGCTCTACGGACTCCCCATCACCCCCAGGGCTCTGGCGCCCCTGATCGAAAGAGGCGCTCGCTCAGGTATTGGATTGGCGTCGTTCGAACAAGGCGGCCTGATCGTCGATGGCGGACGAGGTCCAGACACGGTCAGCCCGCCGGTCGTCGCCCGCCTACCGATACCGCAAGAATGGCGCTTCCTTCTGGTGTTCGACTCACGAGGCCAGGGACTGCACGGCACACCGGAAATCAACGCCTTCCGCGCACTGCCGCCGTTTCCTGAGCACGAAGCCGCCCGCTTGAGCCATTTGATTCTGATGCAGACTCTCCCCGCCCTGGCGGAAAACCAGATAGGCGCTTTTGGCGCCGGCATCACCGAAATCCAGCGGTCGGTGGGCGATTATTTCGCCCCAGCTCAAGGCGGGCGATTCACTAGCCAGGACGTCGCTGCGGCGCTAACCTGGCTCGAAACGCAGGGCGCGGTGGGCCTGGGCCAAAGCTCGTGGGGACCGACGGGCTTCTGCCTGGCGGCATCCGAATCAGAAGCCCAGCGATTGGTTGAGGCGGCGCGTAAACTGGACGCCGGCACGCACCTCGAATTCGTGATCGCCCGGCCGCGCAACCGGGGCGCCGACGTGAGACTCGCTGCCCCGCTAGCCGATGCCCACCCCGCTCACGCCTAGGCAGCCGACATGCGTGGCCGCGGCACTGCGTTGGTCATTGCAGCCTCTGCAGCGACACTGAGCCGTTCGCTGAGACGGGGCGGATGGATTCCCTCGGCCATCGACGGCTTCGGCGATCTGGACACGCAGCACTGCTGCAGCGCATGCCAGGTCGTGCCTTTCGGCGACGACGGCTTCGATGCCCCTGCCCTGCGATCGGCTATCGACCGGTCCTCCGCCGATATCGCGATTTACGGCGGAGGCCTGGACTCGCAGCCCGATACGATCGAGTATCTAGCCCAGCGCCACACCCTGATAGGCAACACCGCTGCGACGGTCCGGCTTGCGAAAACGCCGCGACCGTACTTCGAATTGTTGGCCAAACTGAGAATTCCATTTCCGGAAACGCGCTTCGATCCGCCTCCCGCATCGAACGGCTGGCTGCTCAAACATGGCCACAGCGAAGGCGGCGCAGGAGTGGGCACGGCCTCCGATCTGGCGCCGCCGAGACCGGACCGATATTTTCAGCGCCGTTTGCCGGGCCCTCCCATGTCGGCCCTGTTTCTGGCCGACGGCGCCGAGTCCAGCGTCATCGGTTTCAATACACAGTGGACCGCTGCCGCCAGCCCTTCCCGACCCTTCCGGTTCGCCGGAGCGATTAACCGGACCGCGCTGAACGACGCGCAACGCAACTCGGTACTCGGCATCATCCGCCGGCTCGTACCCGCCTTAGGATTGCGGGGACTGAATAGCCTGGACTTCATGGCCGATTCGAGAGGAAAAATCCTGGCGCTCGAGGTCAATCCCCGCCCCAGCGCGACTATGGGACTGTACGACGACGATTTCCCGGCCGGCCTGGCACAGCTTCACCTCGACGCCTGCCGCGGCTCGCTGCCCGAAGGGCGAACGCAAACACACCCGGTTCGCGCCTTTCAAATCCTTTACTCCCCTCATGACGCAGCACCCGCTACGACACTAGAATGGCCGCCATGGTGCCGGGACCTGCCCGGTCCGGGATTCCGTATCGGTAAAGGCGCGCCGCTCTGTACGATCACAGCCGAAGGCCCGGACGAGGCCGCAGCGCTCCGAAGCATCGAAAACCGCAAATGCCTGGTTCTGCAATTGATCGCAGCACAGCCCGGCGTAAACCCGACATTTCATTTACCGAAAGCCCCGCACAGACAAAGAGGATAGCCATGCAAAATCGCGTCAGCGTCAACGCCCACAGCCAGCCCATCGTCAAATACCTGATCACCTATGCCGACAAATTGCGCCTGCAGATCGACCGACTGCCCAATGGCTGCACCATCATTGATGCCGGCATCAAGGTACCCGGCAGTCTGGAAGCCGGCCGCCTCATCGGCGAAATTTGCATGGGCGGACTCGGACGCGTCACGCTCACCCACACCGACACCTTCACCAAATGGCCGCTGATGGTCAACGTCCACACTTCCAACCCCGTGATCGCCTGTCTAGGCAGCCAATACGCCGGCTGGAGCCTGTCGCATGGCGAAGGCAAGGAAGGCTTTTATGCCCTAGGCTCGGGACCCGCCCGCGCGATGGCGACGAAGACCAAAGACGGCAAGGAAGAGCCCGTGGAGGAGCTGTACAAAGAGCTGAATTACCGCGACGAATATACGGAAACGGCGATAGTCATGGAAGTCGACAAGATCCCCCCGGTCGAAGTGACCGACAAGATCGCCCGCGCCTGTAAGCTGGACCCCTCGCACCTCACCGTGATCCTCACCCCCACCAGCAGCCTAGCCGGTGGCATGCAGGTAGTAGCGCGGGTTCTGGAAGTCGCCCTGCACAAAGCGCATGCCCTGCACTTCCCGCTGGAAAACATCGTCGATGGCACCGGCTGCGCGCCGGTACCGCCGCCGCATCCTAATTTCATCAAGGCCATGGGCCGCACCAACGACGCCATCCTGTTCGGCGGGCGGGTGCACCTGTTCGTCAAGGGTAGCGACGAAGCCGCCGAAACACTGGCCAACGAACTGCCGAGCTCGGTCTCGCGCGATTACGGCAAGCCTTTTGCGGAAGTATTCAAAGAATACAAGTACGACTTCTTCAAGGTCGATGCCATGCTGTTCAGCCCGGCCAGCGTTATCGTCACCACGGTCGACTCGGGCCGCAGTTTCCATGCCGGCGAAGTGGACGTCGAGCTCCTGGAGCGTTCGTTTGGTGGCTGAGCCCGGACGCATCGCCATCGTCACCGACGATCCCGGCTGGCATGGAGCGCGGCTGAAACAAGCTTTCGCCGCGCGCGGCTATGGCAGCACTTATGTGTCGCTCACCGCGTGCCGGCTGGCGCTGGAAGAGGAGGCGCTGCCGATCCATCTGCCCGGCTTTTCCGAGCAGCTACCGGATGGCGTGTTCGTCCGCGGCGTCCCCGGAGGCTCACTGGAACAAGTGAGTTTCTATCTCGACATCCTGCATGGCCTCAAGATGCTCGGCATCCCGGTCTACAACGATGCCCGCGCCATCGAACGCACGGTAGACAAGGGCATGACCAGTTTCCTGCTGCAGCTAGCCGGGATACCGACACCGCCGACCTGGGTCACGGGCGATCCCGAAACGGCCTTGGAGATCGCACGCAGGGAACTGGCGGACGGGAACCGCATCGTCTCCAAGCCGCTATTCGGCTCCCAAGGCACTGGGCTACAGCGCCACGACACTCTGGAAGATCTGGCGGATCTGGCGCCGACCAACGGGATTTACTATCTCCAGCGCTACGTCTGCAACGACGAAAACGCCCCGCACGACTGGCGTGTTTTCGTCATCCGCGGACGTACCGTAGCGGCGATGCGCCGTTGCGGCGTGACCTGGCTGAACAACGTGGCGCAAGGGGCGCGCTGCGAGCCTGCGCGACTCGACGATATTCTGTTATGCCGCTTGGCCGAGGATGCCGCCAAGACCCTGGACATGGCCTACGCCGGCGTCGACATCATCCGCGACCCACACGGACGCTACACCGTGCTGGAAGTCAACAGCGTGCCCGCCTGGAAAGGCTTGCAAAGTGTCAGCGACGCCGTCATCGCCGACATGCTGGCCGACGACTTCCTCGGGAACTGCACGGGCGCCGAATCCGCCCGACACACCGCGACATGATCCCCCCCGCTGAACTCGAAGCGGCCTACCTCTGGGCTTGCGAGACCGAGCTGCAAGCCTACAAACCCGGCAACGTCAGCGTACACTCGGAAGGCCACGGCATGACCGTAGAACATTTCCGCTCAAGCGCCATAGCCAGCGCCGCGGAACTGTGCCGGCCGGAGCCGGGCCTAGGAGAACGCATCTACCGCGCGATAAACGCCACCTGGAACGCCGTCGAGTGCAACACCAATTTGGGTATCGTGCTGCTGGCTGCCCCTCTCATCGCGGCGGCTCAGTCCAAGCGGACTGGGGAAACCTTGCGGAACACCCTGAAGCGGATACTGCGCGACAGCAGCATCGAAGACGCCGACTGGGTCTACCGGGCCATCTGCCGCGCTCAGCCCGGCGGCCTGGGCACTGCCGAAAAACACGACGTCCGCACCCCCCCCCGCATCACCCTGCGGGCTGCCATGCGCACCGCTGCCGACCGGGACCGCGTCGCCTATCAATACAGCTGCGACTATACGGATGTTTTTGATTTCATAATTCCACGCTATCATACTGCGCTGTCCCAATGGGACAATGAAGGTTGGGCGGCAGTGGCTGCTTTTTCCGGCATGCTTGCACGCATCCCGGACAGCCACATCGAACGCAAATTCGGTCCCCGCTACTCCCCGTGGGTATCGGAGAAGATGGCGCTCATCGAGAAAACGCTGTCCTATACTGCGAGACCTGAGTCGGTTTTGGGGCTTCTACGGGACGTGGATGTCGATTTCAAGACTCGCGGAATAAACCCCGGCACGACAGCCGATCTGACGGTCGCCAGTCTGCTAGCCGTGCGCCTGGAGGCTATTTTGCCGGGACACACACGGGGTTAAACCTTCGGACGCGTGGGGCCGGTGCGGCTATACCGCATTCCATCGGTCTCTGAACTTCTCCCGGGGAAATAACCATGTCCTTACTACAAAAGTTTTTTTCGTTTTTTTCACAAGAGGAAATTCAGATGGGTAAAGTAAACAAGTTGTTGGTCGGCGAAGCTCTGTGCGGCGGCGGCAATGAAATCGCTCACATCGACCTGATCATGGGACCGCGCGGCAGCGCTGCAGAAGCAGCATTCGCCAACACCTTGACCAACAACAAAGACGGCTTCACCTCTTTGCTGGCAGTAGTTGCACCTAACCTGCTGTGCAAGCCGAACACCGTCATGTTCAACAAGGTCACCATCAAGAACGGCAAGCAGGCTACCCAGATGTTCGGACCCGCACAGCGCGGTGTCGCTATGGCCGTTGCCGATTGCGTAGAAGACGGCACTATTCCTGCCGACGAAGCCGACGATCTGTTCATCTGCGTAGGCGTTTTCATCCACTGGCTGGCTGAAGACGACGCGAAGATCCAGGATTACAACTACGAAGCGACCAAGCTGTCCATCAAGCGCGCTATCGCCGGCGAGCCGAAGGCTGTCGACGTCGTTGCCCGCAAGGCCAGCGAAGGCCATCCGTTCGCAGCGCACAATTAATAATGCGTTGACGCGGTCGCTCCGCTCGCCGGGGCAACCATCGACGGTAAGGGAAAAGCGCCGCTCCGGCGCTTTTTCCTTTTATGGCGAGGGACTGCCGAACCGTTCCAGCCCCAAGTCACCGGAATGCAATGCGCTCGCAACCAGAACAGCATGAACGCCTCTGCTCTCCAGAGCCGCCAGATCCCCACCGTCACGTACGCCCCCCGCCGCTATCAGCCGTTTGCCCGGCGCTATGCGGCGAACGCGTTCCAAGCTTTCCAAATCAGGGCCGTCGAAGCCACCCACCCGGTTCAGACTCATGACGATCACCCGGTCTGGCCAACTCTCCGGGCATTCCAAAATATCTGCAGGCCCTTTCAAGAAACCGTCGAAGAAGTCCAGCGACAGAATCCAGTCACGAGACGATGTTTGCCGCAGCCTCTCCGTTGTATCGAGCGATTCGCTGCCGACAACCGGCACGATCGAGGTATGATCGGCGGCATCGGGCAGACCCTGGTCCACCCAGAATATGACGCCCGGAAACGCCTCTTGCATCTCCATAATGAGCTTACGCTGGCAAATACCGCCCATCAGAGCATCCAAATCGGCGATATAAAATATCTCGAACGGATGCAGCCGCAGGAAGGCTTCGACCACAGCATACGGATCGGCATCCGGGCACAGCGGGCTGCTGACCGGCCGGTAGGTTTCACGATGCCCTTTGACGGCATGCACCACCGTCCCTTGCATGAGGTCTAGCACCGGGATGATTTTCATTGATTCCATCGCTTCTTGACGTCGGCCACATGGACCTACTGGTTTTCGAATATGTTACCGGCGGCGGCCTGCGAGGCGAAATCTTGCCGACCGGCCTTGCGATCGAAGGTGAGCTCATGCTGCGCGCGCTACTCACCGACCTCCTCGAAAATCCGGGCGTCAAGCCGGTCGTACTGCGCGATGACCGCCTGGGCTCGGCATCACTCCCCTCAGGCGTCACAGCGATCCCCATCATGGCCGGCGATGACCTCGACCGCATCTGGACCGAGGCTATTGACCGCTGCGACGCGGCCTGGCCTATCGCACCGGAGAGCAATGGCGTACTCGAGCGCCTGTGCCGGGATGTCGAGCGCACGGCGACGGCGTTGCTCAACAGCCCGGCAGATGCCGTTGCGATCGCGGCCAGCAAGCTGGGAACGGCCCGCCGCCTAGAACGGCACCGCCTGCCCGTCGTACCGACTTATCCGTTCGAAGAACGGACGGCCCTCGGAGCGGTGCCGGCCGTCACCAAGCCCGACGACGGCGCGGGCTGCGAGGGAGCCAGAGTCGTCGACAACGCGGCAGAATTTCGCACCGGATCGGGCCGCTGGATCGCACAACCTCTGCTGGAAGGCGACGCCTTGAGCCTCAGCGCGCTGTTTGCGCAAGGCCGCGCCCGGCTGCTGAGCTGCAACCGCCAGCACGTGGAGCGGGCCGGCGACGGCTTCAAGCTGCTGGGCTGCACCGTCAACGCCCTGGAGGATACCGACGGATACTGGCAAGCACTCGCGTCGAGCGTGGCGGCAGCGTTGCCCGAATTGTGGGGCTACGCCGGCATAGATCTGATCATGACGGCTCAGGGTCCGCGCATCCTCGAGATCAATCCCCGGCTGACGACCTCCTACGCGGGCCTGAAGAAAGCTACCGGTGAAAACCCCGCGGCCATGGTGCTCGAACTCCACGCCACCGGCCGGCTGCCGCCTCCTCGCACCTGCTCAGGCAAAGCCATCGCTCTGGAATTGGACATGCCTCATGCCCATTGAACTGGTCGGCTGGGACATCGGCGGCGCCCACCTCAAAGCCGTCGCGCTCAATGGCTCCGGCGGCATCGCCGACATCCGTCAGTACCCTTGCCCGCTGTGGCTGGGCTTGGGCAGGCTGGAAAATGCGCTTTCCGAGGCGATCCGGGATTTCGGTATCGGCTCGCATTGCCGCCACGCCGTGACGATGACCGGCGAACTAGCCGACTCTTTCGAAGACCGGGCGGCGGGTGTGAGTGCGCTGATTGAGGCCGTAAACCAGCGTTTCGGAGCGGAGAAAGTTGTCGTTTTCGCCGGACGCTCCGGCTTTCTTCCTGCGGATGAAGCGACGCCGGCACAATCCGCCTCTATAGCCTCGGCCAACTGGCTGGCGAGCGCATCGCTGATTGCCGCCCTATCGCCGCAATCCGGACTGCTGATCGACATCGGCAGCACGACCACCGATTTGGTCGCTCTGGTCAACGGCAAGGCCTGCTGCCGGGGCTATACCGATTATGACAGATTGCGATACGATGAACTCATCTACACTGGCGTCGTGCGCACCCCCGCCATGGCATTGACCAGCCGCGTTCCTTTCGAAGGAGAATGGGTCACCTTAATGGCGGAACACTTCGCAACCACCGCCGATATCTATCGCCTCACCGGCGAACTGGCGGAGCATACCGACCAGATGCCTGCCGCCGACGGCGGCGACAAAACCGCTGCAGGCAGCGAGCGCCGCCTCGCCCGGCTTTTAGGGAGGGACCGCGACTCGGGCAGTCCCGAACAATGGCGACGGCTGGCTCATTGCCTACGCGAACGCCAGATCGGACTCATTGCCCGCGCAGTCGAACGGCAATGGTCGCGCGACTTGCTGCCGGCCGGCAGCCCGCTGATTGGGGCCGGCATAGGCCGCTTCCTAATCGCAGCCATCGCCGCCCGGATGGATATCCCTTATTTGGACGCGCACAGCCTGCTGCCCACGCCGATTGGCGTCACGGCTCTGTCGGTATCCGACTGCCTTCCTGCCGCAGCCGTAGCCTGCCTTGCCTTTCCCAACTCGCCGCAAATATGAGCGCCCGGATCGAAGAACTGCCCTATTTCGAGGATAGCGCCGCCCTGTTCGGCCCCTGGGCGGACCGGCGCTGGGCCGTGTTCCTCGACAGCGGGTTTCCGCACTGCCGGCACGGCCGCTATGACATCATCGCCGCCGACCCTATCGCAACGCTCGTCACCCGCGGCCACGTCACGGAAATTCGGCGATGCGGAGAAGCCGCGCTGTCACCGGCAGACCCGTTTTCGCTCCTGCGCCGCGAACTCGGAGCCGCCGCCAATCCTTTCGGCGAGCTGCCGTTCGCCGGGGGTGCCTTGGGCTATTTCGGTTATGACTTGGCGCGGCGCCTGGAAAAACTGCCGGAGCAAGCCAGCGATGCCGAAAATATTGCCGACATGGCCGTTGGCATCTACGACTGGGCCGTGGTCGTCGACCATCTGCAGGGCCGCAGCTGGCTAGTGAGCCAAGGCCGGACAACCGCTACCGCCGCCCGCTGGCCTCATCTGGTGCGTTCGTTCAGCCAGATCCAGACCATAGGCTGGCAGCGCACCGGCTTCGACGTACTGGCGCCCGTCCAGGCCAACATGAGCCGGCGCGAATATTTCGCCGCGTTCAAGCGTATCCAGGAATACATCCGCGAAGGCGACTGCTACCAGGTGAACCTGGCGCAACGCTTCGCCGCGCCTTGCCGGGGCAATGCCTGGAGTCTTTACCAGACGCTAAGGCAAGCCAACCCGGCGCCATTCGGCGCATTCATCAACAGCCCCCAGGCTCGCATACTCAGCTCGTCTCCGGAACGCTTCCTGCGCGTGCTCGACGGCAAGGTGGAAACCAAGCCCATTAAGGGAACCCGGCCACGCTCCGCCGATCCGGCCGAAGATCGGCGCCTCGCCTCTGCCCTGCAGGGTAGCGAGAAAGACCGAGCCGAGAATCTGATGATCGTCGACCTGCTTCGCAACGACATCGGCAAGCATTGCCGCGCCGGGTCCGTAAGCGTCCCCAAGTTATTCAACGTCGAGAGTTACGCCACTGTGCACCATCTGGTCAGTACCGTCACCGGTGAGTTGACACCCGACCATGACGCAATCAGCCTGCTGCGCGACAGCTTTCCCGGCGGGTCCATCACCGGAGCCCCCAAGATACGGTCGATGGAAATCATCGAAGAATTGGAACCGAACCGCCGCGGCGTCTATTGCGGCGCCATCGGCTACCTCGGCTTCGACGGCAACATGGACACCAACATCGCTATTCGCACCCTGGTACACGCCGACAACACGATCCGGTTCTGGGCCGGCGGCGGCATCGTGGCCGACTCCTCCGCCGAGTCGGAGTACCAGGAGTGCTTCGACAAAGCCGCCGCCCTGCTGAACCAGCTGGAACGCTTCCGCATCGCCCGCACCGGCGACCATGTGGGTCGTTAAGCTCGGCGGCAGCCTCGGCAACTCCCCGACACTGCTCCCCTGGCTGCGTACCCTCAAACACTCCAATGTCGCGATCGTCCCAGGCGGGGGGGAATTTGCCGACACGGTGCGCCGAGCCCAGCAACGCCATGCCTTCGGCGACGAGGCGGCTCACGCCATGGCCATCCTGGCTATGGCGCAGTACGGCCTGATGCTGCAAGGGCTGGAACCGGAGCTCGAAACTGCGATGAGTCCGGTCGCCGTCCGGGATATTCTCGGCAAAGGACAATCCGCAATATGGCTTCCTCGGCCGAACGACATATCCGTGAAACCGAGCTGGGAGATGACCTCGGACAGCCTGGCACTATGGTTCGCAGGAAGCATCGGAGCCAACGACTTGGTACTGATCAAATCGGCTCCGCTGCCCCCCGAAAGAACCAGTGTCCGCTACTTGATAGACTCAAACCTGATCGATCCAGCCTTCGATGAATGGCTGAATCGTGGGAAAACGCGCGCATGGCTCTGCCATCGCGACCGCCATGAGAGTTTCTCAGCCGCCCTGCAATCCCCAGCAGCCGCGTTCACGCGAGTGACGGATTAAGCCAGCGCCGCATGAGAAAGCGCCGGCCCCGAAGTTATTTCGCTCTCAGCGCTTGGCTCAGCGCATCCTGCTGAAACTTGAGGCTCTTGGCAAGGAGCTGCAGCATACCGCGGAACCACTCCCCCGGAGTCTTATGGCTAAACCACTGCGGCAGCAGACGGAAAGCCTGCAACCCTACCAAGGCGTACTGGGACGCCAAAGAGAAAATACTGCTGTCCAAAGTGGACAGCAACGCCATGGAAGCCTGCCGCCCCTTCGGGCTGTTGCGCCAGTAGGAGAAAATGCACTGGCTGAGCAACTCGGCCTCCGGAGTCTGCGCCAGAAACGCCTCGCGCAGTTCTTCTGCCAGCGTGCGGCGAGTCAACTGCAAACGCCCGCACTGGACCGAGTAGCGCTTGAGCGCCACCTCAAAGTCCAGCCCCGTTTCCCGCAAGGCGTCACGCATCACAAAAGCGTCCTTGACCGCCGCAGTGATACCTGAAGCCGTAAGAGGATGACAGCAGCCCCGCGCATCCCCGATCAGCGCTACATTGGCCTTGACGCTCGCCTCCGGAACGATGCAGTAGTTCGCAGCGGCCAGGGGCTTGCCCTGCGCCAGCACTGCTTCAATATCGCTCCTAAACGGCGCAGGAAACAACCTCAGATGCTCGCGGATCGAGTCCTTCGAATCGGCACCTTTGAGCACTTCGAACATGACCCTGGCGCGTCCGCCGCCAATGCCGTAAGCATAGGAAACACCGGCAGGGTTAAGGAAGATATTGCCATAGCCTGGATTCGGCAGATGAGTATCTTCGACCTCGACACCGATCATTCCGGAATAGCGCTGGGTTTCATAGGAAATGTCCACCATTTTCCGCAACTGGGACATCGGACCGTCAGCGCCGATGATCAGCCGCGCCCGCACCCGCGTCTCCTCCCCATCATGGGTCACGATCGCGGCATAGCCCTTACCGTCTTCGTACTCCATCCCCGTCACTCGTGCGCCGAGCCACACCGAAACCCGATCAAGGCCTTGCACGGTCTGCAGCAAATGACTCTTGAGCAGGCTATGCTCGATGACCCGTCCGCAACGTTTGCGCCCGTGAATTTCGCCGTAGGGCAACAGTGTTGCGGAAGCCCCCTCGCCGTCGTTGAAGGGGAAGATGGCAAAGCCGTTGACCACGCTGCCATGCGGCGAGTCTTCGCCGATCAGCCCCAGCTCGCGCAACCCGTCGATGCCCGGCGGATGAATCAGCTCACCCGCCAACCTGCGGCCGGGATCGGGGTCCGGCTCGACGATCAGGACACTCAAGCCCAGCTCCGACAATGCCGCAGCGGCCGCGGAACCCGCCACGCTCCCGCCTGCGATCAGAACATCCCAATCCCTAAATTCAATCGAACTCATCTGCGATAACCCTTGTCATGATGTCCTTTAGTTCCGGAACAGCCGGTATGGCGCCCTTAAAGCTAAGCGCCGCCCAGCCGCGCATAGCGCGCCAGCGCCCAAGCCGGAAAATACATATGGTAAAGCCGGTAATCCAGCATCGCCGCCCCAAAAAATACTCCATTGACGCCTTGCCGGGGCCAACCGCCGTCAGGCTCCTGTTGCCCCACCAGCCAAGCGGCACCCCGCTCGATGGCTTGGTGCGTCACCGGCAGCACCTCCATCAGCGCAAGCAAAGCCCAGGAAGTCATGACAACCTGGCTGTGGCCGCTTTCGACATAACGACCTTCTAGACAGCTCGAATAATGTTCGCCCCAGCCGCCATCGGCCCGCTGCTTTGTGGACAGCCAGCGGGCGGCCGCCTGCAAAACCGGGTCAGCCGCCTCCGCTCCAGCCATCCGCAACCCTTTGACCACGTGAAAGACAGCGTAGGTGTAATTGATGCCCCAGAATCCGGGGAACGAACCATCGTCCAGTTGCTGGCGCCGCAGAAATCGCTCTGCCCTCGCCATCGCCGCTCCGATCCGGGCGTCGGCGAAATCAGGATAATGCCTCAGGTAGTGCGCCAACGCCCCCAAGGAAGACCCGGTGCACTCGAGGTACGAAAGCTCCGTCATGCACTGACCGAACATCTCGGAGGGATTGACCAACTCCAGCAGTTTGCCGCCGCGCCGTCGCTCGTAAGTTCCGAAACCGCCGTCCGCATTCTGGCGCGAGAGGATGAACTCCACTCCCAAGCGCAAGCGGTCCGCCTCCAGATGCTCTCCGAGCGCAAGGTCCGAGCGCTCATACAGCGCGAATAGGGCACTCAGGGCCTCAGCGGCGCAATCGCTTACCGGCCAGCGGTGTTGTCCGTCGGAAAAACACCAGCCCCCCAGCGCCGGATCGCGCCAGGCCGAACGGTAATCCGCCAACTCTTCGGTTATCTGCGCGCTGTCGAGGAACCGGTGCGCCAAGCTCAACGCTTGCAAAGCCTCGCCGCCCAGTTCAGGCATCTCGGTCACCGCCTGCACGGCAAAAGCCGTATCCCAGGAATTGGAGCGCGCCCCGACATAGCGCAGCCCTTCGGCCGCATCCTCCCAACGCCACGCGTCGACCCCATCGAGACTAGGCGCCAGATCCGGATGCCGTGGATCGCAGGCAAAGATCGCCAGACAATTCAACAGGCCGCTGACCGGGGAAATGCCCTGGTAGCGCGTAGAGCGCTGCTCTCTGAGTATCTGCTCGAAACAAAACGCTAACGCTTTTTGTCGCAAGGACCGCCACGGCGTGCGCTCGTAAATCGCCAGAAGATCGTAGACCCGCCGCAAAAGCCCGCTGATAGGCACAAACAGATCGGTTTTGGCGACCGTATGGCGGAATGCTCCGAATGCTATGTCGCCGTACGGCTCGGGATAAAGCTCGCGACGCAACTCATCGCGCAGCGCCTCCGGCAGTGCACCGCAAAACCGGACACCGGAAAGATAGGCAATACCCAGGTAAATCAAGCGCGTATGGCAATAGAACCGGCATGGATGAAAAGGCAGCCAGCGCGGCAGCAGAAACAGCTCCGGCGGCACAGCATTAACACCCTCCCGCCCGTACAAGCCTAGCAGCATCAACCAGAACCTGCCCCAGGTGGGAATCGCCTTGACGCCGTCCGGCTGGACGTGTAACCAGCCGCGCGCCTTGGCCAACAGAGGCAAGTCGGATCCCAAGCCCAAAAGGCGCAGAGCAATATATGCCAGCGTAGTGAAAAATACGTAGCCCGTACTTTCTGGGTGCATTCCCCAGGACCCATCGGGCAACTGGGAAACCTCGAAATGCCTGACGATCGCCGCCTTTTCCCGCGCCGAATACGGGCGTCCGACGAGCGTCCGCACAATGACCGCCTGAGCGAGAATCATCGTGCACCACACCATCTCGC
The DNA here is from genome assembly GCA_028688525.1 of Methylococcus sp. Taxonomy (GTDB): domain Bacteria; phylum Pseudomonadota; class Gammaproteobacteria; order Methylococcales; family Methylococcaceae; genus Methylococcus. The sequence goes on along the minus strand of JAQTYA010000018.1, from coordinate 22,193 downwards.
CCTCCCAGTCGCCGGCCGGTCGCTGGAGCGCTAGCAAATGAGACAGGGCTGACTGCGCAGATCGCCGCGCAGATTTTGCACTCCCTGGCGCTTGGCCGATGCCTTCCTCGTATTGAGCGTTCAAGATAGCGACATACCGATCTTAAGAAATCTGCACCATGCCGAACGAAACCCGCTCAGAGGAAAATCTGTACCAAGGTGGGGTGAGCAGTCCCGCAACGAAGGCATCGACTGTAAATCGATCACGGGAATCTGGCCAATGATGAATGTGTCATGTTTGGCTATTTTGTGGGAAAACCACTACACCGTCCAGCATGGCTACCCTGCCATATAAAATATTCATTCGAAACCGGGCGCGGTACGATTAGGAAACGATCCATCGCCCGCCATCGTCCTTGGAATAAAATGCTATGAAACTGGCGCTCCAAATTGCTCTGGGTGTATTTCTCGGCACCTTGAGCTCTCAACTGGCCTTCGACGCTTGGCGGTCGCATCTGGAACGAGAGGCTCGCGCCGCGGCGGAAAAATCCGAAGCCGAAAAGGAGCGCACCCGGCAAGAACTTTCCGAACGGGTACGCACCTTGCTAATGCGGGGCCACCAGGAAAACCTGACCGAGCCGCGCCAGCCGCCCAGATTCATCCCGGACGACGCCGAAACCCAAACGCCGCACGATAACTAACCCCCTACGCCTCTCACCCATCAAACGGCGGCACCCAGCCGCAAACTCGCATGACGAACACCCGCCCCCTAGCCACAGCAGAACTCGAATGCCACTCGCAGTCCCTATGCACCAAAGTCCGCAGCATCCAGGTGAGCGCCTCACGCAGCGAAGACGGAACACTCGACCTAAATTTCATCCTGGAGGGTGAATTGCCGAAATTATCGCTTCCCCCGCCTTCGCCGCCGGAGTGGCGCTTCGGCTTGTGGGAGCATAGCTGTTTCGAGGCGTTCATCCGCCCGATGAACGGAGAAACGTACAGAGAATTCAATTTCTCGCCATCCGGCGCTTGGGCCGCCTTCGCCTTCCGCAGCTACCGCGACGGCGAGGCCTTCACCGAAGGACCGCCGCCCGCAGTAGAAACGAGACGTACGGAAGCCCGATTCGAACTCAACGCCATTCTCGCCCCCAAACTCTTGCCCCATGCCAGTGCAGCAACACCGCTATGCCTTAGCTGCTGCGCGGTGATCGAAGACGACGAAGGCACACTTTCCTACTGGTCCCTCCGCCATCCCACAGGGACACCCGATTTCCACCACCCTGGCGGCTTCGCGCTCAAGCTCTGAGACCGCACCTACCCATGCATCAGAATACGCCATGAAACTCGGCATCGAACGCCTAATACAAAACCCAGCCCTACGCGCACCGCTGCAGGGTCGGCGGATCGCACTACTAGCGCATCCAGCGTCGGTTACGCGCAACCTTACCCATAGTCTCGACGCCCTGGCCTCCATCAACGGCATCGAGCTCACAGCCGCTTTTGGCCCCCAACACGGAATGCGGGGAGACAAACAGGACAATATGGTCGAATCAGCCGATTTTCTCGACCCCTTGCACGGCATCCCCGTATACAGTTTGTACGGCGATACCCGGCGGCCGACGATGGCGATGCTGAACAGCTTCGACGTGCTGCTGGTCGACTTGCAGGATCTCGGTTGCCGCATTTACACCTTTATCACCACCTTGCGCTATGTCATGGAAGCCGCTGCCGAGCACGGCAAAGCGGTCTGGGTGCTCGACCGCCCCAACCCCGCGGGCCGACCCGTGGAGGGCTTGCGGCTACGCCGGGGCTGGGAAAGCTTCGTCGGCGCAGGCCCCCTGCCCATGCGCCACGGCTTGACCTTGGGTGAGCTCGCCCTGTGGTTCAAGCAGACGCTACACCTCGACCTGGAACTCGAGGTCATCACGATGGAGGATTGGGACGCTGCAGGAGCGCCGGGTTTCGGCTGGCCTCTCGGCGAATACGCCTGGGTCAATCCCAGCCCTAACGCCCCCAATCTTCCGATGGCGCGCTGCTATGCCGGGACCGTGATGCTGGAAGGCACCACCTTGTCCGAAGGGCGCGGCACCACCCGGCCGCTGGAGTTGTTCGGTGCCCCCGACCTCGACGCGCGGCAACTCGCCGCGACCATGCAAACCCTGGCCCCCCAATGGCTTCAAGGCTGCCTTCTCAGGGACTGCTGGTTCGAACCCACCTACCACAAACACGCCGGACAATTATGCTCCGGCATTCAGATTCACGTCGAAACCTCGGCCTACGGCCACCTATCGTTCCGGCCCTGGCGACTGATGGCCCTGGCATTCAAGGCTCTGCGCAAACTTCGGCCGGACTACGAAATCTGGCGCGACTTCCCTTACGAATACGAATTCGACCGCCTCGCCATCGACCTCATCAACGGCTCGGAGCTACTGCGTCAATGGGTGGATGACCCCGACGCAACCCCAACCGATCTGGACGCTCTCGCCCTCCCGGACGAAGCCTCCTGGAGCGAGGAGCGCGAAACGGTGCTGCTCTATCGCTAGGCTCAGGCATCAACCACCGCTCCAGAAGTTCGCGTTTTCTTGATAGAATGCGGAACTTTCTTCATTTTCACACCACTATAACCATAAGAAGAAAAGTCGATGTCAAGACGAAACAGCTATACGTGGGACGAGTTGCTGCAATGCGCCCGAGGTGAAATGTTCGGGCCCGGCAATGCCCAGCTACCCGCCCCTCCCATGCTGATGTTCGATCGCATCACCCACATCGACTCGGTGGGCGGAACCTTCGACAAAGGCCTGATCGTAGCGGAATTGGACGTCAAACCGGACCTATGGTTTTTCGACTGCCACTTTATCGCCGACCCTGTAATGCCAGGCTGCCTGGGGCTCGATGCCATGTGGCAGATGGTCGGATTCTATCTGGGCTGGATCGGCGGTAAAGGCCGCGGGCGGGCGTTAGGCGTGGGCGAGGTCAAGTTCCGCGGTCAGGTTCTGCCGCAAGCCAAACTGGTGACCTACCGGATCAATCTCAAGCGGGTAATCCTGCGGAAGCTGGTGATGGGCATTGCCGACGCCGAGATGGAATGCGACGGCAAGATCATCTATGAAGCGAACGACCTTCGAGTCGGTCTTTTCACGAGCACGGACGACTTCTAAGGAGCATAGACATGAGACGTGTAGTCGTTACCGGCATCGGCATCGTTTCCAGCATCGGCACCAATAAGGCCGAAGTTATCGACTCCCTGCGGCTCGGCCGTTCCGGTATCCTCGGCTCGGAGGAATACCGCGAACTCGGCTTCCGTAGTCAGGTCTACGCCCCGATCCGGCTGGATCCGGATGATCTTATCGACCGCAAGGTCCGCCGCTTCATGGGTGATGGCGCAGCCTTCAATTACATCGCCATGCAGGAAGCGATTACCGACGCCGGGCTCGATGCGAACGAAGTATCCAACCCTCGCACCGGGTTGATCATGGGCTCAGGCGGCCCGTCGACCTCGAACATGCTTACGGCGTGGCAGACCTTCCGCGAAAAGGGCGTTAAAAAAGTGGGCCCGTATATGGTGCCCCGCTCAATGTCCAACACCAACTCGGCCTGCTTGGCAACGCCATTCCAGATCAAGGGCGTCAACTACTCGATCAGCTCGGCCTGCGCCACCAGCGCCCACTGCATCGGCAGCGCCGCCGAGCAGATCCAACTGGGCAAGCAGGATATCGTTTTCGCCGGAGGCGGCGAAGAAGTCCACTGGACTATGAGCGTGCTGTTCGATGCCATGGGCGCGCTGTCGAGCAAATACAACGACACACCGGAAACCGCCTCGCGCCCCTATGACGCCGACCGCGACGGCTTCGTCATCTCCGGCGGCGGCGGCGTCCTGGTCGTCGAAGAATTGGAGCACGCCAAGGCGCGCGGCGCCCGCATCTATGCCGAACTCACCGGCTACGGCGCCACCTCCGACGGCTACGACATGGTGCAACCTTCCGGCGAAGGCGCAGTACGCTGCATGCAGCAGGCCATGGCGACCATGACTGCGGCAAGCGTCGATTACATCAACGCTCACGGCACCAGTACACCGGTGGGCGACATCCGGGAACTGGAAGCCATGAAGAACGTATTCGGCGCCGCCGTTCCGCCGGTCAGCTCCACCAAGTCTCTGACCGGCCATGCCCTAGGCGCCGCCGGTGTGCACGAGGCGATCTATTCGCTGCTCATGATGGAACAGGGTTTCATCAGCGCTTCAGCCAACATCCAAAATCTCGATGCGGGCGCAGCCGGAGTCCCCATCGTCCGCGAACGGATCGACGGCGCCCGCATCGACACCGCAATGTCCAACAGCTTCGGCTTCGGGGGCACCAACGCCACCCTAATCTTTCAGCGTTATGCAGGATAAGGCGGCAACCGCCCTTTACGCCAAGGAACGTTACGAGTTCAACAAGCTGCAAAAGCGGCTGCGGCGGCTCGCCGGACAAGCCATCGCCGACTACGGCATGATCCATGACGGTGATCGCGTCATGGTCTGCCTATCCGGCGGCAAGGACTCCTTCACCCTGCTGGACATCCTGCTCAAGCTGCGGCTCAATGCGCCCGTGAGCTTCGATATCGTCGCGGTCAACCTGGACCAAAAACAGCCAGGCTTCCCAGCGGACGTCCTGCCGAAATACCTATCGGAACAGGGTATTCCGTTTCACATCATCGAGCAGGATACGTACAGCGTCGTCAAGAGCATCGTCCCGGAGGGCAAGACCACCTGCGGGCTTTGCTCCCGCCTGCGGCGCGGCCTGCTGTACCGTTATGCCGCAGACAACGGGATCACCAAGATCGCGCTGGGCCACCACCGTGACGACATCCTGGAAACCTTCTTCCTGAACCTGTTCTACGGCGGCACCCTGAAGGCGATGCCGCCGAAACTGCTGAGCGACGACCGCCGCCACATCGTAATCCGGCCTTTAGCCTACTGTAAGGAAGAGGATATCGCCGAATACGCCCGCATCCGCGATTTCCCCATCATTCCTTGCAACCTCTGCGGATCGCAGGAGAACCTGCAGCGTCAGGCCATGAAAGCCATGCTGCACGAATGGGAGAAACGCCACCCGGGCCGCGTAGAAACCGTCTTCACCGCGCTCCAAAACGCCGCCCCCTCGCAGCTCGCAGACCGCAAGCTGTTCGATTTCGCCGCCCTGGAATCCTTGCGCCACACGCCCGGAATAACGCCGGAATGCAGCGCGGGGCTGGACGTGCTCGCCCGCTGAAGCCGTGAGCACGCGCCGCCGCCGCAAGCCCTCCCGCCTGCGCGCCGCGCTCACCCCGGAAGACTGGGCCGAGCGCCTGCAAATCCGGGCATCGGTAGTCCTGCAAGCGCTGATTCTAGGCGTCTTCGTCGGCGCCCTGCATGAGTCCCAATGGCTGGTCGCCTTCACCTCGCTCGCCGTGCTCGCGCTGACCTTCCTGCCAGCTCTGATAGCGCGGCAATTCCGGGTACAGTTGCCGGTAGAGTTCACTTTCGTCACCTGCCTATTCCTCTACGCCGCCTTCGGCCTGGGCGAAGTGGAAATGTTCTACGAGCGTTTTTGGTGGTGGGACCTCTTGCTGCACAGCGTTTCCGCGCTGGTCATGGGCCTTCTGGGCTTCCTGCTGATTTACGCGTTCTACAGCACTCACCGCGTCAAGATGGCGCCGTTCTACGTAGCCATCACGGCGTTCTGTTATTCCGTGTCGATGGGAGCTTTATGGGAGATTTTCGAATTTCTGATGGACCAGGGGTTTGGATTCGACATGCAGAAATCGGCACGCGACACCATGACCGACCTCATCGTCGACGCGCTCGGCGCCTTCCTGGCAGCATGGATGGGCTATCACTACACGAAAAACGGCGACTCTCTGGTCGCCGACCGCCTGGTTCGGCGGTTCGTAGCACGCAATCCGCAGCTGTTTCCGCCGCGCCGGCATTGAAGCGGCGCTAGCGGCGCTTGAGGGTAAACCGGGACCGGTCCCCTGTCGTACAGTCGAACTGCCCCTGAATCACTGCGCCATCCTGCTTCACCTCAGCCTCGAAGTCGCAGAAATTGCCCGGCAGCATCAGCGACTCAGCGCGTCCGGAAAAAACCTCGCCCTCCACTGCACCCTTCAGGTTACCCGCGTCGCCGGCGCTATTGGAATAATTGCCATAGACGACCTGCCCACGCTGATCTAGCGACATTTCCAGAGAAAAACTCATGCCTTCGCTATAACCCGCGGTACGGATCTCGCTGCCTCCGTAATTTCCGGTCACCGAGAGGGCTCCCACCGCTTCGCCACCCCTCGCCGGCGGGCTCGTATCGATCTGCATGGCCGGCCCTGGGCTGCCGAGTTCTCCACCGGACTCCACCCGCTCTTCAGTCGCTTCGTGACCCGGACCGAAAACGCCGAAACGGTCCAGCGCAACGATAAGCGCCGTCACGCCCACGATAAAAACTATCGCAGCCGCCTTTCTGCCGGCCGCACCTTGCTGCAGCTCGGACATGTCATCATGATCGGCCATCCGCGTTCTCTCCGCTTCCCTCACTCGATTAGTCCCGGCTCCGATTGTCCAATTAACGACAAGGACTGTCTACGTGCAAAAACACCGCCAGCCTCTGAAAGCCTCGCCGAGCCCGGATTCGCGGAAAAAACTTTCGAGACGATACCCATAGCGGTTGAAGTGAAAGCGGAAAACCCACAGAATAGTGTACTAATTTGCTTGGGCATATCTGGTCACCGTCGCCTGATTCCTATGACTATTGCTGCAACCGGGGGAGGAAAAATATCGTGCGACTGACGACAAAAGGCCGCTACGCGGTCACCGCCATGCTGGATCTCGCTTATCATAGCGAATCGAACCCGGTCACGCTGACCGATATCGCCAAGCGGCAGAATATATCCCTATCATATCTCGAACAACTGTTCGCCCGCCTGCGCCGGGCAGGCATGGTGGAGGGAGTTCGCGGTCCCGGCGGCGGCTATCAGCTCAGTCGCTGCGCCACCGAAATCAACATCGCCGAAATCATCGCCGCCGTTGACGAACCGATCGACTCCACCCGCTGCGGCGGCAAAGCCAACTGCCAGAACAACCAGCCCTGCCTTACTCACGACCTGTGGATGGGACTGAGCGAACAGATCCGGGACTACCTCGCCTCCATCAGCCTGGGTGAAGTGCTGAACCGCCAGCCGGTGCGGCAGGTCGCCGAGAGGCAGGACCGCCAGAGCCTGCGCCGGGTCGAACTCCTGATGGGACAGGAGCCGGCCAAGACCGGATGATCTATTTCGATCACAACGCCACCACTCCGCTTGACGAGCGGGTGCTGGAGGCGATGCTGCCCTATCTGAAATCCTGCCACGGCAATCCCTCCAGCCTGCACCGCCCAGGCCGCATCGCACGGGACGCAGTAGAAACCGCCCGAGCCCAGATTGCCGCCCTGGCCTGCGCCTCACCCACCCAGGTCGTATTCACCAGCGGCGGCAGCGAAGCTAACAACCTCGCCCTCAAAGGCTTGGCCTGGGGTCTTAAACCCGGCAGCATCTGTATCGGCGCCACCGAACATCCTTCGGTTGCGGAACCCGTGCGGTTCCTGGCCAAGCACGGCTGGGACTGCCGAACCTTAGCGGTGGACGCCCAGGGCATGATCGAAGATTCCTCCCTGGCCGCGATCGTTGAAAATCCGCCCGATATCGTCTCGGTGATGCTTGCCAACAACGAGACCGGAGTCATCCAGAACACCGCCCGCATCGCCGCCTTGGACAACGGCGCCTGGTTCCATTGCGATGCGGTCCAGGCGGCGGGGAAAATCCCGTTAAATTTCCCACAGACCGGCGCCCACCTGATGTCCCTGTCGGGACACAAGATCCGCGGCCCCAAGGGAGCCGGCGCCCTGATCGCTGACCCTTCGGTCCCGCTGACACCGCTCATCCACGGCGGCGAGCAGGAAAAGGGCCTGCGCGGCGGCACAGAAAACGTGGCTGCCATCGTAGGCTTCGGCAAAGCCGCCGAACTCGCCGCCGCCGAACTGGAAGAGCACGGACGACGGCTCCGCTGCCTGCGGGATCAGCTGGAACGGGGCGTCGCGAAACTGCCCAACACGACGGTCTTCGCCGGTGCTGCGGAACGGCTGCCCAATACGCTGCAGTTCGCCGTGGCGGGCTACGACGGCGAGACTCTCGTGATGCTGCTGGACCGGCACGGCATTGCGGTTTCCAGCGGCTCGGCCTGCGCCAGCGGAGCACGCGAACCCAGCCCGGTATTGCTCGCGATGGGCATCGCCCCGACTCTCGCGGCCGGTGCGGTACGGATCAGCCTGGGCAAGGACAACACCGAAGCGGAGGCGGAACAATTGCTTGCGGCGCTCGGTCGAATCATCGGAGCCGGCCCTCGCTTTGAATCTTAACCCCTTGCATTGAGGACACTACCATGGCCATCACGGTAACGGAAAACGCCGCCGCACAGATCGCAAAACAACTTGCTCGCCGCGGCCGCGGCATAGGGCTGCACTTAGGCGTCAAGAAGGCGGGATGTTCGGGTTATGCCTATGTTGTGGACTATGCCGACGCAATCACCGCGGACGATGCCGTCTTCGAACAGCACGGTGTCAAGGTCCTAGTCAATGCTGGAGACTTGGCCTACCTCGACGGCGTGGAAATAGACTATGCCCGCGAGGGACTCAACGAGGCTTTCCGCTTCCACAATCCTAAGGCCACCGCAAGCTGCGGCTGCGGCGAGAGCTTCGCCGTCTGACTTCCAGCGGTTTTGCAGGCAGTTTCCAACTTTTCCACAAAATCCGTTAGAATCAACGGATTTTTTCCATCCTGGCGCTATCGTCATGGGATGGGAAGACGACACCTCTTCATCAATTCAGCCCACACAAGAACGCAAGGAGATTCCATGGCGGTAGAACGCACTATTTCCATCATCAAGCCGGACGCAGTCGCCAAGAACGTCATCGGCGAGATTTACGCCCGTTTCGAGAAGGCCGGCCTCAAGATCGTGGCCGCAAAGATGGCCCAGCTGTCTCGCGAACAGGCCGAAGGGTTTTACGCCGTGCACAGAGAGCGCCCCTTCTTTAACGACCTGGTGTCATTCATGATCAGCGGCCCGGTCATGATCCAGGTTCTGGAAGGCGAGGACGCCGTCGCCAAGAACCGCGACCTGATGGGCGCCACCAATCCGAAAGACGCAGCTCCCGGCACTATCCGGGCTGACTTCGCCGTCAGCATCGACGAGAACGCAGTGCACGGCTCGGACGGCCCGGAAACGGCGGCCCAGGAGATCGCCTATTTCTTCAAAAGCGATGAACTCTGCCCCCGCATCCGCTGAGGCGGAAGCCCGCGTCAATCTGCTCGATCTAGACCGGGAGGGCATGGAAGCCTTCTTCGTCCGCATCGGCGAGAAGCCGTTCCGCGCTTCGCAGCTGCTACAGTGGATCCATCAGCGCGGCGTCACCGATTTCTCGCTGATGACCAATCTGAGCAAGGCACTGCGCAGCCGGCTCGAAGCGGTAAGCGAGATTCGTCCGCCCGAACTCGTGCTCGAGCAGCGCTCGGCCGACGGCACCCGTAAATGGGTGCTGCAGGTGGACGCCGTCAACCGAGTGGAGACCGTGCTGATCCCCGACGAGGGGCGCAATACCCTGTGCGTGTCGTCGCAGGTGGGCTGCTCGCTCGAATGCTCGTTCTGCTCCACCGCCCGCCAGGGATTCAACCGGAACCTGACTACCGCCGAGATCATCGGCCAGCTCTGGGTGGCGCAGCACCGGCTCGGCGAAGAACAACGCATCAGCAACGTCGTGCTGATGGGCATGGGCGAGCCCTTGCTCAACTTCGGCAACGTGGTCGCCGCGACCCGTTTGATGATGGACGATTTCACCTATGGCCTGTCGAAGCGACGGGTTACGCTCAGCACTTCGGGCATCGTGCCGGCGCTGGACCGACTGGCCGAAGTCAGCGACATCAGCCTGGCGGTATCGCTGCATGCACCCGATGACGAGCTGCGCAACGAGTTGGTGCCGATCAACCGCAAGTATCCGATCAAGGAACTGCTGGCTGCGTGCAAGCGCTATGTCGGTACCGAAAACCGGCGCAAGGTCACCTTCGAATACGTGATGCTGGACGGCGTGAACGACGCCCCGGAACATGCCCGAGCCCTGGTTCGATTGCTGAGCCATGTCCCCTCCAAGGTGAACCTGATCCCGTTCAACCCCTTCCCGAACTCTGCGTACCGCTGCTCGCGCCCGGAAACCATCGCCAGCTTCGCCCATATCCTCCAGGATGCTGGACTCATCACGACCACCCGCAAGACGCGGGGCGGAGACATCGACGCGGCCTGCGGCCAATTGGTAGGCAAGGTCAACGACCGCAGCCGGCGCCAGTTCCGCCTGCATACCGCGCATTGACGATGAGGCCGCGGCTGGTTGTGAGCGTTGTGATAGGGACTCTCGCCGCCTGCGTTGCGGAAGAAAAACGGCCCGCTTCCGCCAACGATCCCTATAGCGCGCTCAGCGCCGCCGATATCTACACCCAGAAGGGAGTCCGTTACATGCAGCAGGGCGCGCTGGAAGTTGCGCTGGATGACTTGAGGCACGCGATAGAGCTCGACCCCGCCAGCAGCGACGCTCGCGATGCCTTGGCCGTACTTTACGAGAAATTGGGCAAGACCGAAGAAGCCGACCAGCAGTTCCGCGAAGCCTTGTCGCTGAACCCGGAGAATTTCAGCACCTTCAACAACTACGGACGTTTTCTCTGCAACACCGGACACATCCAGGACGCCATGGTCAAGTTCGAGGTCGCCTATTCGACTCCGCTGTATCCTCAGCCCTGGATCCCCCTAAGTAACGCCGGCTCCTGCTTGCGCCGCGCGGGCCGTTCCGCCGAGGCGGAGCCGTTTTTGCGCCGGGCGCTGGAAAAGAACGGGGGCTATCCACCGGCGCTACTGGAAATGGCCTATGTCAGCCTCGAGGCTCGGCAATATATGTCTACGCGCGCCTTCCTGCAGCGCTACCAGGCCATCGCCGAAGACACGCCGGAAACCTTATGGCTAGGCGCCAAGAACGAACTAGCCTTGGGCGATGCCGGCGAAGCGCGGCGATTGGCCGAACGGCTCGGTACGGAGTTCCCGGATTCGGGCGAAGCCGTGCAGGCGCGGCGCATGTTCGGCAAACCCTGAACGCGTTGGCCCACCGATAGATAGACTGATTCATGTCATGAGTGAAAAAATCCAAGCCATCCGTGGCATGCACGATATCCTGCCGGATACCACCCCCCGCTGGCAGCACGTCGAACACCATATCCGCAGCATCATGGCGGGTTACGGCTACCGCGAGATCCGATTGCCCATCGTCGAGAAGACCGAGCTGTTCAAGCGCTCCATCGGCGAAGTCACCGACATCGTCGAGAAGGAAATGTATGTCTTCGAAGACCGTAACGGCGACTCGTTGACCCTGCGCCCCGAAGGCACCGCCGGCTGCCTTCGCGCCTGCCTCGAACACGGCCTGTTGCACAACCAGACTCATCGGCTCTGGTATGCCGGCCCCATGTTCCGCCACGAAAGGCCCCAGAAAGGGCGCTACCGCCAGTTCCATCAGGTCGGCGTCGAGGTCTACGGGATGCCGGGGCCCGACATCGATGCGGAGCTGATCTTTCTAAGCCGCCGGCTTTGGCAGCGCTTAGGGGTCGCCCACAAGCTGCGGCTTGAACTGAATTCGCTGGGCACGCCCGACGAACGGCTGGCCTACCGGCAGATTCTGGTGGATTATCTGCGCGGGAATTACGACGCGCTGGATGCCGACAGCGTTCGGCGCCTAGAGACCAATCCGCTGCGCATTCTCGATAGCAAAAATCCCGACCTGAAGGATCTGCTGGCCGGAGCGCCGGTGCTGGCGGACTATTTGGGCGAGGCTTCGCGGGTGCATTTCGAGGGACTGACGGCTTTGCTGGACGCTGCCGAAGTATCCTATGTAATCAACCCGCGCCTAGTACGGGGGCTGGATTACTACTGCAATACGGTGTTTGAATGGGTCACCGACGAACTCGGCACCCAGGGCACCGTCTGCGCCGGCGGTCGCTACGACGGTCTAGTCGCCCAGCTCGGCGGGCGAGAATCCAGCGCCATCGGCTTCGCTTTGGGCTTGGAGCGCCTGATCGAGTTGACCGGCGACACCGCCGCCGACACCGCCCCGCATATCTATTTCATCCGGGTAGGCGAAACCGCCGAGCGGCGCGGCGCCGTCCTGGCGGAAACGCTCAGGGACGCTATTCCCGGCCTCCGGCTAATAGTGAATTGCGGCGGCGGCAGTTTCAAGAACCAGTTTAAGCGCGCCGATAAGAGCGAAGCGGCTTTCGCCCTGATCCTGGGCGAAGACGAAATGCGGGATGACTGCATCAGTCTGAAACCCTTGCGTTCGGACACCGCCCAACAAACGGTCGCGCAAGCTGAGCTGATCCGGCTCGTCCAATCCTGTATCCCTATTTGAATCGAGGTTGCCATGGAAGTTTATCTGACCGAAGAGGAGCGCCTCGAAGCGCTCAAGCGCTGGTGGAAAACCAACGCCAGCTCTGTTGTCATCGGCGTTGCACTGGGCGTCGCCGTCATCGTCGGCTGGGGCGCCTGGCAAAGGGCCCGAGAGGAAAAGACTCTGCAGGCGGGCGCCCTGTACCAGCAGCTCCTCGACGCCGTTGCCAACAAGCACAACGACGCAGCACTCCAACTGAGCGACCGCATCGAAAAACAGTTTCCGGACTCCGCCTACGCGACTTACGGCAAGCTGTTCATGGCGCGGATCAAGGTCGAAACCGACGATCTGGCAGGAGCCAAGGCTTTGCTGCAACAGCTCATCGCCGGCAGCAAGGACGATAAGATTCTGCAAGTGGCGCGGCTACGGCTGGCCGAAGTCCAGTTGGCGTTGGGCGAAACGGCGGAAGCGCTCAAATTGGCCGAAGACCCGGCGCTCAAGCGCAGCCCGGAATTCGACGCGCTCTACGAAGAGCTCAAAGGCGACATCTACCAGGCACTGAACCGGCCGGAAGAAGCCCGCACCGCCTATTTGAAGGCGCGCCGCGAAGGCCAGCTCTCGCCGTTGCTGGAACTGAAACTGACCGACCTCGGCACGACCGATACCCCATGATCCGCCGCGGACTGCTCATCGCTTCGCTCGCCGCGCTGTCCGGTTGCGCCGGCCTGGATGCCATTCAGAATGCCTACCAGGGCATCCAGGACTACTTTACAGGCAAAGACAACGACGAGCCTCCGGCAGTGCTGACCGAAATCGCCCAGACGGTGAAGGTCAATAAGCTGTGGGGCGCGGAAATCGGCAAGGGCTACGACGAAGAGAACATCAACCTGAGTCCCGCCGCTGACGACAGCCGCGTCTTCGCCGCGGAACGCCATGGCACCGTGTACGCATTCAACCGTTTGACCGGCGAAAAGATATGGTCGGTCGATCACGAGATGGAACTGTCTTCGGGACCGGTAATCGACGAAGACGAACTGTTCATCGCCACCGCCGAAGGCGCCATCCTGGTCCTGAACGCCGACGATGGCTCGCTGGTCTGGAAATCCACTCTCTCTAGCGAGCTTCTTTCGGTTCCCGTAGCCGGCGACGATGTCATCGTGGTTCGGGGCAGCAATGGCCATTTGACTGGCCTGGATCGCAAATCCGGCGCTTCGCTCTGGTATTTCGAGCGCAATGCACCGGCACTCGCAGTACGCAGCCGGGGCGCTCCGATCATTGCCGGCGACCTGGTGATCGACGGCTTCGGCGGCGGCAAGGTTACCGCCTTGCAGCTCAAGGAAGGCAAGCTCGCCTGGGAAGCGAATGTTTCCTTGCCGCACGGCCGTTCGGAAATCGAGCGGCTGGTGGACCTCAGCGCCACGCCGGTAGTACGGGGCGACACCGTGTTCGTTTCCGGCTACCAGGGCGGAACCGCCGCTCTAGGACTCAATACCGGAGAGGTCCTGTGGAAACGCGAGAGCATTTCCTCGCCGGCCGGGATGACGGCAGACCGTAAGGAACTTTACCTGACCGACGCCAATGCCGACGTTTGGCAGATCGACACCCGCAGCGGCGAAGACCAGTGGAAACAGACCGAGCTGCATCAGCGCCGGCTGACCGCCCCCGCTCTAGTGAAAGACTATCTCGTCGTCGGCGACTTCGAAGGCTATCTGCACGTGCTGAACAAAGAAGACGGACGCATCGTAGGCCGGCTCCTGATTGCGGAAGATGCAGCCATCGAGTATCCGCCCGTAGTTCACGGCGACATCGTCTATGTATACGCCACCGACGGCACCCTGGCCGCGGTCTCGCTGGAATGAGCATGCTACCCGTCGTCGCCCTGATCGGCCGGACCAATGTCGGCAAATCCACCCTGTTCAACTATCTGACCCGGACCCGTGACGCGCTAGTCGCCGACTATCCCGGCCTGACCCGAGACCGCCAATACGGCCGGGTGCAGCGCGGCGAACGCGACTATTTCGTGGTCGATACCGGCGGCATCATCGAAGCCGCCGAGGGCATCGACGACCAGGCGATGAAGCAGGTGCAGCACGTCCTCGACGAGGCCGACGTCGTCCTGTTCCTGGTGGACGTCCATGCCGGCATGACCACCGGAGACGAACTCATCGCCGAGCGCCTGCACCGGATCAGCAAACCGGTGCTGCTGGTCGCCAACAAGATCGACGGGACCAATGCCCTGATTGCCGGAGCGGAGTTCCATGCTTTCGGACTAGGCGAGCCGCAGCTCATCTCCGCGGCACACGGTACCGGTGTGCATACGCTGCTGGAACAAGTCGAGGCGCTGCTGCCGGAACCCGACGCGGAAGAGGAAACCGACGCCGAAACCGGTATCCGCATCGCGGTGGTGGGTCGGCCCAACGTCGGCAAATCCACCCTGGTCAACCGCATCCTGGGCGAAGAGCGCGTGGTCGTCTACGACCAGCCCGGCACCACCCGGGACAGCATCTACGTGCCCTTCGAGCGCCGAGGAGAGCGCTATACCCTGATCGACACCGCCGGCATTCGCCGCCGTGCACGGGTCAACGAGGGTGTCGAAAAATTCAGCGTCCTCAAGAGTTTCCAGGCCATCGAGAAAGCTCATGTGGTGATCTACCTGGTAGACGCCAGCGAAGGGCTCACCGACCAGGACGCCAATCTGCTGGGGATGGTACTGGAGATCGGTCGCGGCCTCTTGATCGGCTTCAACAAATGGGATGGGCTGGACCCCGAGCAGCGCGAGAAAGTTAAGCGCCAAATCGAACTCAAGCTACCGTTTCTCGAATTCGCCAAGAAATATTTCGTCTCGGCTCTGCACGGCACAGGGGTCGGCGTGCTGATGGACGCGGTCAAGCCGATCTACCAGTCCGCCATGCTGGACCTATCGGCTTCGCGCCTCACCCAGGTGCTGCAAGACTGCCTGACTGCGCACCAGCCGCCGCTGGTCCGGGGCCGCCGCATCAAACTCAAGTACGCCCACCAGGGCGGCCATAACCCGCCAGTCGTCGTGATCCACGGCAATCAGACCGAAGACCTGCCTTCGGCGTATAAGCGCTATCTCGGCAACGAGTTCCGCAAAGCGTTCAAACTGCAGGGCGTACCGTTGAAGCTGGTGTTCAAGAGCGCGGAAAACCCGTTCCAGGGCCGCCGCAACGAACTCACCGAGCGCCAGGTCAAAAAACGCCGCCGCATGATCCGCCACGTGAAGAAACATTGACGCCCCATTTCCCTAGCCATGCAGTCAACTAATATATAATTCCCGGCTTCCTTGCCGGCGCACCGCTTCCCCGAGATGAAAGACTATCTGTTGATCCTCGTCAGCACGACCCTGGTGAATAACTTCGTCCTGGTCAAGTTTCTCGGCCTGTGTCCGTTCATGGGCGTGTCGCGCAAAACGGAAACCGCGATCGGCATGGGGCTGGCGACAACCTTCGTACTGACCTTGTCCTCGGTCAGCAGCTACGTCGTCAACCATTTCCTGCTGGAGCCCATGGGGCTGGAATATTTGCGCACCATCACCTTCATCGTGGTGATCGCCGTGGTGGTCCAGTTCACCGAGATGGTAGTCAAAAAGACCAGCCCGCTGCTGCACCAGGTACTGGGCATATTTCTGCCGCTGATCACCACCAATTGCGCAGTGCTCGGCGTGGCCCTACTCAACGTCCAGGCCCGCAACGATTTCATCGAGTCTTTCCTGTACGGCTTCGGCGCCGCCGCCGGCTTCACCCTGGTGCTGGTGCTGTTCGCCGGCCTGCGGGAACGGGTCGATGCCGCCGACGTGCCGGTGCCGTTCCGCGGCAACGCTATCGCCCTCATCACCGCCGGCTTGATTTCCGTCGCCTTCATGGGTTTCTCCGGTCTGGTCAAGGGCTAAGGGGGGAAGATGCTGGCGTTTCTCGCCGTGTGCGTATTGTTCACCCTGTTCGGCGCGCTGCTGGGCTATTCCTCGCGCCGCTTCAAGGTCGAAGGCGACCCCCTGGCCGACAAGATCGACGCCGTGCTGCCGCAGACCCAATGCGGCCAGTGCGGATTCCCCGGCTGCCGCCCCTATGCCGAGGCCATCGCCAAAGGCGAAGCCGACATCAACCAGTGTCCTCCCGGGGGCGAGGACGGCGTGCAGGCGCTGGCCGATCTGCTCGGGGTCGAACCCAAGCCGCTGAGCGGCGAGCACGGCGCCGAGAAACCGAAAAGCGTCGCCGTCATCGACGAAACCAAATGCATCGGCTGCACGCTGTGCATCCAGGCCTGCCCGGTCGACGCGATCCTCGGCGCGGCCAAGCTGATGCATACCGTCATCGCCTCCGAATGCACTGGCTGCGAGCTGTGCGTCGCCCCCTGCCCGGTCGACTGCATTGCGATGGAGCCGGTCCGCGACAACCTCGGCACTTGGCGCTCACCCAAGCCCAACGAGATCCATTGATGTTCACGCTCCACCGATTCCACGGCGGTCTGCACCTGGACGCCCATAAAGAGGATTCCAGCCTCGCTCCGCTGGCGACGGCCCCGGTACCGCCGCGGCTGATCTTCCCGCTGCAGCAGCGCGGCGGCCAGAACGCGGAAAGCCTGGCGAGTGTCGGCGACCATGTCCTCAAGGGCCAAGTCATCGCCCGCGGCGACGGCCCGATGAATCCGCCGATCCACGCCTCCAGTTCAGGGATCGTCAGCGCCATCGAACCGCGTCCGCTGCCGCATTCTTCCGGCCTCGCCGACCTGACCATCGTGATCGACACCGATGGAGAAGACCTCGCGCTCGAAGCCGAAGCGCGCCCCGACTATCGCCAACTCGCGCCAGACGAACTGCGCCGGATCATCTTCGAGTCGGGCATCGTGGGCTTGGGCGGCGCGGCGTTCTCGACCGCGGTCAAGACCGATCCCGGCCACCGCGCAATCGACACCCTGATCCTCAACGGCGCCGAGTGCGAACCCTACATCACTTGCGACGACAGCCTGCTGCGGAATTTCCCGCACGAGGTGCTTGAGGGCGCGCGCATCCTGATGCAGGTCCTGAGCGTGGAGCGCTGCCTGCTCGGCATCGAAGACGACATGCCGGAAGCGATCCGGGCTTTACGGGAGGCGCGGGCAGCGGGGGATTATTCGAACATCGACATCGTCAAGGTGCCAGCCCTCTACCCCAGCGGCGGCGAAAAGCAGCTCATCCGCATCCTCACCGGCCGCGAAGTGCCGACCCGCGGCATCCCCGCCGACGCCGGCGTGATCTGCCAGAACGTCGGCACGGCAGCGGCGGTATTCCGAGCGGTGGTCTGGGGCGAGCCGCTGATCGAGCGCATTGTCACCATCACCGGCAAAGGCATCAAGAATCCGGGCAACTGGCTGACCCGTATCGGCACCCCTATCGCCGACCTGGTCCGCTACAGCGGCGGCTATTCCGGCGTGGCCGAGCGCTTGATCCTGGGCGGGCCGATGATGGGAATGTCCCTCCCCTCCGACGCGCTGCCCCTGGTCAAGGCCGCCAACTGCGTCCTGGTCACCGGGCGCGGCGAGACCACCGGGCCCAAGCAGGCGCTGCCTTGCATCCGCTGCGGCGCCTGCGCCGAGGTCTGCCCGGTCAACCTGCTGCCGCAGCAGCTCTACTGGTACAGCCGCGCCGACAACCTGGAGCGGGCGCAGGAATACCAGCTTCCGGACTGCATCGAATGCGGCTGCTGCGACTACGTCTGCCCCAGCCACATTCCTCTGGTGCAGTATTTCCGAGCTGCCAAGAGCGAACTCGTGGCCAAGCAGCGCGAACGTTCTAAGGCCGACCACGCCCGGGAACGCTTCGAGGCCCGTCAAGCCCGCAAGGAACAGGAGAAACTGGAACGTGCCGAAGCCGCCCAGCGCAAGAAAGCGGCCTTGGCCAAACCGGACACTTCCGAAATCCAGGAAGCCATCGCCCGGGCCAAAGCCCGCAAACGCGCCCCGGAACCCGATGCCACAGCGGCAGCAGAGCGCGCGGACAACGAATCGCCCAAGGCACAGGAACCGGCCGAGAACTAAACCATGCGCTTCAATACCTCCCCCGCGCCCCATGTCACGCCGACTGGTAGCACCCGTCGCATCATGCAATGGGTGCTGCTAGCGATGTTGCCCGGCATCGCCGCCCAGTTCTGGCAGTTCGGCCCCGGCGTGCTGATCCATCTCGCCCTGGCGGTCGCCACCGCCCTGCTGGCCGAATACGCCATGCTGCGTCTGCGCACCCGGCCCAGCCGTGCCGGCCTCTCCGACTGGAGCGCCGTGCTCACCGCGGCCCTGCTGGCGGTATCGCTGCCTCCGATAGCACCCTGGTGGATCGCCGTGTTCGGGGCGCTATTCGCCATCGTCATCGGCAAGCAGCTTTACGGCGGCCTGGGCTACAACCCGTTCAACCCGGCCATGGTCGGTTATGCCGTCTTGCTCATCTCCTTCCCGAAAGCGATGACCGCCTGGCTGCCGCCGGCCGAGCTCTCAGCTACGCCACTGGGTCTGCTGGATGCCTGGAACGCGGTCGTCCATCGTGCGGGACCGGAAGGCTTAGGGTTCGACGCGCTGGCGATGGCGACGCCGCTGGACACACTCAAGACCCAGCTCGGCCTTGGCCGGACGATAGATGAAGTCCAGTCCGGCACGCTGTTCGGCGCTCTCGCCGGCAAAGGTTGGCAGTGGGTGAACCTGGGCTATCTCGCCGGCGGCCTCTGGCTGCTGCGCCGCGGGCTGATCGCCTGGCAGATCCCCGCGGGATTCCTGGCGGCACTGGGCGGATTGAGCCTGGGTTTCTTCCTGCTGGAGCCCCAAGCCTATCCCACGCCGCTGTTCCATCTGCTCGGCGGCGCGACCATGCTCGGCGCCTTCTTCATCGCCACCGACCCGGTCACCGCCTCGACCACACCGAAAGGCCGGCTGATTTACGGCGCACTGATCGGCAGCCTGGTCTTCGTGATCCGCTCCTGGGGCGGCTACCCGGACGGCGTCGCCTTCGCGGTTCTGCTGCTCAACCTGGCGGCCCCGACCATCGACTATTACACCCGCCCCAGGGTTTACGGGCATCCCGGATGAACCTGAAACAGCACCCCGTCATCGTCGCCGCCTTCATCCTCGGCGTATTTTCGGTCGCCGGCACCGGCCTGGTGTCCACGGTCTACCGCCACACCGAACCACTGATCGAAGCCAACGAGCGCGCCACCCTGCTGCATTCCATCGAATCGCTGGTGCCGCCGGCAGCCTTCGACAACGACCCGCTGGCGGATGCCATCGAAATCGCCGATCCGCTGCTCGGCACCAGCCAGGCCGTACCGGTCTACCGCGCCCGCAAGTCCGGACAGCCGGTCACCGCCGTGCTCTCGCCCATCGCGCCGGACGGCTATAACGGCGCCATCCGCCTGCTGGTCGGCGTCCACTACGACGGCAGCCTGGCCGGCGTACGGGTGCTGGGCCACAAAGAAACCCCCGGGCTAGGCGACCCCATCGACGAGAACAAATCGGACTGGATCCACCAATTCGCAGGCCTTTCGCTGCTAGCTCCGCCCGAAATCCGCTGGGGCGTGAAGAAGGACGGCGGCGACTTCGACCAGTTCACCGGCGCCACCATCACCCCCCGCGCCGTCGTCAAAGCCGTGCGCAAGACGCTGCAATTCTTCCGCGATAACCGTGAAATACTGTTCGCCCCGACTCCGCAACAGGAGGACACCCCATGAATTTCGGCCCTTACCGCAAGATCATCCTGGACGGGCTCTGGCATAACAATCAGGCCCTAGTCGCCCTGCTCGGGCTGTGCCCGCTGCTCGCCGTCAGCAGCACCGTGGTCAACAGCTTGGGCCTAGGGCTAGCCACCACCGTCGCTCTGGTGTTCTCCAACAGCGTGGTTTCGTTGATCCGCAACCGCATCACCACGGAAGTGCGCCTGCCGGTGTTCGTGCTGGTCATCGCCGCCAACGTCACCGTCATCGAGCTGCTGATGAGCGCGTTCTTCCACGACCTGTACAAAATCCTCGGCATTTTCATCCCGCTGATCGTCACCAACTGCGCCATCATCGGCCGCGCCGAAGCCTTCGCCTCGAAGAACACGGTCGACCGCGCCGTCCTAGACGGCCTGTTCATGGGATTGGGATTCACCGCGGCGCTGGTCGCTCTCGGCGCCTTCCGCGAAATCGTCGGCACCGGCGCGCTGCTGAACCGGGCCGAACTGATGTTCGGCGAAGCCGCCCGCAACTGGAGCGTGCGTATCATCGAGAACTATGATGGATTCCTGCTGGCCATCCTGCCGCCCGGCGCCTTCATCGGACTGGGACTCATCATCGCGCTGAAGAACGTGATCGACGCACGCGCCAAGGTTCGAGCCCAGGCCGCAGCAAGCCAACCCGTAGCGTTCGAGGCCGCCGCCCGGAAAGCATGAACGCCAGCAAACGGCGGCAGATCTTCGAACGCCTCGCCGCCGCCATCCCCGAACCAACCACCGAGCTGCACTACGGCACCCCCTTCGAACTGCTGGTCGCCGTCGTCCTCTCCGCCCAGGCCACCGACAAGGGCGTCAACAAAGCCACTGCAAAACTCTTCCCCATCGCCAATACGCCGGAGGCCATCCTCGCTCTGGGAGAAGAAGGCCTGCGCGAATACATCAAGACCATCGGCCTGTTCAACAGCAAAGCCAAGAACATCATCGGCCTCTGCGGGCAGCTGATCGAACGCCACGGCAGCGAAGTGCCGCGCGACCGCGAAGCACTGGAAGCCCTGCCCGGCGTCGGCCGCAAAACCGCCAACGTCATCCTGAACACCGCCTTCGGCCAACCCACCATCGCCGTCGACACCCACATCTTCCGCGTCGCCAACCGCACCCGCCTGGCGCCGGGCAAGACGGTGCTTGCAGTGGAAAAAGCGCTGGAGAAGCACACCCCCCGTGAGTTCCTGAAGGACGCCCACCACCTCCTCATCCTCCATGGCCGCTACACCTGCACCGCCCGCAAACCTAAATGCCCGCAGTGCCCCATCGCCGACCTGTGCGAATATCCAGACAAGACGCAAGCCCCCGAGTGAAGACCGTCCGGCGCGGTTTCGCGCCGAGGCCCCAGGCGGTATAATCCGGACCCCAAGCAGGCGCCCGATCTTCCCAACCCCTGCGAGGCATCGCCTCCCTCCTCATGCTGGTGTAGCTCAGTCGGTAGAGCAGCTGATTTGTAATCAGCCGGTCGCGGGTTCGAATCCTGTCACCAGCTCCAATATATTCAACAAGTTAGATGAGATTTAAGCCTGTACGGCTGCTCGAATCGTGGCGCATGGCGCACTAGCGGCGCACTCACGGACAAGCCAGCACGACAAATTGCGACAAAATCCGCTGTCTTGAGAAGCATAAAACCCGCATCCGCCCCTGCCTTTTTAGTAACCGGTTTCGGATATAGCGCTGCGCCGTCCGCTCCGAAAACGGCAGCCCACTTGGTCGCGTTTCAAACGCGGACAAGCTGAACTGCAGCCCGCATGATTAGATTTCAAATCTGACCAAGCCGAACTCTTGCGGTCGAAGGGTCGCGTTTCAAACGCAGCCCTCTTAGCCGACCAAATTCTCCAGGGAGCCGCGCGAAGTCTGCGAATTGTGCGAAGTCAGTTGTACGGCAAGGCTTGCAGAGAATTCGCACCTCTGCGAAGTCTGCGAAATGAGGTTCGGCGCTGCGCAGAAAACAAAATCCGGCAAAAATCCTACACTGGCTACACTTCCAGCACTGGCGCGGCCTGTAGCGCACCGAATCCTACACTCATCCT
>JAQTYA010000017.1 GCA_028688525.1 Methylococcus sp. | reverse complement strand
CCCATACCCCGAAGGATGCGCTATTCATCACCTCGGACAACCACAACAACCCCAAGGCTGCCTTGGCCGGACGGAACATTCTGGTCGGCACCCCGATTTATTTGTTCTTTCACGGCATCGGTTACCAAGCCCGCTGGTCCGAGTTGGAAAAGATGTACACCGACGTTCAGGCCTTCCCCGCACTCAGCGCCAAACATGCGGTCGACTATGTCTATTTCAGCAGCTACGAGCGGAATAAATTCAAGATCGACGGACGCTACTTCGAAGACCATTACCCCAAGGTCTTCGCCTCGGGCGATATCGATATCTACGCGGTCTCCGCCCGGGCGCAGGCTGCCGCGCGCGCCGAACCTTAGTCCAAAACGCGAGGGATTGCGCCTCAGGAAACGCTGAGGGGCAAAGCCGTCTTGTCCAACACCTGGCGCAGCACGAAGCTCGTATGCACGCCGGTCACGCCTGGTATCCGGGTGATCCGGTTCAACAGCAGCTCCTGATAAGCTTCCATGTCCCGTACCAAGGCCTTCAACTGATAGTCGGCGTCCTGGCCCGTGATCAGCAGGCATTCGAGGATTTCAGGCATCCTCCCGATCTCGGCCTCGAAATGGCTGAAACGCTCGGGCGTATGCTGGTCCATCGAGATGTAAATCAGCGCCGTCAGTGACAAGCCAAGCGCCTTCGGCTCGAGCAGCGCGCGGTAGCCGGCAATCACGCCCGCCTCCTCCAGCGCGCGGACTCGGCGCAGGCAGGGCGATGGCGACAAACCGATGCGCTCGGCAAGATCCTGATTGCTGATGCGCCCATCGTCCTGCAGCGCCTGCAGGATCTTCAGGTCGAAGCGATCGAGTTCCATAACTTGACTTAATATCGTCTTCCAGAAATATATAATTACAATATGTCAGCTAACCAAGCAATTTTCTATCAAAAATTGGCAGATTAGGACCAATAAACGCAAGCACATGCTCCTCGATCTTGCGTAGCATTTCACTCGGCTGAAATGTTCATCGCCGCCAATCCAGGAGCCTGCATCGTGTTGAATCACCCCGAGACCAAGTACCGCCCGTTTCCCCGGATCGACCTCCCCGACCGCCAATGGCCGGGCCGGGCCATCGCCCGCCCACCCATCTGGATGAGCACCGACCTGCGGGACGGCAATCAGGCATTGTTCGAGCCCATGAATGCCGAGCGCAAACTGCGCCTGTTCCGGATGCTCTGCGACGTCGGTTTCAAGGAAATCGAAGTCGCCTTCCCCTCGGCCTCGCAGAC
Organism: Methylococcus sp.; assembly: GCA_028688525.1. GTDB lineage: Bacteria > Pseudomonadota > Gammaproteobacteria > Methylococcales > Methylococcaceae > Methylococcus. The sequence goes on along the minus strand of JAQTYA010000017.1, from coordinate 41,233 downwards.
CGATTTCGATTTCGTCCGGCGGCTCATCGAAGGCGGGCAGATTCCAGACGACGTCACCGTCGAAGTGCTCACCCAGGCACGCGAGCATCTGATCCGGCGAACCATGGAATCGCTGCGCGGCGCCCGCCGCGCCATCGTCCACGTCTATAACGCGATCTCCCGGCCCTTCCGCGACATCGTATTCGGAATGAGCCGTATAGAAGTCCTGGACATGGCGGTTTCCGCCGTGCGCCTCATCAAGCAATTGGCCGCCGAGCAGCCGGGCACCGAGTGGGTGCTGGAATACAGCCCGGAGACCTTCTCCGGAACCGAGCTGGATTTCGCCCTCGAAGTATGCGACGCAGTGACCGAAACCTGGGGAGCGGAGCCGGGGCGCAAGGTGATCCTCAACCTGCCGGCCACGGTGGAAATGGCGAGCCCCAATGTCTACGCCGATCAGATCGAATGGATGCACAGGCATCTCGCCCGCCGCGACAGCGTCGTCCTCAGCCTGCACCCGCACAATGACCGCGGTACGGCGGTCGCGGCGGCGGAGCTGGGTTTGATGGCCGGGGCGGACCGGATCGAGGGCTGTTTGTTCGGCAACGGGGAGCGCACCGGCAATGTGGACATCGTGACCCTGGCGCTGAATCTCTACACCCAAGGCCTATCCCCCGGGCTCGATTTCTCCGACATCAACACCATCGCCCGGACGGTGGAGCACTGCACCCAGTTGCCCATTCACCCTCGCCATCCCTATGTCGGCGATTTGGTGTTCACGGCCTTTTCCGGCTCGCACCAGGATGCGATCAAGAAAGGTTTTGCCGCCCAGCAAGCCGGCGCCTTATGGGACGTGCCCTATCTGCCGATCGATCCGGCCGATCTCGGCCGCAGCTACGATTCGGTGATCCGGGTAAACAGTCAGTCCGGCAAGGGCGGCATCGCCTACCTGCTGGAAACCGAGCATGGAGTAGCGATGCCGCGCCGTTTGCAGGTCGAGTTCGCCGGCATGGTACAGCGCCATGCCGACGCCCATGGCGGCGAGCTCAGCGCTACCGACCTCTGGAGCTTGTTCTCACAGGCCTACTTGAATGGGGAAACGCCGGTGAAATACGTCGAGCACCACCTTTTCGAGCATGGCGCGGCCCAAGGCGTGCGCCTGATCGTCGAGGTGGACGGCACACCGCATTTGCTCACCGGAGCAGGCAACGGCCCGATCGACGCCGCGGTGCATGCCCTGCGCAGCGCCGGCATCGATGTCCAGGTCCGCAGCTACGAGGAGCGTTCCATGGGCATCAGCGGCGACGGCGGCAACGCCCGCGCCTGCGCCTTCGTCGAACTGTCTCCCCGCAGCGGCGGCCGCGAATGCTACGGCGTCGGCATCGACGGCAATCTGGTCACGGCCTCGGTCAAGGCACTGGTAAGCGGCGTGAATCGGTTAGGATGGTCCGCCTTTTCCAAGGCCGAAACACGAGCATGCAAACCCGGATAGCGCCGGCACTGATCGAACCCGAAACCGAACGGCTGCGCCTGCGCCAGTGGCGTGAATCCGACCTGGAACCGTTCGCTCGGCTCAATGCCGATCCCAGGGTGATGGAGTATTTTCCCCGGCCGCTAGTTCGGGCCGAGAGCGACGCCTTGGCCGGGCGGATCGCGGCGCTGATCGAACAGCGCAGCTGGGGGTTCTGGGCCGCCGAACTCAAAGCGAGCGGGGAATTCATAGGCTTCGTCGGCCTGCACGTGCCTTCCGCCGAGCTCCCGTTCTCGCCCTGCGTCGAAATCGGCTGGCGGCTCGATTTCCGGTATTGGGGATACGGCTATGCGACTGAGGCCGCAGAGGCGGCTCTACACGTCGGCTTCGCCGGGCAGAACCTGACGGAGATCGTGGCGTTCACCGCTGTCGACAATCTGCGCTCGCGGGCCGTCATGCGGAGGCTCGGCATGCGCCCCGACCCGCAGACCTTCCAGCACCCCGCCGTTCCGGCCGGCAGCCCGCTGCGCGAGCACTGCCTTTATCGGCTGGGCCGCGGCGAATGGATGGAGCGGCAGCCAGAAACCGCCTTCAGCCCTCGCCCTTGACTCTGGATTGCAAATGCCCGGCGAGGCGCCGCATGGCCTCCGAGGCGTCCTCGGGGGACAGACGGACGTTGATGAGGCTAGGCATGGTCCGGTTGGCCAAAGCGCCGTTGAGTGCTTGTTCGAACGCGGCCTCGTCCGGCGCGTCGTAGCCCTGCATGGGCCCGAACACCTCGCCCAGCCGGTCGAAACGCCAATCGGCGATGTCGTTGAAGGCGCCGTCGAGAATGAAGCGCTCGGTGCTGTAACCGCGGTTGTTGAACACCACGACGATCGGCGCCAGCCCTAGACGCGCATGGGTCGAAAGCTCGGTACCGGTCATCTGGAATGCGCCGTCGCCGACCAGAATCAGCGCCCGGTGGTCGGGCCGGGCGACCTGCGCGCCCAAGCCGGCGGGCATGGCGAAACCCATCGAAGTGTAGAAGGCCGAGGCCAGGAATTCGCTGCGGTCATGCACCCGCAGTTCGATCGCGGCGAACAGGCAGTCGCCGACGTCGCTTACCACGATCATCTCGGGGCTCAGCGCCCGGTTGAGCCGCTCCACCAGGCGGGCGATGGTCATGGGCCGGTGCGGCTGGGGGAAATCCGAAGGCTCCGGCGCCGCCGGCACCGGAAATGCTTCGCTCCGGGCGTTTACGGCAACCGCCAAGGCTGCGACGAAATCCTGCAGCAGAACGCGGGGATAGCGGTGATGGTGGATTACGACTTCGTTCTGGGCCGCGCGGACCAGGCGCTTGGGGTCGAGGCGCGCGGTATAGATGCCGGTGTCGATATCGTTCAGGGTCACACCCAGCATGAGCAGCAAATCGGACTGTTCGACCATGTAACGGGCGCTTTCCGAACTCATCGCGCCTTCGTAGACGCCGAGATAGGCAGGATGGCGCTCGCCGATGACGGACTTGCCGGTCAAGGTGGCCGCCACGGGAAGCCGGGCGCGCTCTACCAGCGCAACCAGGACATCTTGCAAACCGCGCCGGTGCAGTTCGACCCCAGCGATGAGCATGGGCGACACTGCGCCCGCCATAAGCGCCACCGTCTCCGCGACCGCTTCCGCCAAAGCCGACTCGTCGCTCGCCTCCGCTGTCAGCGGCTCTGCGGGGATCGGATAGCCCATCGCTAGCACCCGGTCGGCGGGAATCTCGATGTACACCGGCTTGCAATGCCGGCGGGCGGCAGCGAGGGCGATGTCGATCTGCCGAAAGGCGATCACCGGGTCGTCTAGCGCCACGGCTGCGCAAGTGATGCGCTCGAAGATCTCGCGCTGAAACCTAAAGGGGCCGAAGCGGTGGTGGATCAAGGGATCCTCCCGCTGCTCGCGCACCCCGGGCGCGCCGCTGATGACCACCACCGGCGAGGATTCCGCATAGGCGCCGGCCACGGCGTTGACGGTATTGAGCGCACCGACCCCGTAAGTCACCGCCAGCGCGCCCATGCCGCGGCAGCGGGCATAGCCGTCGGCGGCGAAGGCCGCGGTATCTTCCCGCGTGGTGCCGATGTGCCGGACCGGGCCTTTGAGCATGAGATCGTAGAAGCCGAGCACGTAATCCCCCGGCACGCCGAACACATGGGCGACCCCCTCCTCGTACAAACGCTTGAGGAGATATTGACCGATGGTTTCGTAGCGGGCGCTCATGGGAACCTCCTAGGGGCAAACGCGAATCCACCGGCCGGAGCCGGTGGACATTAGGTCAAGCCATGCCTGTCACACGCAGCCTGCGGCCTGCACTTCCTCGGCCCGCTTGGCATAGGCAGGCGTCCGGTCGAAGTTCAGGTAACGATAGGTCTCGGCGGCGACTTGGTCGATCTTGCCGGCATGCAGTTTATATTCGTCCACTGTGGGAATCCGTCCCAGTATCGAGCACACCGCCGCAAGCTCCGCCGAGGCCAGGAACACCTGGGCGCCGGCACCTAAGCGGTTGGGGAAATTACGGGTGGAGGTCGACACCACCGTGGCGTTCTCGCCCACCCGCGCCTGATTGCCCATGCACAGCGAGCAGCCGGGCATTTCGGTGCGGACGCCGGCCTTGCCGTAGGTGGCGTAATAGCCTTCCTCGGTGAGCTGAGCCTGGTCCATACGGGTGGGCGGCGCGATCCACAGCCGGGTGGGCAGCTGCTTGCCGAAGGCATCCAGCAGCGTGCCGGCAGCGCGGAAATGGCCGATGTTGGTCATGCAGGAACCGATGAACACCTCGTCGATGTGGGTTCCGGCGACTTCCGACAGCGGCTTGACGTCGTCCGGATCGTTCGGGCAGCACAACAGCGGTTCGGTGATCTGGCTCAGATCGATCTCGATGACTTCGGCGTATTCGGCGTCCGCATCGGCTTCCAGCAGCTGCGGGTTCGCCAGCCAAGCCTCCATCGCCGCGATGCGCCGCTGCAGCGTACGCGCGTCGCCGTAGCCTTCGGCAATCATCCAGCGCAGCAGGGTGATGTTGGAATGCAGATATTCCTCGACCGGCGCCGGGTTCAGCTTGATGGTGCAGGCCGCGGCTGAACGCTCGGCGGAAGCATCCGCCAGCTCGAAGGCCTGTTCGACCTTGAGGTCCGGCAAGCCCTCGATCTCCAGGATGCGGCCGGAGAACACGTTCTTCTTGCCTTGCTTCTCGACCGTCAGCAGTCCTCGCTGCAGCGCCGCGTAGGGAATCGCATGCACCAGATCGCGCAGGGTAATCCCCGTCTGCATCTCGCCTTTGAAGCGGACCAGCACCGATTCCGGCATGTCCAGCGGCATCACGCCGGTGGCGGCGGCGAAGGCCACCAGCCCAGAACCGGCGGGGAAGGAAATGCCGATCGGGAAGCGGGTATGCGAATCGCCGCCGGTGCCGACCGTATCCGGCAGCAGCATCCGGTTGAGCCAGGAATGGATGATGCCGTCGCCCGGACGCAGCGACACGCCGCCACGGTTCATGATGAAGTCCGGCAGGGTATGGTGGGTCTCGATGTCGACCGGTTTGGGATAGGCCGCGGTGTGGCAGAACGACTGCATCACCAGATCAGCCGAGAATCCGAGGCAGGCCAAGTCCTTGAGCTCGTCCCGCGTCATCGGGCCGGTCGTATCCTGCGAACCCACCGTGGTCATGTGCGGTTCGCAGTAAGTGCCGGGACGGATACCGGCCACGCCGCAGGCCTTGCCGACGATTTTCTGCGCCAGGGTGTAGCCCTTGCCTGACTCGATCTGCGCCTTGGGCCGGCGGAACGCTTCCGACGGCGGCAGACCTAGAGCCTTGCGGGCGCGGTCGGTGAGGCCGCGGCCGACGATGAGGTTGATGCGCCCCCCTGCCCGCACTTCGTCCAACAGGATGTCGGTCTTGAGTGCGAACCGGCACAGCTCGGCGCCGGTCTCGTGATTCCGCACCACACCCTCGTAGGGGTAGATGTCGATCACGTCGCCCATATGCATGCCGCTGACGTCGCACTCGATGGGCAAGGCCCCCGAGTCTTCCATCGTGTTGAAGAAAATCGGCGCAATCTTGCCGCCGATGCAGACCCCGCCCTGGCGCTTATTCGGCACATAGGGGATGTCCTCGCCCGTGAACCAGAGCACTGAGTTGGTGGCGGACTTGCGCGACGAGCCGGTACCGACCACATCGCCCACGTAGGCTACGGGAAAACCTTTGGTTTTGAGTTCGGCGATCTGCGCTTCGGCGTCGTGGATGCCCTCGCGCGGCACCTTCAGCATGGCCTTGGCGTGCAGCGGGATATCCGGGCGCGACCAGGCATCCTGGGCCGGCGACAGGTCGTCGGTGTTGGTTTCGCCGGCCACCTTGAACACGGTGACCGTCAGCTTCTCAGGCACTTCCGAGCGGGAGGTGAACCATTCGGCATCCGCCCAGGAACGCAGCACGGCCTGGGCGTGGACATTGCCGCCCTGCGCCTTGGCCTCGACATCGTGGAAGGCGTCGAACATCAGCAGCGTGCGGGACAGACCGTGCGCCGCGACGGGCGCCAGCGCCGGGTGGTCCAGCAGCTCGATCAGCGGCGCGACGTTGTAGCCGCCCAGCATGGTGCCGAGCAGTTCGGCGGCGCGCTCCGGCGCAAGGACGGGAGAACCCGCCTCGCCTTTGGCGACGGCGGCTAAGAATCCGGCCTTGACGTAGGCCGCCTCGTCCACGCCGGCCGGCACCCGGTTACTCAGCAGATCGAGCAGAAACGCCTCCTCCCCAGCGGGAGGCGCCTTCATCAAAGCCGCCAGCACGGCAGCCTGCTCGGCGGTCAGCGGCTTAGGCGCAACGCCCTGTTCGGCACGCTCGGCGACGTGCGCTCGGTATTCGGTCAGCATGGTGAACCCCAGGTATGAAAAAGAAAACGACCCCGCTTTCCCTGCGGCTGCCCGCCCGGGGAATTCAAAACTCTGCGGGAAATAATAGGGCTATTATATGGAATATCCCGCACCGAACAGCATGCGCCGACGATGAGTACGCTCTATATCAGCCATCCGGTCTTTCTCCGCCATGACACCGGCCCCGGCCATCCGGAAGGCTCGGCACGCCTCAGCGCCGTCGAACGCGCACTAGCGGCGCCGGAATTCTCGGTGCTGCAGCGCATGCAAGCCCCCCGCGCCGAGCCGGTCCAGCTCCAACTCATACACTCCAAGGGGCATGTGGAACGGGTGTTCGCCGCGATTCCGCAGACCGGCCATCACTTCGTCGATGCCGATACGGTGGTCTCGCCCGAATCCGGTGAAGCCGCCCTGCGCGCGGTCGGCGCGGTATGTCTGGCGGTGGACGAGGTGATGGCCAAGCGTGCCCGCCATGCCTTCTGCGCGGTACGCCCGCCCGGACATCACGCCGAACCGGACGCGGCCATGGGCTTCTGCTTATTCAACAACATCGCCATCGGCGCCGCCCACGCCCTGAAGAACCATGGATTGCAGCGCGTCGCCATCGTAGATTTCGACGTACATCATGGCAACGGCACCCAGGCCGCGTTCAAACGCAACCCCGCCGTGCTCTACGTCTCCACCCACCAGTATCCCTGGTACCCGGGCACGGGCAGCGCGAAGGAAACCGGTGTCGGCAACCTGATCAACATCCCCCTCCCCGCGGGCACGGGCTCAACCGCCTACCGCAAGGCCGTCACAGACACGGCGCTGCCTGCCATCGACCGCTTCCGGCCTGAACTCATCCTGGTCTCGGCGGGCTTCGACGCCCACCGCGACGACCCGCTGGCCGACCTTGAACTCACCGAAGATGACTTCGGCTGGATCACGGACGAACTGCTCAAACTGGCGGAACGCCATGCCAGCGGGCGGCTGGTATCGGCGCTGGAAGGGGGCTATGACCTCGATGCCTTGAGCCGCAGTGTCGCGGCGCATGTACGAACGTTAGTGGCCCATCCGGCGTAGGACCGCTGGCGGCAAAAACCGATGCGTTTCGCGGAACCTTCCTCCACCGGCCCGCTAAGCTGATAGCCCATCAACGGCCGATGGAGAAATAATCGAAGCCCTGCGCTTTCACGCTCGCCGGGTCGTAAAGATTGCGGCCGTCGAAGATGGCCGGGCGCGTCAGGGCCTGCATGATTTCATCGAAATCGGGACTGCGGAATACGTTCCATTCGGTAACCACTGCGAGCGCATCGGCACCCTGCAATGCCGACTCCGGCGAATCGCACAGCGCAAGATCGGCCCGCTCGCCATAGATGCGGTGGGCTTCCTCTCCCGCTACCGGATCGAAGGCGCGAACCTTAGCCCCGCCACTCCACAGCGCCTCCATCAAGTTGCGGCTGGGCGCCTCCCGCATATCGTCGGTGTTCGGCTTGAAAGCCAGACCCCAGACGGCGATGGTCTTGCCTGCCAGATCGCCGCCGAAATATGCGCTGATTTTCTCGAAGAGCTTTTCCTTCTGGCGGTCGTTCACGGCTTCCACTGCCTGCAGCAATTGAGCGGGATAGCCGGCATCGCGAGCGGTACGTTCCAGTGCCTTGACGTCCTTGGGGAAGCAGGAACCGCCGTAGCCGCAGCCGGGATAGATGAAGTGGTAGCCAATGCGCGGATCGGAGCCGATCCCGACCCGGACCTTCTCGATATCCGCACCTAGCCGCTCGGCTAGGTTGGCCAGCTCGTTCATGAAGCTGATCTTAGTGGCAAGCATGGCGTTGGCGGCGTACTTGGTCAGCTCGGCGGAGCGGATGTCCATGCACACCATACGGTCGTGGCTGCGGTTGAACGGGGCATAGAGCGCGCGCAGCAGCTCAGTGGTTCGCGGGTTGTCGGTGCCGACGACGATCCGGTCCGGCTTCATGAAGTCCTCGATGGCCGCACCTTCCTTGAGGAATTCCGGGTTGGAAACCACGTCGAATTCTAGGACCGCGCCGCGCTGAGCCAGCACTGCACTCACGGCCCCGCGCACCTTGTCCGCCGTACCCACCGGGACGGTGGACTTGTTGACGACGACCCGGTAGTCCTGCATCCGTTCCCCGATGCTGCGCGCCACCGCCAGCACGTATTGCAAATCGGCCGAGCCGTCCTCATCGGGCGGCGTGCCGACGGCGATGAACTGGAACAGGCCGTGGCTCACGCCGAGGTCGACATCGGTGGTGAACTGCAGGCGGCCGGCCGCCATGTTGCGCTTGATGATGGCGTCGAGGCCGGGCTCGTAGATCGGCACCTCACCCTGGTTGAGACGTTCGATCTTGTCCGCATCGATATCGACGCAGACCACGTCGTTGCCGACTTCGGCCAAACAGGCGCCGGTAACCAGTCCGACATAGCCGGAACCAAAGATGGTGACTTTCATGCAGTTTCCTTGGAAATAAGAAAAAAGGGCTTTAGGCGAAGCGTGATAAATCGGCCTGAATGTCGGCGAGGTTCTCCAGTCCCACCGCAATGCGGACCAGCCCGTCGGCAATACCGGCCGCAGCCCTGGCTTCCGCGCTCAAACGGCCGTGGGTGGTGGTCGCCGGATGGGTGATGGTGGTCTTGGCATCGCCCAGATTGCCGGTGATCGAAAGCAGCCGGGTGCTGTCGATCAGCCGCCAGGCGGCTTCCTGTCCACCCTTGACCTCGAAGCTGACGATGCCGCCGAAGCCCGATTGCTGGCGGGCGGCGAGTTCGTGCTGGGGATGGCTGGCAAGCCCCGGGTAATGCACCCGCTCGACCCAGGGCTGAGTCTCCAGCCAGCGCGCCAGTCCGAGCGCATTCTCGCAATGGGCTTTCATCCTGAGATTCAGCGTCTCCAGTCCCTTGAGGAACACCCAGGCATTGAACGGACTCATGCTGGGACCGCCGGTGCGCAGGAAAGGATAGATTTCGGCGTCGAGCAATTCGCGCCCGCCGACGATCGCCCCGCCCACGCAGCGGCCCTGGCCGTCCAGATACTTGGTGGCCGAGTGAATAACGATGTCCGCACCCAGCGCCAGCGGCCGCTGCAGGACCGGCGTGCAGAAGCAGTTATCCACGACCAGCAGGCAGCCGCGGGCATGGGCGATTTCCGCGAGCCTGGGGATATCTGCGATTTCGGTCAGCGGATTGGAAGGCGTCTCTAGAAACAAGAAACGGGTCTCGGGCCGGATGGCCGCTGCCCAGCCGTCGTAATCGGTAAGGCCGACGAAGGTCGTGGGAACCCCAAACTTGGCCAGATAGTTCTGGAACAGCATGGTCGTGTTGCCGAACACGCTGCGCGAGCAGATGACGTGATCACCCGCCTTCAGCAGCCCGAAGGCGGTGCTGGCGATGGCCGCCATGCCGGAACCCACTGCGACACAGCGCTCCCCGCCTTCCAGCGCAGCCAGCCGCTCCTCGAAGGTACGCACGGTGGGGTTGGTGAAGCGCGAGTAGATGTTGCCCGGCGTCTTGCCCGCAAAGCGCTCGGCGGCCTCGGCAGCGCTGCCGAACACATAGCTGGAAGTAGCGAAGATCGGCTCCGCGTGCTCCTGCTCCATGGTCCGGCGCTGCCCGGCGCGCACGGCCCGGGTCTCCATGGCGAATTCGTTCCAGTCCAGATCGTCCATGGCGCTCTCCTCAGACAGTGTTGTAAAGATCGATGGCGGTCGCGGCCGCCTCGCGTTTGGCTTTGGCATCGTCCGACCGATGCTCGCCCAGGCGGTCCAAATAGGCCTGGTCGATATCGCCGGTGACGTAGTCCTTGTCGAAGCAGGAAGTGTCGAAGCGGGGGATCGACGGATTGCCCTTCTGCACCGACTCGACCAGATCGGCCAAATCCTGGTAGACCAGCCAATCCGCGCCTAATTCTTCCCTCACCTCTTCGTCGGTCCGGCCGTGGGCGATCAGCTCCTCGACCGCCGGCATGTCGATGCCGTAGACGTTCGGATAGCGCACCGGCGGCGAGGCCGAAGCGAAGTAGACCTTGCGGGCGCCGGCGTCGCGCGCCATCTGGATGATCTGGGTCGAGGTGGTGCCGCGCACGATGGAATCGTCCACCAGCAGCACGTTCTTGCCCTTGAACTCCAGGTCGATGGCGTTGAGCTTCTGCCGCACGGACTTCTGGCGCAAGGTCTGCCCCGGCATGATGAAGGTCCGCCCGATGTAGCGGTTCTTGATGAAGCCTTCGCTGTATTTCACGCCCAGCCGGTTGGCGAGCTGCAGCGCCGAGGTGCGGCTGGTGTCCGGGATGGGGATGACCACCTCGATGTCGTGCTCTGGGCGCTCCCTGAGAATCTTATCGGCCAGCTTGTCGCCCATGCGCAGCCGGGCTTTGTAGACGGAGATGTCGTCGATGATGGAATCCGGCCGGGCGAAATAGACGAATTCGAAGATACAGGGCGAGTACAGGACGTTTTCCGCGCACTGGCGAGTATGCAGAGTGCCGTCCTTCTCGATCAGGACCGCTTCTCCGGGCGCCACGTCCCGGATAAGCTCGAAGCCGAGTACGTCCAGGGCCACGCTCTCTGAAGCGATCATGTATTCCTTGCCGAGCCGCCCCTCGCGCTCGCCGAAAACCAGGGGGCGAATCCCGTGCGGATCGCGGAAGCCGACGACGCCGAAGCCTGTGACCATGGCCACCACCGCATAAGCGCCGCGGCAGCGCCTGTGCACCGCGGAAACGGCCCGAAACACGTCGTCCGGCGATACCCGCAGCTTGCCGATGCCCTGCATCTCGTGGGCAAAGACGTTGAGCAGGACTTCCGAATCCGAATCGGTGTTGATATGGCGCTGGTCCTGCCGGAACAGCTCGCGCTTGAGCGTCGTGGCGTTGGTCAGATTGCCGTTATGCGCGAGCGAAATGCCGTAGGGCGAGTTGACATAGAACGGCTGGGCTTCGGCGGTGCTGGCGCAGCCCGCGGTGGGGTAGCGCACATGGCCGATACCCATAGCGCCCCTCAGCTCGACCATGTGGCGGGTGTGGAATACGTCCCGCACCAAGCCGCTTTCCTTACGCAAATGCAGCCGCTCCCTTTCGCAGGTGACGATGCCGGCGGCATCCTGGCCGCGATGCTGAAGCACGGTGAGCGCTTCGTATAACTCCTGGTTGACCTCGTCGTTGGACACGATACCCGCAATTCCACACATAGCCTGAACCTGTTTAAAGCAATTGAGCGAAGGGTTGTTAAGGATAGGCGACCTGGGCGGCGATCTCGGCCGGCAGCAGGGTCTTGATCCACAGTGCCATCGACTGGAACGGCGGGAGCAGACGCGCCTCCCGCCACCACGGATCTCGGGGCAGCGGCGTGAACCCGGCCAGCAGCACCAGCACCGACACCAGCAGCACGCCGCGCGCCAGCCCGAATACCAGGCCGGCCAACCGGTCGGTGCCGCCCAGCCCGGTACTCTCCACCAGCCGTCCGAGCAGGAATCCGGCCAGGCCGCCGGCCATCAGGCTGAGCAGGAAAATCGCGACGAAGGCGACGCCGAGCCGCAGCGACGGCACAGAAATCAGAGTCTGGAATTGCACCGCGAGATCCTGGCTGAACCGTAGCCCCAACCAGATCGACGCGGCCCAAACCGCCAGCGAGAACACCTCGCGCGCCAGGCCGCGAACCAGCCCGACCAGAGCAGACAATCCCATCAGCACGATGATGAGGTAGTCGGCCCAGATCAGACCGCCGGCCCCCGCCGCGCCGGGTACGACCTGAGGAATCATCGCCTAGCGGGCGCGGGACGGCACCAGGTAACCGCGGATACCGGCGACGGACTCGAGCTGCTTGAGCGCTTGCTCGGCCTTGGCCTTGTCGGCCTCCGGTCCGATCCTGACGCGGTAAGTCACCTTGCCGCTATTGCCGCGGACGGTCTCGGCATAGGCCGACAATTTGTTTTGGCGCAATTTCTCCACCAGCCCCCTGGCATTGGCTTCCTCGACGAAACTGCCGGCCTGCACCAGCCAAGCCGAAGCGCCAGTCTCCGGTGCCGCAGCCGGCGCCGCTTCGGGCTTGCGCGGCGGCGCTTCGGTCGCCTTGGGCTGGGGTTTGGCCGTCTTCTCGGGAACCGGTTTGCTCTCGGCCGGCGGAACAGCCGCGGCAGGCGTCTTCTTCGGCGCGGCCGGCTTAGCCGTAGGCTTGACCGGCGGTGCTGCTTCCGCGGGAGCCGAGTCCTCCTCGACGTAGCCCTCCTCGAGCCCTTCCTCGGCCACCGGAGTCTGCGCTGGCTTGGCTTGCGGCGGGCTCGTGCCCCGCTTCGCCTCCGCAACGGCAGGCGCCTTGGAGGCCTCGGCGCCTTCGCCACCGGTGATCGGGATGACGCGCTCCGGCGCGCCGCCTTCGACGGGTTCCGCCGTCGCGACCTCGTCGACCGAACGGGGCAGTTCGACCGGCTGCTCCTCCATATCCTTCGGCATTGGCGGAATCTCGGTGACCTCCGTCTGGGCAGGCTCATCAGGCTTTTTGTCGAACAGCATGGGCACGAAAATCACGGCGAAGGCGACGATGACGGTTGCGCCGATCAGCCGTTGTTTCAACTGTTCATCCATACGATTCCTCAGGTATTGGGCGGATTAGATTCGATTCGGGCTAAGTATTCGGCGACCAGGAAAAACGAGCCGAACACTAGAATGATGGATTCATTCTCGGCATTTCGGTGCACCCTTGCAAACGCCTCGGCGGCATCGGAAAAGCCGTGGTGCACCTCCAGCGCGCCGAGCTCCGCAAACACCGGCAGCAGCGTTTCCGGCGTCGCGGCCCGCGGCAATTGCAGCGGCGCCAGGTACCAGTCGTCGACCAATTCGCGGATGCAGCCGAGCACGCCGCGGATGTCCTTGTCCCGCATCATGGCGAACACGGCATGTACCGGCCGTTCTTGCTTGAACTGCCGCAGGTAGTCCGCAAGAACGCGCACAGCATGGGGGTTGTGCGCTACGTCGAGCAGTACCGTGGGTTCGCCCTCGATGATTTGGAACCGGCCCGGCAGATGGATATTCGCCAACCCTGCCTGTACGGCGTCCGCCGGTACCGGCAACTGCGGCCTTACCGCTTCGATCACCTGCAGCACGGCGGACATGTTGAGGTACTGATGATCCCCCCTCAGGCAAGGCTTGGGCAGCATCTCGCGGTCTCCGCCGCGCCCCTGCCAAATCCAGGCATCGCCGTCCCGCCAGAAGGCGAAATCGCGCCCCTGCACCAGCAGGTCGGCGCCGATAGCCTCCGCATGTCCCAGTACCGTGGCCGGAGCCTCAGGATCGCCCAAGACGCAGGTCCGGCCGCGGCGGAAAATGCCCGCCTTTTCTTGCCCAATGGCCTCGCGGGTCAGGCCCAGCCACTCCTCGTGGTCGATACCGATACTGGCGACCAAAGCGACATCGGCATCGACGATATTGACCGCATCGAGTCGCCCGCCGAGTCCGACTTCGAGGATCTGCACATCCAGCTCGGCCCGCCGGAAGATGTCCAGCGCCGCCAGCGTGCCAAATTCGAAGAAGCTGAGCGTGGTCTCGCCGCGAACCGCCTCGATCCGCTCGAAGGACGCGCAGATCGCGGCGTCGTCGACCGGCACACCGCCGATGCAGATGCGCTCGTTGTAGCGCAGGATGTGGGGCGAGGTGTAGGCGCCGACGCGATAGCCGGCCCGGCGCAGAATGGCGTCCAGCGCAGCCACGCAGGAGCCTTTGCCGTTGGTGCCGCCGACAGTGATGGTGAAGGGCCGCTCCTGCGCCGGATTCAGCGCACAGTAGACCTGCCGCACCCGTTCCAGACCGAGATCAATGGCCTGGGGGTGCAAGGTCTCCTGCCAAGCCAGCCACTCCCCGAGATTCGAGAAGCGCATCGCTTATTCGGCTTCCGGGTCGTCCACCGGCAATGCGGAAAGATAACGGGCCAAATCGGCCTCGCCCCCAGCCTCCAGGGACGGCGCCGAAGCCAGCGGTGCCGCTACGATCGCCCGGCCGTCATGGGTCATCACCCCCAGCAACTTGGCGATACCTTCGCGCAGCTCGCGCCGGTCCATGATCATATCGACCGCACCGTGCTCCAGCAGGAATTCGCTGCGCTGGAAACCTTCCGGCAGCTTCTCGCGCACCGTCTGCTCAATCACCCGGGGGCCGGCGAAACCGATCAGGGCGCCCGGCTCGGCGATGTTGATGTCGCCCAGCATGGCGAAACTGGCCGAAACACCGCCCATGGTCGGATCGGTCAGCACGGAAATAAACGGGATCCGAGCCTTCGACAAGCGGGCCAGAGCGGCGCTGGTCTTGGCCATCTGGAACAGCGACAGCAGCGATTCCTGCATGCGCGCACCGCCGCTGGCGCTGAAGACGACGAACGGAATACCGAGCTCCAGGCTGCGGTTCACGCCGCGCACGAAGCGCTCGCCCACGACCGAGCCCATGGAGCCGCCCATGAACTCGAAGTTGAAGGCTGCCGCTACCAAGGGCTGGCCCAGAAGCTGCCCGGCCACCACGATCAGCGCATCCTTTTCGCCAGTCGCCTTCTGCGCCTGCAGCAAGCGGTCCTTGTACTTCTTGCTGTCCTTGAATTTCAGCGAATCGACCGGCGCCAGGTTTTCGCCGATCTCCAGGCGGTTGCCCGGATCGAGGAACAGGTGCAAGCGTTTACGGGCCGTGATGCGCATATGGTGAGAGCACTTTGGGCACACCTCCAGATTGCGCTCGACTTCCGATTTGTACAGGATCGCATTGCAATTCGGGCACTTGCACCACAGACCTTCGGGCACGGTGCTCTTGGTCGACGCTTCGGTGCGGATCTTGGTAGGAACGAGTTTATGGAACCAGCTCAAGGTCATGATCTCTCTCGGATTCAGGAATCCAGCGCCCGCCGCATGGCGGCAAGCAAGTCGGCGATGTCCTTGCGCGCCTGTTCGGGCCGGTCCTGAGCCGCCGCGATTTTTTCCACCAAGGCGCTGCCGACCACGACGGCATCGGCAAACCGGCCTATAGCCGCCGCAATCTCGGCATTCTTGACGCCGAAGCCGACCCCGATTGGCAGACCGGTTAGCGACTTGATGTGGGCGATCTTGCTCTCGACATCGCCTAGATCGAGGTGCGACGCCCCGGTCACCCCCTTGAGGGAAACGTAATACAGATAGCCTCGGCCCAACGCCGCCATGCGCTCGATCCGCGCATCGGAACTGTTGGGCGCCAGCAGGAAAATCGGATCGACCCCGGCCCGGTGCAGCATCGGCACGAATTCGCCCGCTTCTTCCGGGGGCATGTCGACGGTCAGCACGCCGTCGACGCCGGCGTCCTTGGCGCGGTCGGCGAAGGCCTGATAACCCATGCATTCGACGGGATTGAGGTAGCCCATCAGCACAACCGGCGTCGTTTGGTCGGTACGGCGGAATTCGGCCACGAGATCCAAGGTCTTGCGCAGGCTCATGTGGTGGACCAAGGCGCGTTCGCTGGCCTTTTGGATCACCGGCCCATCCGCCATCGGATCGGAAAACGGCACCCCCAACTCGATGATGTCGGCGCCGGCCTCGGCCATGGCGTGCATCGTCGGCACGGTGAAACCCGGCTCCGGGTCGCCGGCGGTGATAAAGGGAATCAAGGCCTTGCGCTGGGCTTGGCGCAGCGCTTCGAAAGTCGAGGTCAGACGGCTCACAGGACGATGCCCTCCCGGGTGGCGATGGTGTGGATGTCCTTGTCGCCGCGGCCTGACAGGTTGACCAGGACGATCTTGTCGGAACTGAGAGTCGGCGCCAGCTTGAGCGCATAGGCCACCGCATGGCTGGACTCTAGCGCCGGGATGATGCCCTCCAGCCGGGTCAGGATGTGGAACGCCTCCAGCGCCTCGGCGTCGGTGGCGCTGACATAGGTCGCGCGGCCCGAGTCTTTGAGCCAGGCGTGCTCCGGACCAACGCCCGGGTAATCCAGACCGGCCGAGATGGAATGGGTCTCGATGATCTCGCCGTCCTCGTCTTCCATCAGGTAGGTACGATTGCCGTGCAGCACGCCGGGACGGCCCGCGCTCAGCGGCGCCGAATGGCGGCCGGTCTCAATGCCGTCGCCCGCTGCCTCGACGCCGTACATGGCGATATCGCGGTCTTCAATGAAGGGATAAAACAGACCGATGGCATTGGAGCCGCCGCCTACGCAGGCGACCAAAGCGTCCGGCAGGCGTCCTGCCAACCCCAGCATCTGACCGCGCGCCTCGCGCCCGATCACGGCCTGGAAATCGCGCACCATGGCAGGATAGGGATGAGGCCCCGCCGCGGTACCGATGATGTAGAAGGTCTCATCGACGTTGGTCACCCAGTCGCGCATGGCCTCGTTCAAAGCATCCTTCAGGGTCTTGGAGCCCGAATCGACCGCCACCACGGTGGCGCCGAGCAGCTTCATGCGGAATACGTTGAGCGCCTGGCGCTCCACATCGACCGCGCCCATGTAGACCACGCATTCCATCCCCAGACGGGCGGCCACGGTGGCTGTGGCGACACCGTGCTGGCCGGCGCCGGTCTCGGCGATCACCCGCCGCTTGCCCATGCGCTTGGCGAGCAAGGCCTGGCCGACGGTATTGTTGACCTTGTGCGCGCCGGTGTGATTGAGGTCTTCGCGCTTGAAATAAATCTGCGCGCCGCCGAGCTCCCTGCTCAAGCGTTCGGCGTGATAAATCGGCGAGGGACGGCCGACGTAATGGTTCAGGTCGTGATCCAGCTCAGCCAGAAACTCCGGATCCTTCATATAGCGATGGTAGGCGGCCTTCAGCGCCTCCAGCGGCTCCATCAGGGTCTCGGCGACGAAAATGCCGCCGTAGGGTCCGAAATGACCGCAGTCATCCGGCAGGTTATAGGACTGAATCTCGTCTCGCATAGTCAACTTCGTATACCTCGCGCAAAAACGCCGCCATTTTGTCGTAATCCTTGATTCCTTTCCTATCTCCCTCCACACCGCTCGACACATCGAGAGCATAGGGCCGCGCCGTCACCAGCGCTTCCTTCACATTCTCCGGCGCCAGCCCGCCGGCTAGAATCAGTGGCAGGGCACAGCCGGCATCCGCCCGGCGCCAGTCGAAACTCAGCCCTGTCCCACCAGGCTCGCCGGGATGATACGCGTCCAGCAGCAGCCCGGCTGCAGCGCCATACCGGCGCGCTTCTGCCGCGACGTCGACATCGGGCTTCATCCGCAAAGCCTTGATGTAAGGCCGCTCGAAACCCGCACAATACTCGGGGGACTCGTCGCCGTGAAACTGCAGCAGATCGATCCGCACCGACCGGCAAACTTCCCGGACCCAATCCGGCTCGGCATCCACAAACAGGCCCACGACCGTCGTGAACGCCGGCACGACCGACGCTACAACTCGCGCCTGCCCGATGCCCACATGGCGCGGACTAGGACCATAGAACACCAGCCCCAGCGCGTCCGCGCCCAAAGCCGCTGCAGCCGCGGCGTCCTCAGCGCGGGTTAAACCGCAAATTTTAACCCGAGTTCGTTGCAAGGGATACGCCGGGATCATGGCTAGGCTTCGGGTTCGTAACGGCGGGTGTCCGCCGGTAAGTGTTCGAAAATAGGATCGCGCGCCAACCCGAACGTTTCGGGGTAAGCCACGCCACCCAAGTAGAGGCCGTCTGGCGGCGCCGTGACCCCGCCGCGATTACGGTCTCGCAACGCTAACAGCTCGCCAACCCACTCGGGCCCGTGCTTGCCCGCCCCCACCGCCATCAACACCCCTGCGATGTTGCGTACCATATGGTGGAGAAAGGCGTTGGCAGCGATCTCGATAATCACCCGTTCGCCCTCGCGGCACACATGCAAGAAATGCAAACGGCGGAAAGGGCTACGCGACTGGCACTGCTGGGCGCGAAAGGAGGAAAAATCGTGTTCGCCGATCAAGCAGGCGGCCCCCGCCCGCATTCGCTCCACGTCCAAAGGCGCGTGGCACCAGGTGAGTAGGCGGGGCCGGAGAGCCGAGCGCATGGAACGATTCAAAATCTCGTAGCGGTAATAGCGGGCAATGGCGCTGAACCGGGCGTGGAATTCGGGTTCGACCTCCCGCACCCAGGTGATCCGGACGTCTTCGGGCAACTCGGTGTTGGTGCCTAGCAGCCAGGAGCGTTCGCTGCGCCGGCTGTCGGTATCGAAATGCACCACTTGTTCGATGGCGTGGACACCGGCATCGGTACGCCCCGCACAGACTGCGCGTACCGGCCCGTCGGCGACTCGGCTTAGCGCCTGTTCGACCACGGATTGGATCGTTCGCTTGCCGTTCTGCCACTGCCAACCGGCAAAGCCGCTGCCGTCGTATTCTATGCCTATCGCGATCCGCATGTTCCGGGCCTGATTCGAGGCGCGATATCGTACCAGAAAGCGGGCTCCCCGAGCTTATCCACAGAATCTGTGGATAATTCTGTGCATCCCCTGCAGAATATCTGCGTAAGCTGTTGATTCGACAGATGCTTAAGGAATCTGACGAAATTAAGACACCGCCGGCGCGATGCGCCAGCCGATCCCATATCGGCGCGATCGCTGTAGCCGCGCCGATACGGAGGAACAATCAGCGCTTTATTTGGCCTTGTTCAGCCCGGTGTCCCTGATCGCCTGCTCGCAACGCGAGCTGACCTTGGCCTCGTTCTTTTCCAGGCAGGCCAGGAGGCGCCCTTCGCCCGGCTCGACACCCGAGCAATAATTGTCGAGATCGTCGTCGCACTCTGCGGCGACATAGCTCAGCGCGTTGATTTCGCGCTGGAGCTGCGCGGCCGCGTCGTAGATGGCGTATTCGCAGCGTGCCGACAGCTTGTCCTGATAAGCGTAGAGACAAGCTAGCTGACGCCCGTCACCGGGCATGACGTCCTTACAGAATTTTTCCAACTCGGCTTTGCAGCCCGTCTTGAAGGTGTTCAACGGGTCATCGGCCTGGGCGGTCTGCTCGGCGGAAGCGGGAGCGGCTGCCTTGACATCGGGCTTCTTCGCCGCACAGGCAGGCTGCGTCATGAACGCCGCCAGCAGCACGCCGGCGAACAGGTATCGTGCACTGTACATGTGATGTTCCTTATTGATGGGTGAGGTGAGGAATAGCGCCTATCGCTTGCACGCAAGAATCCGTCAGCGGAGCGCGACAGCATTGTAGCCAGAGGTTCCGCGAAAACCTATCCGTTTCCCATAGCCTTACCCCATTGGGGCCGGGCAGCATTTTGCAAAATCGAAAAACTGGGCAGAAAATAACCGAGAAATAGACTCAGCGATGCCGGCCCACCGCGATAGCTCAGACTTACGCAGGCAGCCACCCTCCTCGCTTGGATGCGACACGCGACGACGCGACCTAAGTATGCAGACTCCGTCCGAACAGACGACCCGATGGCTCAACTACGGCATCCTTCTCGCAGGCCTAATGCCGTTCCTGCAACTCGCGCAAGGGGGATTCGCCCACGAGCTCGGTGCCAATCCCGTGGAAACCATCGCCCATACCACGGGCCTCTGGGCCTTGAGACTGCTCCTGGCCACGCTCGCCATCACGCCGCTGCGCGCAATCAGAGGCTGGCACTGGCTGGCGCGCATGCGCCGCGGCATCGCCTTGCTGGGCTTTTTCTATGCCACTCTCCATGTCTTGAACTATCTGGTCTTCGACCACTTTTTCGACTGGCGTGAAATCGTACAGGACGTCCTAAGACGCCCCCATATCGCCGCCGGCCTGACCAGCTTCCTAATTATGGTTCCCTTGGCCGCCACATCCAGCAAGTCCGTGGCGAAACGCCTCGGCAGCCGGAGCTGGCAACGCTTGCACCGGGGGGCCTATGCCGCAGCCATAGCCGGCGTCTTCCACTATTTTTGGCTAGTGAAACAGGACACTTCGAGCCCTGCCCTGTATGCAGCGATCTTAGCCCTGCTCCTGTGCCTGCGGCTCGACGCTGCCTCCCGCACGCGGCCGGGCGACCGGAACCACTCCGGCCACCAACCTTCGAGCTCGCATCCTTCAGGCATCGCAAAACCGCGGCCGACGCAGTGAAATAACCCGCCAAGTATCTGATATATAAGGATTCAACCGTAACAAACGCACTACATTGCCGATATACAGCGGAAACAAACTCGTGTTAGATTAGTCGCGTAGTCGGGAGTGGTTCCCCGGCTATATGAAATCCCAAGTTTCATGTCACAGAAACCAGTTGATGGCGGCCGGCATACCCCTTCATTGTCGGTCGCCGTCTCTTGCCGGTAACCGCTCAAGCGTCAACGCGTCGGGGATCCGCCTGTACTGTCAGAGTTCCAGATCGGGTTTTCTAAGTCTTCGGGGTCGAGCTTCACTGCATCCTCGGGATAGATGTGCCAGAACGAGCGATCGATAGCCCCCTCCTTGTAGTGTTCCGCCTTCCGCCCGTGCCGGAACGGGCACCACCAGTTCTCCACCAGCTTCACCAGGTAGGCGTGCCATTCGAAAAGCCCTACGCTGAACGGGCAATACCAAGTGCAGTTCAATATCCAGAACAGCCGGGATTGCGTCGGACTGAACCTGTAACCGGGCCGCATGACGATCTGATTCGACAGGCTGTAGCGGTAGCTGCCCCGGTCGGGAAGAAAATCACGCAGCGTCTTGATGTTTTCGGCGCCCATCGCCTTGAGATGCAAGTAGCTGACATAAGCGCTCAATAACACGAAGGGGAGCGTGAGGATGGGCAAATAGATTAGCAATACCCCGGCAAACCTTTTCGTATGGGATATCTCCTGATTATTCCTTCCGATGACGACGCGGCCGGCTTCCGGCCCTAGCGGATCGCAGGTTTCGCACTTTTTCATTTTTAGCCCTACCCATGCGTTCTAGTTTTTGTCGAACGCGGCGCGATAAACCGCCGCATACCCTCTGGACGTGCCGAAGACAGCTATACGGACGCATCGGCACCGGGAAAGCTAGGGGCTAAGCAGCAGGGCGTCAAGCGGATTCGCGGACGGGAAAACGGAACCCGGCCCCCAAAGATAGATCCGGGCCGCCGGTTTTTCGAATGCTCCCCTTCATTTCAATAGACCGGCCATGTCCTCTTGGGTGAACATCCGCTTGATCGTTAGCCCCTGAACAACGATCGAGAAGGTCACAACGACGAACGTCATGTTCAACACCAGCGGCTTCCAGGCGCTATCCGGCAGCGATACCGCGAGTGCCAGGGACAATCCGCCGCGCAGGCCTCCCCAGGTCAACAGCTTGGTCAAGCCGAGACAATCGGCGCGGATCACAGCCGCAGCGTGGAGACCGCCGACAATGGCAGCCACCGCCATAGCTCGGGCGATAAGAACGGCAACCACCGCCACCAACCCCGCAATACCCAGCACCACGCCTTGCAAGGGATTGATCAGGACGACATGGAAGCCTACGAACACGAAAAGCAGCGCGTTTAGAACTTCGTCCAGGCCCGACCAGAAAGCGCGCACCGGTATGCGCGCTGCTTCGCTCAAGCGAGGAGCAGTGATGTTGCCGCTGAGCAAACCGGCCACGACGGTAGCGATGGGACCCGATACGTCCAGATGCTGGGCGGCGGCATACATAACGGCGACCGCGCCCAGCGAGACGAGCAAACTAGTGCATGAACCCGCCGAGCGCAGCATCAAAAAATGGATGGCCAGCCAGCCCGCCAGGCCCATGAGCGCGCCGCCCAGAACCTCCCTGACAAAGATCGTACCTGCTTCGGAAAACCCAGCGCCCGTGCCGGCGACCGCAGAACCGGCGAAGATAGTGAATAGAACGACCGCCACGCCGTCGTTCAGCAACGACTCTCCGTCGATCACGGTTTCGAGCTTCTTGGGCAAACCGACCTGGGATAGGATAGCCAGCGCAGCCACCGGATCGGTTGCCGCGATCAAGGCCCCGAACAACAAGGCCTGAGGCAGGGTAACCGCCACCCCGAAGAGAGCAAGCCCACCGTACAGCAAGCCGCCGGTCGCAAAACAGCCTATGGCGGTACCGGCGAACGCAAGCCAAAGCACCAGCCAGCGCTGTTCGCGCAATGCCGGCCAATTGACCTGAACACTGCCGCGAAACAATAGGAAACAGAGAACACCCTTCAGCAAGGTATCGTTCAGATTGAACGACTGAGTGAGTTGGTGCAGCATTCCCACCATCCCGGACGGGACGAAAATTTCCAATATCCGCAGTCCGGTGGTAACCAGCGCAGCCAGCAATAGCAAGCCTATATCGTGCTGAAGGCACAGGAAGCGATCGTTGACGAAACTCAGGATCGCGGCCATGCCGAGCAGGCAGGCGACTGCTGTGAAAGTAGCCACGGCGTTGCTCCCTATCGGTTCGCAGGAAAATTCGATGCGTTTATTGTCTTCGCAAGACCCGGCTCCGGTGCGAGATGCCCACCGGACGCGGTGCCGTCGTTGCGGATTTTAGCCCCATCTGCCGAAGAGCCGTTGCCATGCTGCACTTCCTGAGCCCCTTGTTTGCTTCTGTATCCCAGCCGGACTCCCGCTTCAGCCCGGAATTGATCGATGCCGCCATCGAAAGGACGGTGGACGGCACCGACCGCCGCGTACGCGCCTTGAGCGACTACCGGCGCCGGCTGCGCGGCCCCGTGGAACGCGCAGTCGACCATGTCGCCAGCCTCGTCGACGACATACCCGCCCCGGCGGAAATCAGCGCCCGCAGTTTCGGCGCAGATGCGCGCATACGAGCTTTCTTCAGCTCGGTCGAGCATCTACACGGCGTCCTGGGCAAATTCAAGGATCTCCGCGACTTCCTGCAGCACCAGACTGCAGCCCCGCCCGCGGAGATTTTCGGCCTGCTAACGATGCAAAAGGAAGAACGCACGGTGCTCGGCATGGAACTGGACGGTGACGCAGTGCGCAGGGACGTGATCCAGGTCGCCGTCAGCTTCTCCCATCACCGCTACATCGCCCCCACCGCGACCGAATGCGATACGCGCTGGGAACTGAAAAAATGCGCCTTCGATTTCCTGATCGAACGGGCCTTGGAAGTGCTGGCCCAGGAAACCCGGAAACGAGGCGAGCTGGGACGCCAGCGCAACCTGCTCCAACGCAAACTCGACGCCCTGCGAGCAGGCAATTGGGGACTCGGATCCGCCCTCGCAGGAGACGAGCCGGCCGGAGCTGACATCGGCGAAATGGAAGCCGAGATCGAAGCAATCGACACCGAGCTAGGGCAGTTCGGCACCACCGCCCTCAGCCTGGAAAAAAGCCTCGGCCATATCGCCGAAGTCATAGGCCAGCCCAAACAATGGCTCGATACCCGGCAGATCGCCTTACGGCTGGACTACCGCGGAATCAAGCTTGCAGACTCGGGTCTCGCAGCCGCGGGGGAACTTCGCTTGACTGAGCTGTTTTCAGGCACCGGCGCACGGAGAATCATATTGCCCGGACGTATCCCCGGGGAGGAAATACCCGACCGCCCCGACGTGATAAAAGAACTCGAGCGCTATCTGGGCTGAAAATGCGCATGGCACTCCGCCGTGAAACCGGCGCCAAGCTTGCGTTGCCTAAGCCGTCGCCCTCCCGCAGAATGCAAGCGCCGAAGGCGGCACGGGAGCCCGGAACCATCATTTCCATCTTGCAGGAGTTAAAATATGACCGAACTATCCAAAGACACCGGCATCGCCATGGCACTGTTGGAACGGATGCGGACCCAGAGGCTACCCCGAGCATTTGCGATCAAAGAAAAGGTAGATCGGGGAGAAAAACTGGATGGCGGCGACCTGGCGTTTCTCCACGAAGTATTCGAAACCGCAGAACAAATCAAGCCGATGGTAGACCGACATCCGGAATACCAGGATATCTACACCAGCGCATTGCAGCTTTACAAGGAAATTACGGAAAAGGCTCTGGAGAATGAAAAGGGCAGCCAATCGACCGATTGAAGCTCTCAGATTTACTGGCTTGTTTCGTTGAAACAGAAACGCCGTATAACTCGGTACGCCAAGAGGACTAAAGTTGGGCGCTCCCCGCTCAGGTAACCCAGGGGGACCACGGATATACAAACCGATCGCGGCGCGGGATGCCCCGCCCGCCCTTTCTTTGGGATTCTGCCCGATGCGCTGAGACGGCCCGTCGGCGACTATGCTGGTTTCATAAGGGATTGGCATCTCAGGGGGAATTCGAACCCCTCCCGTCGGCCTGAAAGGGCGGCCCTTAGCAGGCCGGCCTGATAGCCCAATAGCCCGACATGACCCTCACCCTACAAATGAAAACCTTGTCAAGCCGTCAGCGCCCCGGCGAACGGCTGAAGCCAGGACGACCTTAAACATCCCATGATCCCCGCCTACGACGAACTCCTCTTCCTGCCCTTGGGCGGGACTGGCGAAATCGGCATGAACCTAACGCTGTACGGACATGACGGCGCCTGGATTGCGGTGGACCTGGGTATCACCTTCGGCGGCGACGACTTCCCGGAACACGATGTGCTGATGCCCGATCCGGCTTTCATCGCGGCCCGCCGCGAACGTCTCGCCGGCATCCTCCTGACCCACGGTCACGAAGACCATATCGGCGCCTTGCCTTATCTCTGGAAACGGCTGCGCTGCCCAATCTACGCAACGCCCTTCACGGCGGCGTTAGCGCGGACCAAGCTCGCCCGCTCGGGGATAGACGACGCCCTCCTGATCGAAATCGCCCCCGGCGAACGGTTCCAGGCCGGGCCGTTTACGGTCGAATACATCGCCATGACGCACTCAATTCCGGAACCGAACGCACTTTTGATCGGCTCGTCCGCGGGCGCCGTCCTGCATACCGGAGACTGGAAGCTCGACGATCGCCCTGGGGTGGGACGCGGCTACGACCATCCCCGGCTTTTCGCCCTGCGGCGCGAACCGTTGATAGCGATGGTCTGCGACTCCACCAACGCCATCGTTCCCGGCCGCACTGGTTTCGAGGGGGATTTGTACAAGCCGCTGCTAGCATTGGGAGAGCAAGCGACGGGACGCATAGTCGTGACGGCCTTTGCCAGCAACATCGCGCGCCTCGTCACCCTGGCGCGGGTCGCCCGGACCTTGGGACGGCGCTTCGGCGTGGTGGGCCAGGCAATGGAAAGGATGGTAGCCCTTGCCCGCGCTACCGGCTATTGGCCCGACGACCTGCCCGACCTTCTGGAAGCGCGTCATCTGGGGCATCTGCCGCGCGAAGAAGTCTTCGCCGCCTGCACCGGCAGCCAGGGTGAACCGAGGTCGGCGCTAGCGCGGCTCTCCCTGGACCTGCATCGCGACCTATTGCTGGACGCAGGCGACACGGTCATCTTCTCGTCGCGGATGATCCCCGGCAATGAGCGGGCGGTGGAACGGATACAGCAACGGCTGCGTTCGCTCGGCGTGCGGCTGGTGACCGACGGCGAAGCCGCGGTTCACGTCTCCGGCCACCCCGCCCAAGACGATCTGCGCCTACTCTACCAGTGGGTGCAGCCGTCCGCTGTGATCCCGGTCCACGGTACGCCGAGACATCTCGCCGCCAATGCGGAAATAGCGGCGTCCTGCCATGTACCGAATCCGCGCGTCGTCCAAAACGGCGACCTCTGCCGCTTGAGTCGCTCCGGAATACAGGTGCTCGGGCAAATCGAGACCGGACGGCTCACGTTGCAGCCCGACGGGCGATTGGCTTCAATACCTAAGGATTTGTTGCAGAAAATGCGTGCGACGGTACATTAGCTGAGCGCGGCCCGAAAAACTCCGACGGGTACAGACCGGCATCCGCCTTCGCACTGCCGCCGCACCGGCGGCATCCCTCAAAAACATGAGCGAACGACGCCACCATCCACCCGCAACGCCGCACCATTGATTGCCGAAGCCACAGGACTGCACACGAAAGTCACCAAGGCAGCGACCTCTTCGGGCATGGCGAACCGTTTAATCAGGGAACTGGGTCTAACGCTCGCGAGAAACTCCTTCTCTATCTCTTCGAACGGCTGCCCCTCTGTCATTTGCATCACAAATTCCTCCACGCCAGCGGTTCGGGTCGGCCCCGGCAACACGGCATTGACGGTGACCCCCGTCCCCGCGCAGGACTCCGCCAGGCCGCGCGAAAGTGCGAGCTGAGCCGTCTTCGTCAGGCCATAGTGAATCATCTCCGCGGGAATTTGGATGGCGCTCTCGCTGCTGATAAAAACGATTCGCCCCCAGTTACGCTGCTTCATGCCTTCGATGTAAGCGCGGCTGAGGCGCACACCGCTCATCACGTTGACCTCGAAGAACCGCTGCCAGTCCTCGTCGGGAATGCTCTCGAAAGGCTTGGGTTCAAAAATCCCGAGATTGTTCACCAGAATATCCACCTCAGGATAGCTATCCTTCAGCGCTGCGACCGCCTGCGCCGTGGCGAGATCGCCAGTGAATCCGTCAACCTTAGCCTCCGGCGCAGCGCGCCGGACCTGCTCCACGGCAGCGGCGACGACCCGGTCCGCTCGTCCGTTCACGATGACGTGTGCGCCCTCCGCCGCCAACTGGCTGGCGATGGCAAAGCCGATGCCCTTGGATGAGCCGGACACGAGGGCTGTTTTACCGTTCAGTTTTAGATTCATGGCGTTGGTCTACTGCGAGTTATTGTCGATACCGACGGAATGCCGCTTTGCCTTCCATTCGACAGCCGAGTTTGAGTGCAAACTTGTTTGAACACTACGGAGAGGACGGCTTTAGCTTGGGTAAAACCCTTACACCCTCCTCGAAATTCTCGACTTCAAGGGCTTGGATCTGGCCCGCCGAATTCGTCCGGAACCAGACCGCGGCTATCCCCATGGCATTTTCCCCCACCGGTTCATACGCAAACTGGTCGCCGCTCCAATGGCTCAGCCGGAAGCGTTTCGGCTCGGGCCCTAGCGCCATGACGAGATCATTACCGTCCCTCGACACCTTGGCTTCGCCGTAATAGGCGTTGGCGTAGGTCCCTCCGTAGTCGCGCAGCGCCCGTGCCGGCTCCGGATGCGCAGGGACCGGGCGCCCCGCCAGCACGCTCGGGTTGGCATACATCGGAGCGAATAGCGGCGTCAGGGCGGTCAGCCAGTCGCGCTGTACCCGCCCCGTCTCGACCAGGTCCAGAAAGCTGGCGTTGAGCGCTTCGGGAATGCCGATGGGACTCCCGTTGGTGAGCGTGATGATGCCGAGGTTTGCCGACGGCAACAGCGTGAAGCTCGTCCCAGCGCCGAGCAGGAAACCGCCGGAGTGGGCAAGCCGGACCCGGCCGGTGCCGTCATTGCTGACGCCCACGCCGTATCCGTAGAACGATCCGCGGTAGGCCGGCTGCGAAACGGCACTGGAACGGATGTGCGGACTCAGCGCCTCGACCAAAGGTTCACGGCCAATCACCTCTTTCCCATCCAGCGTACCGAGTGCAAGGACCAGACGCATCCACTGCGCCATGTCCTTGACGCTGGAACTGACGCCTCCGGCGGGACTTTGCGCATCGGGCTGGCGCACATGACGCGCAACCCAGCTTCCGTTCTCACGCACATGCCCGACCGCCCTGTTGCGCCGGGCGAGATAGCCGGAGAACTCAGAACTCGTCGACGTCATGCCAAGCGGCTCATAGATGAGCTCTTGGGACAAACGGGACCAGGGGGTACCGCGTGCCGCCGCGACCGACTCGGCGGCGGCGGTCAGGCCGAAGTTGGTGTAGGTATGCGTTACCCGGAACGGGCTCAACGGCAAGTAACGCAGGCGACGCAGCACTTCGGCGCGGTTATAGCCCAGGTCCTCCAGCGAGTCGCCGGCATGGTCCGGCAACCCGCTGCGGTGGCTGTAAAGGTCTTCGACGGTCGCGTTGCGCGTGACATAGGGGTCGGCGAGGCGAAACCAGGGCAGCGTCTCGGCGACCGGCCTGTTCCAACCGGTCCAGCCCCGCCCCACGGCGGCGGCCACCACGGTCGCACCGACGGATTTTGAAACCGAGGCCAGCTGGAACACGGTGTCGGCATCGACCGGCTCGGGATGGCCTATCTTGCGAACGCCGAAACCCCGGGCGTAGACGACCCGGTCGTCGTGGACGACAGCCACGGCTATGCCGGGCACGCCAGTGCGCTGCATGAGCTCTCGGGCCAGACTGTCGATCGTCGAGACGGCCCGGTCGATCTGCCCGGAAGGAATTTCCACCGCCGACCAGAGCGGCGGCGGTACGTCGCTGGCGGAGCCCGCGGCGGCAAAGCTAGCCGAAACCAGGAGAGCGACTCCGGCGAAGAAACCCCTCTTCATCCCTAGCGATTTGGAGAAATTCATAAAAATTGCTGCATGCCGGACGCAATACGAGTCGGCTGCCGCCATGCGACATCTGGTCATTTTCAGGGGAATCATGAGGCTGCTCAGTGTCTTCATCGAGACTAGGGATCACTTTATCGCCCGATCAACCGCCGCGCTAGAAGGCATGGCCGCGAACCCATCCCACCTTCGCCTCGGCGGGCCCCACGGCACATGACCCAATGTTGTCATCGATCGGCAAGCAAATTGCCAGGTGTCTAGGCAATACTGCACTTCCGATGCAGGGTCGCGGGTGGTCCTATGAGTTTTGTCCTGTGGTTTGTCGGCGGATGGTGTCTGCTGCTGTTCATTTGCGGCGCGATTGCAAACGCCAGACCTGAACTGGTGCGCTGGCTCGAATACAATGTCGATCGTGAAATCGCATGGGCGCTTGGACGCCAAACGACGACATGCTCATCCAAACCGCATGGCCGGCGCCATGACATATCCACAAAAGCTGTGGAAAAGCCGTTTAACAACGCGCAGGAATCCCCGAATCTCGCCGGTCTGCACTGCCTGGCCAAAAACTGATCAAGCCCGGGCGATTCGGCAATACCCGCTCCGCAGGATCCTGCCCATGAAGATCAGGAGCGGGAACTGCGCTCATTACGCTCCTCCAACCAGCCGCTGATCGTATCGATGAGACGGATGACGCCAGGCAGGCGGCCGTAGGCATCCCGTTGGACCTCATTGTTGGGTTCGAGAGTGCGCCACCAAACGATAAGCTGCCTGATCAGCGAGCGGACCGGTATTCGCTCGGGGGCGATACCTGGAAATCCCTCTATTTCGAACGCCCGCTCGACATCTCTGAGACAGGAAAAAACGTAGTCCCGATCCGAACCGAAATCGACCGGCCGCTGCGGAGCGCGGTTGATCATGCGTACTTCGCTGAGTTCGGGGATGTAATTCTTTGGCATCTTGGTTTTGCGTATCGCTAGGCAGGTAGAGGCGGGATGGAATGCCGCTGGCTTGCCAGTTACTTGCCCGCCGCTATTCCGCCGGGCCAGACCAGCGCTCCGAGCAAAACGCTTTCGCGACCGCCGCCGCACGGGCTTCCTGCACGCTGTCCGCCGCTCCAGTCCCATCGGATTCTGCGATGCCGGCACAGGCTTTCAACGCAACGCCCAACAAGACGGCTTTGGGATAGTCTTCGGTGGCGCGTCGCCGGTAGGCGCGGTAGTCGCACGCGCAAAGCGTCATCAACTGTTCGAAGCGCTCCGGCTGCTCGAATGCCCCCACCCGTTCCAACAGGGCGGCGACGGGCCCCGCGCGCACCGCCGTCACCCGGTGTACCCGCTCGCACTCGGCCAGCGCCAGCAGAGCGAGTTCGCGACAGGCATCAGGCACACCGAAACGTTCGCACAGTCCCTCGATACGTGGGCGCCCCCGCTCAATGTGGCGATAATGAACCGGCAAGTGCTCGGGTGGAGAGTCCGACTTGCCGACGTGCATCACCAGCGCGGCGAAACGCACCGGCAGTGGCGCGTTGCAGCGCGCCGCCTCGTCCAGAACGCGTAACAGATGTTGGCCAATATCGACTTGAGGAGGGTCGTCCGCTATCTGCGGGACACCGAACAAAGCAGCCACCTCAGGCAACACTAAGCGCAGAGCCCCACAACCGGAAAGCGCGGCAAACATATTCGAGGGGGTTTGAGCCATCAGGCCGCGGACCAGCTCCTGCCATACGGTGGCCGATGCGATGCCGGCGAACCCATCGGCCGGCAACTGCTCGAACATGAGGTCCAAGGTCTCATCGTCCGGCCGCCCGCCCGAACCGGCGGACAACGCCGCCAGACGCAAAATGCCGAGCGCTGGATCAGCCTGCACGAGGTCACAAGGAAGAGAACTGTTTTCGGAAGTCATACCGGTAAACGCGTTGCTAAGCCTCCAACTTTATGCAAAGCCGCTCGTGCGTCAACGGCAAAGTTGACTCAATTCGGTAAACTCACTGCAACCTCGGTGAAAATTTGCGCTGCCGGCTAAGAGGGTAATCCCCCAATAAAACTCGCCATTGCGCTACGATGCCGCACATGGAACGCCGCATCGCCCATCTGGACATGGATGCCTTCTACGCATCCGTCGAACTGCTCCGCTACCCGCAACTCCAGGGTTTGGCGGTCGTTGTCGGCGGCCGGCGGGGATCTGGCCCTGCGCCGGGTGCGGACCAGAAAGACTTCGCCCGCCTTCGCAGCTACGTCGGGCGCGGTGTTGCAACCACGGCGAGTTACGAGGCCAGGGCCTTAGGAGTGCATTCCGCCATGGGGCTGATGAAAGCGGCCACCCTGGCGCCCGACGCCATCCTGCTGCCTGCGGACTTCGACGAGTATCGCCGCTACTCCCGGCGCTTCAAAGCTGCGGTTGCCGAAATCGCCCCACGCATCGAGAACCGCGGAATTGACGAGATATACATCGATCTGACGGACGTACAGGGCGAAATCGTCGCGCTGGCGCAGCGGATCAAGGACAACGTACGCCGGGCCACGGGCCTTTCCTGCTCTATTGGCATCGCCCCCAATAAGCTGCTCGCCAAGATCGCCTCGGAGTTGAATAAGCCGGATGGGTTAACCGTACTCACCTACCCGGATATTGCCGCTCAAATCTGGCCGCTGCCGGTACGCACAATCAATGGCATCGGTCCCAAGGCGAATCTCAAGCTCGAAGCGCTCGGAATCCGGACAATCGGCGAATTGGCGCGAACCCCCCTGAACCTGCTGGTCCAGCCATTCGGCAAACACTATGGGCATTGGCTGAACGAAGCGGCAAACGGCCGGGACGAGCGCCCGATCGTTACTGAGAGCGACCCGAAATCCGTCAGCCGCGAGACCACCTTCGAGCGAGACCTCGACCCGCGCAAAGACCGCGAAACGCTATCGAAGATTCTGATTTCCCTATGCGAGCGCCTGAGCCAGGACCTTGTCCGCAAGGGTTATTCCGGCAAGACCCTCAGCATCAAATTGCGCTACGACGACTTCCACACCGTTACGCGCGACAAAACCCTCGCCAGCCCGACTAGCGATCCTCAAATGATACTGAGTACGGTGAGGGAGTGCCTTAAGCGGGTTCCATTGGATCGCAAAGTCCGGTTGCTCGGAATTCGCGCCGGATCACTGTCGCGACCGGACCAGCCGGATGCTACTGGCGACCCTAACTCCAAACCCCTCAGCGAGCCTCGCGTGGGAGAAAATTTGCGACTGTTCGCTTGACGGTAAAGGTCACACAAACTTACGGCAGAGCCAACACAGGGATTCCGAATGCTCTAGGAGGATGTCAGAAACCAGGCTTGCCGCTTTCTGCAGGTAGCACGGCTCGCCTCCCTGGAATTGGAAACTACAGATAGCTGATTGGCACGTTCACGACATAAATTGTCAAATTTCCCCCACACACCTTTCTCGTTGGGATATTACAACTCTCTGTGAAATGGTAAAAACCGGATCAGTTTGTCTGGGATGGACCCTGGTACCGGAATTGCTTGATGGCTTAGGAGCACAACTCGAACGGAGAACCGGCGCAAAGCGCTTCGGTCCGATCCTTAATCTTGGGTATCCCATATGAACGAGCTATTTGCAATTTGCCGTACCATCGAAATAGACGAGGAACAGCCGCGGGGCTTTTGGCTGGCTACCCGAACCGAAACAGGGGAAGTAAAACCCTGGCCCATTCTGATTACGCGAAAGGGGGGCCGCTTTTTTGGATTCGAAAATGTCTGCCCCCATGCCGGCAGCCGCTTGGACACTACGCCAGGCGAATTCTTAGATGAAGATGGCAATTTTCTCACCTGCGGCAAACACCGCGCCCAGTTCGACATAGATACCGGACACTGCTTTATTGGGCCCTGCCAAGGCAAGCAACTAACGCCCATTACTTTAATTATAGACGACGGCGATGTTTGCGTGACCGGCGTAGAACTGGCCGAGGAAGATGGCTTGGATCTAGGCGCCGGATGAGTTCTCAGAGCACAGCCCCCCTTGTTTAGGGGTAACAAATGGGTTTCCCCGTCAGAACGCTGATCGTCCCTGCACACTGATGAGCCACTGAGCCGGAAGAATGCCTATATAGACCGCATATTGTGAGACATCGTAGATGACCCCGGAACAGCGAGCCCAACTTGCGACCTTTTTGGCCACCCTGTCGAAAATGAGCGTAGATCAGTTGTTCGAAGCCCTCCACAACGCACGCAACAGCAAAGCGGCTGCGGACGAGGATGCCGCACCTTATTGGCGCGCAGCGATGATCGGCGTGGGAGAGCATTTGCACCGGCGACTAGGCCCCGGCGCATTGCAGGAATACGCTAGGCGCTACTGCTGAGGCGGTTTAGCGAGCACGAGCCGAGGGAATTTCCGCCCCAAGGATCCCGTGTCCCTACGGTTGGCCGGCGCAGCGTTACCGGTGTTAGCTGGCTTTCATGCCAATGTTAGATATTCGTGGCGAATCTGCAGATCGTCGCTCCTTAAAGAAGGCTATCAGTATGGAAATGGACCAGAATTTCACCCTGCTCGCGCACAGCCGAGTAGAGTCGCCGCGCAATTCAGGCGGCGCCTTCCGCCGCATTGAGTTGGCGATCGGCCGCCGAGGCTCTCTTTATCGGGCGATAGTCAGGGAAAGCTGGGGGTTATATCAAGCAGGATCGTCGGAGATAGAGGAAGGCTTCCTGCGCGTCACGTCCACGGACAGCGATTGGCCACTCGCGCTGCTTGGAGTTCGGGACAAAGCATCGCCCCGCAAGATCGGCGCGGATCCGGAAGCCGCCCAGTATCTAAAGGCGGCTCTCGCCGAATGCGAAGCGAGCCTGCGCACCCTGAAGGCTTGAGCTCGGAAACGGCACCACACACCGCGCAACCTATTCCGGTGAAAGCATCGGACATCTCATTTTATGGTGCCGTACACACCGATTATCTCTGGTCAGAGAATACGGTCCCAGTCCAGGAAACCGCGCCGGCCCACCGTTATATCTGAGCAAAAGCCCGTCGTATCACCCGTTGCTGGATCGCGTGAGCTCCGCGCCCAAACCTGGAATGCTCGCCGCCATCGCGGACCTCTGATTCTTGATGACCTGCTGCCAACTGCAAATACTTTCGAGATGATATCCGATGAACAAACCCGGCATGGATGATTACCTGTCACTTTTCACGTGCTACGGCAAAGACTTCGGCGCGATCTACCTCGAACCGGAAGACGAGCGCTATCGCCTGTTATTCGACCACATATGCAACTTGCTGGCGAAGCCCTCCGACTTCAACCTGAGCATGCCGCAAGAGTTCCGTGCTACGGCTTCCCGTTATCTGGCGGGCGAAAAAGCGACCGTCACCCACATGCGCGATCCGCTGAATCGGCACTTCATGCTTAGCGACCTGTATGATTATGTGCATCTGCGTAAAACCATGGGCGGGAAGCCCTGGTAAGTGGGCTTGCGGCGGCTATGTCAGACGCTGGAGCAAGGGGAGTTGCCGCTCAATGAAATCTTGAGGCAGAGCGCGAAGTACTGCTGGTGGGAATGGCCAGGGCTTCGAAGCCGGCAGCAGTTGCAAATTGATGGCATCGCGCCGAAAGGTATCGAGGCGTTTACAGTCCCGTAGGCGGCACTGCTGTACGCAACATAGGATCCGGCAGGCAATACCTGCAACTGAGCACCAGTAAAATCCGGATCGAGGACAACCGGGCGGAACTCTGCGGCAGCCATGCCGCATCGACCGAAGCCATCGCAAAAACGTCCGCCGTGAAAAAAGGCACCGTAGTGCCCAGATTCATACCGAATTGGCGTCCCCAGGGGGATTCGAACCCCCGTCGCCGCCGTGAGAGAGTTTCAACAAGGCTTTTTTATGCTCCAGCAGACTCCGGCACACTCCAGATTAAAAACGTACCGCTTTGACTTTTAAGTATTTTTAATCTGATAATCTCCGACACGCTCCGGGAATATCTGGCGGACATATGGCGGACACGGGCACTTTCCGGAACGCTTGGCGGACATATGGCGGACTCTCAGACGGGGAAAAACGATGGCGCGCGCAGTACGATCAACAGGACTTGAGAGCCGGACCGCACGGCTCAAGCTCGAAGCCGGCAAACGGCACGCAGTAAACATCGGGCCGGGCGCGAGTCTGGTTTACCGTCGGGGCAAATCTGGCACAGGTGCATGGTTTTGCCGCGCCGTGGATTCATCGGATAAAGAGTCGCTGACCAAGATCGCCCCTGCCGACGACTACGCCGACGCGGACGGTGTGCTAGTGCTGAACTTCAGCCAGGCGCAAGCGCGATGCCGGGAGATTTCCGCCGAAGCCCAGTTGCCGCCACATAAGCGGGTTAAGCCGCTGACCGTCGCCGAGGCGGCCGAACACTATATGAGTTGGTTCCGCGTGCACCGGAAATCCTTCAAGGACACGGAGCGGACGATCAGTGCCCACATCCTACCTAAACTGGGAGCAAAACAAGTGCACGAGCTGACGGCCCGAGAGCTGCGGAAATGGCACGAAGGACTATGCACCGTGCCCCCACGGAAACGACTCAAGGCAGGTGAATCCGACGTGCGGCACCTGTCAGCATGGGAGGCCACGCCGGACAATATCCGGGCACGGAAATCGACCGCAAACCGCATCTTGACCGTGCTGAAAGCGATCTTGAACAAAGCCTTTCAAGACGGACTCGCGGTAGACGACTCAGAGTGGCGGCGGGTGAAGCCGTTCGGGCGCGTTGACGAACCCGTGATCCGGTTCCTATCGGTGGACGAGTGTACCCGGCTGGTCAACGCCTGTCCGGCTGACTTCCGGCAATTGGTCCGGGCCGGCTTACTGACTGGAGCGCGCTATGGCGAGTTGACGCGGATGGTGGCGGGTGACTTTCGCGCCGACACTGGCACGGTGCGGATTTCAGGGGAAGGCAAAACCGGCCGGGCACGGTGGGTGCCGCTGAATGAGGAAGGGCGGGCGTTCTTCTTAGGTATGGCAGCTGGCAGGCTGGACCAGAATTTGTTGTTTATGCGGGAGGACGGGCAGCCTTGGGGTAGTTCGCACCAGTGCCGGCGGCTGACGGACGCCTGCAAGATCGCCCGGATCGAGCCAGCGATTTCCTTCCATGACCTACGCCATTCTTACGCATCGTTGCTGGCCCAGGCCGGGGCGGACCTGCTGACCATTTCCAAGTTACTCGGGCACGGGGATACCCGGATCACGTCGCGGCACTATGCCCACCTATGTGATCGGACCTTGGCGGCGGCCGTGCAGTCCAAATTACCGAGTTTTGGCGTGCCAGAGCCGTCAAACGTGGTGGCGCTACGGGGGCGTGTTCCTGCATAGCAAAAAAGGCATACAATGGGTGCACAACGATGGATCATTGAGCTGATCCCGGAGGCGGAAGCGGAGCTGAAAGCGATGCCGGCGGACATCCGGGCACAGTTCATCCACATAGGCGTGATGATTGCCGAGTCCGGCCCGCACCACGTAGGCATGCCTCATGTGCGGCACATGGAGGGCAAGCTGTGGGAAATGCGGATGAAGGGGCGCGATGGCATCGCCCGCGCCGTCTACGTGACGCAACACGGATGCCGGCTTACCGTAATCCATGTGTTCGCCAAGAAGACCCAGAAGACGCCCCGTCGTGCCATTGAAATCGCCATGAACCGAATGAGGACACTATGAAAACGCTGGACGAACTGTCTCATGAATTGCTGGAAGACCCGGATGTGAAGCGGGAGTATGACGCGATGGAACCGGAATTCTCCATCGCGCGGGAACTGGTGCGGGCGCGAGCGGCGGCCGGGCTGACACAAACGGAACTGGCCATACGGATGGGCACCACACAAAGCGTTGTCGCCCGCATGGAAAGCGGAGCCCGCATCCCGTCATGGCGCAGCATCGAGCGGTTCGCTAAGGCACTGGGAGGACGGGCGGGCGTCCACATCGAGTTGCATCCGGCGGGGTAGAATGAAAACGCTGGACGAACTGACCCACGAATTGCCGGAAGACCCGCTTGTAAGCCGGAGGTATGAATCACCGGACAACTTTTGCATGTTCTTGCTGGGCAGCACCGATATGGATTTCACTAGCAGGTTGACCGAGGTCAAGAATTACCTATCCAAACAGCCCCCTGATTCGGTCGCAAATGTCGCGGCCTGGGCGCTGGCGATAATGAGCATGTCGGTACACGACCGCATCGCCGCGGAACGGTGGGCGACAAAGATGCCATACGAACGTTCGCTGGCGTTATACGCCGGGAAGCAGTGGAAGGCTCAGATCCAGGCTAAGGACGCCCAAGCCAAAGGAGTGGAGTCCAACAAAGAGAAAGCCGAAAAGAACCAAAAATACATACTTGATGCGAATGCCGACTTATTGAAGCACCCGGACACCTGTAGATTGAATCGGAAAGAAAGAGCTGAGAGGATTTTGAAATACTGCAATGCCCACCGTGTCACCCAACTCAACGGCAAGCCATACTCGTTAAGTTACATAGAAAAGCTCATTGGGGAGCCGCGTAAAACGGCCGTCTGACCAGACTTGTCGCATAACGAGATAAGTCTGACCAGACTTATCTCGTTATAACCGCCAGAATTAAAGACACCCCCTTTTGGCTGTTTCAAACTGGACTCCGGTTCAATCAACTGGAGTTCCAAGTGTCAACCCCATCCCACCCGACGAAGGCGATCCGCCCAATTTTGACCGACATCAAGGGCGCGTCGCTGCTTCTATGCATCCCGGTATCTTCCCTGTATGAGCTGAAGAATACCGACCCAACATTTCCGGCAGCCGTGGCAGTCAACGGAAAGCGCCGGCTATTTTTTGTATCCGAACTCGAGACGTACGCGCACGGTCTTCCTCGCGCGGGAGCAGACGACGCCGCGCGAACCGGTGGAGGTGCCGTATGACGACTGCACCCAATCCGCTGGTGCTCTGGAAGGAAGGCTTTGTTGTAGAAGCCGACACGGGGGCGTTTTTATCTCGTCGAATGTTTCGGGAATACAAGCCCCGCGGCGACGGCTTGGCGGACGCCTTCACTTCGGGCCGCAGTCGCCGGGTCGTGCGCTGGCCCTGGACCACGGCCAAGGAGGGTGAATTATGACCGGGCAAGCTGCCGCGGTGTGTTGGCGGAAACCACGCTGGCGCCGAGGCCCGTATCGCAACCAGTTCGAGGCTTACGTTCGATACGCCGGCTGGAAGCTGTGCGCGATCCGGAAGGGGACGAAAGCGCCGACTGGTAAGGGATGGAACCAACTAGAAAACGCAATAATCGACCCGGATCAGGCGGCGGAGCTGGAATCTGGCGGCGCGCTGCACGCATATTCCGACACCTGCGCCCTGGACATCGACGATTATCAAGCGGCGGTGGAGTGGTTTGCGGAGCGAGGAATCAACCTCCCGGCCCTGCTGGGCGCTCCGGACGCGGTGCAAATTGTTTCCGGCAAGCCAAATAAGGCAAAGTTGGTGTACCGCCTTGCAGCGCCCCGGCCGAGCGTCAAGGTTACCAGCGACGATGGCCAAGTGATTTTCGAGCTTCGCTCCGGCTCGGCGGACGGGCTGACCGTGCAAGATGTGCTGCCGCCCTCGCTGCACCCGGACACCGGCCAGCCCTACCAGTGGGGGGGCTCAGGCAAGTGGTGGGCGCCGCCTGAAATACCTGCGGCTTTGCTCCCGATCTGGGACGCGTTGTCTTCTTCGGCGCCCCGGCGGGCGGAGCGAACGCCGCAGCACACCGCCCCGGTGCAGACGCTCGATGCGGCGCAGCTCCAAGACCTGAGGGAAGCGCTCTATTCCACTCCTTCCGATGGATACGACTGGTGGGTAAAGGCCGGCCTGGCGCTCTCTGGCTTGGGCGATATGGGGCGCGGGCTGTGGATGGCGTGGTCGGCAACGTCGGAGAAGTTCGATGCGGCCGTGGCGATGGCAAAGTGGTCCACCTTCGACGGCGCCAGCGCCGACTACCGTACGATCTTCGCCGAAGCGCAGCGTCATGGATGGACCAATCCGGCCCGCGAACGGGCGGCGCGAAGCCGGGCGCCCCACCCAGCGGAGGCGGGCGAGCCGCCGGAAATGGCCACGCGGCAGCGGGCACCTTCTGGCCAGGGCGAACGCGAAGGCAGGGCGGCCGAGCGCTCCAACGCCCGTGTCGAAGCAGGGCCAACGCCCTGGCCGGAGCCAATGGTTCCCGCCGGCACTGATGTTCCGAACATCCCCGACATCCTACTCCCCGGCTGGGCCGGCGCCATGTCTGAAGCCGTCTCGGCCTCTTGCCAAACCCCCAGCGCGGCGGCTGTTATGGTGACGTTAGCGGTGGTGGCGACCTGCTGCCAGCGCCGATATGAAGTATCCCCCCACGGTTCGGGCTACCTGGAGCCCTTGAGCCTGTGGACCGTCACCGCGATGCCACCCGGCAGCCGGAAATCCGCGGTTATGGGGGCGCTCACCCAAACGCTGGTCCGTTGGGAAAAACTGCAACGTGACCGGCTCCGGCCGGAAATCGCACGGCGGCAGGCGGCGCGGGCCATCGCGGAGAAGCGGATCGAAGGCCTCAAGAAAAAGGCGATGCGGGCCGACTCCGCGGAGGCGCGGCAGGCTTTGACGGGAGAAATCCAGGCCGAGATCGAATCCACGCCGGCTGAACTGCTGGCACCCCGTTTATTCACAAACGACAGCACCCCGGAGCGGTCCCAGCAGTTGCTTGTGGAGAACGGTGAGGCGATCTCGCAACTCAGCGACGAGGGCGGCGGCTTCCAAGTGATGGCCGGGGCCTATTCCGGCGGAATGGGGTCGCTGGACGTTTACCTACAGGGACACTCGGGGAGCGCCATGCGGGTGGACCGGGGTGGACGCATGGCCCACCTCGACCGGCCGGCCGTGACCATGGGCCTGATGCTGCAACCCGGCATCCTGGCCGAGGTTGGGAAAAATCGCCGGTTTAAGGATTCCGGACTGCTGGCACGCTTCCTCTATGCGATCCCCCCCTCCAATGTCGGCCAACGCGACGTGCGGCAGCACGTTTCCATTCCGGAAGATATTCGGCAGGACTGGGAGGCCGGGCTGTTTCGGCTCTTGGAGGGCCGGACGGACCCCGTTTCCGCGCCGAGAACACTGACCTTCGGTGCCGGCGCCAAGGAATGCTGGCTGTCCTTTGCTGAGGAGATCGAGCGTCAGCACGGCGCAGGGAATCCGCTCGAACACATAACCGAATGGACGGCGAAGCTGCCCGGTGCTGTGGCGCGCATTGCGGGGCTGCTGCACCTGGCTGTGCAAGGCCCTGGCGTGGAAGTAATCGGCCTCGATCCCGTGGAACGGGCCACCGAGCTGGGCCGGCTGCTGATTCCGCACGCACTCGCGGCGTTCGGGCTGATGGGTATGGCGAAGCAGGAGGAGGACGCCCACGCGCTGTTGCGCTGGATTCGGACCGGGCAGCGGCGGACCTTCCGGGCGAGGGATGCGCACCAGGCTTTACGGGCACGGTTCGCCCGCAAGGAGCAGCTCGACCGGGCACTTGTAACACTCGAGGAATGGCAGGTCTTACTCGGTAACCGGCAGGTGCCGGCCAGCGAACGCGGCGGCAGGCCGACACGGGAGTACCTCGTCAACGAGCGGGCGCTGCGGGCGGCGGATGCGGCGTGATGATCCGGATACTCAGAACTACACAAAACCACACAAAACCTCCGAGCAGGGGGTTTTGTGAAGGCGTTCCGGTTCTGTGTTTCACAAAACCCCGCGCTTTTTTGGCGTCTGCGCAACAAAAAAGCCGGGTTTTGTGTATTTGTGAATTACGCCTTAAAGGTTTTTTTAACTTAAATATCATCATCTTAATACACAAAATCAACATTACCCCGGAAATCTCTACACAAAACCTCAAAACCCCATCCGGCGGCAAAACAGGTTTTGAGGGTTTTGTGTAATGAGTTGGGGGGGTTAATGTGATTTTTGCGGAATTGAGGTCCAGCGTTTGGTGCTGGACCCGGACGCCTGGCTGTTCGAGCTGGGCAATTTCGCGCCGTGAGGCGCAACTTTCTCCTGGAGAGAAAAATGCACGAAGTAAACGTACAAAACATCACCAAGGTGGTAGGCACCCTGCCCGCCCCTGCCGGCCTACACGCCGAGCTGATGCAGGACGGCAGGACGATATGGCAGCGTTGCTGCTGCTTACTGGTTGTGGAGGAAACAACCGCAGCAGGCGCGGTAGAACGCCGGCTGGATGCCTTTGTCGCGAATGTGGGCGAACTGGGCACCGGTCATGGCGGCCTGGTATCCGAGCGGACTGGATTCAAAGGATTCGTCTTCGACCCTGAACCACCCCGGCCATCGCGGCAACTGTTATGAAATCGCAGCAAAAGCGGGCGGAGTCGAATATGAGCGACGTGATGACATCGCAATATCCTAGAAATGACGAGGGGGGTGTCCCCCTCCAATGCACAATGGATGCTTGAGGTGAAAAGATGAGCGGTGGCGGCGGCGGCGGGGAGATGACCCCGCAAGTGACGCAGCAGGAAATGGAGTACGCGAACGTGCTCCAAAACATGCTGGGCGCGTCGAATGCAATCTCGGCGCCGGTCGAGAAGTTTGCGATAAAGCAGATGAAGGCGCTGGATACGCCTCTGGCATACAACTCGGCCAGCGGTTTGGGCTTGAGCAATGCCATGCAGCAAATGGAACCGATGCAGCGGCGGACGATGGCGAATGCGATGGCTTCCGGCGCGGCTCCGGGCAGCGGGCGCTATGCGGCGGTACAGGCCGGGCTGAG
>JAQTYA010000126.1 GCA_028688525.1 Methylococcus sp. | reverse complement strand
GTTCGAGTACCTCGCCGGAGGCCATATCGATCAGGTACAGGGTTCCAAGTTCCTCGAAGCGGTCGCTGTCTACCGGGCAACGCTTAATTTGCCGTTCCCCGGCAGCCGCCAATTTGTGATTGGCTTTTGCCAGTAGGGCCAGATTGATTCCTGTAGTCGTCATGTTGGCTCCGGTTAGGGGGTGAAAAGGGATGGAGCGATAGCGATGTCGATCGAAATGGAAAATGCGTAGAAAAATTGAATCAAACCCCGTGCCAATTGCGCTCAGTTACTTCGGCCTCGCGCGGCTACGTGACGATGGCTTTTGGGCCCGCCGCACCTCTTGTCCACCCGCCCCGCGGGTAGTGTGCACATTGACTCGCATATCAACTTTCGGAGCCTCCTATGAAAACCAAAGGCATACAGAACGCCATCAACCGCCTCGCCGGTGCGCGCCGCTTGGGCAGTGCTTCGTTGCTCCTCCAGGCCGAGCAGGAGGCCGAGCATATCCTCGCCAAGGCCCGGGAATGGCTTGCGCGCTCCCAGGTCTTGCCTCCTGACCAGCCCGATGAACGCTATACACCGGTGGCCCTGGCCGTGGAGGAATTGGAAAAGGCGCTGGAGGCCTTCCGGTCGGAGTGATTGGCACCCCCGCCTGGGTGGTGTGCATTGAAGCCGCCATGGAAACTTGCGATGCCGGGTGCCGGTAGCGATGGGCTGTTTCCACCCGTGGGTAAGTCGCGCCAACGAAGTGTTCCATCGAGTGCGCCTGGAGTTGGAATCGGTCCGTGAGGTTGGAAGGAACCGAAAGGAATGCCACGCGAATCCCGGCCGGGTAGCCAGTTCAGGCGCTGTTTCCTCATCACCGCAACAGCAAAGGGCGTTCTGTGGTGGCGGAAGCTCTCTCTATGAGTCGATTGTTACGTAAGCCTTGCGGCGAACGTCGACGGTCCGGTCCGGCCCAGACTTGCGGGGCCGCCGCAGAGGCATGCGCCCCAGCAGGTCCAGTCGTCCCAGTTCCATTTCACCTCCTCCTTCGATTTCCGGCGGGGAAAGGGGAAAAGCCTTTCCGCGTGACAGCGGGTTCATGGCCCGCTGCTGCCGTTGTGCCCTACCCATGTGAACACAATTTCCGAGCTACTCAGATCGATCCTTCCTGGGCGGCGAGAAGGGCTCGGCCCATGTGCATCCCAAGCGTCGCCGCTCCGCCGGGCGCAGAAGTGGCTGGCATCGGGGGCTTTGCTCTGGCGTACGCGCAGGAACGAAATCCACCTGCGCGTACCTTTAGGAACGCCCGATCAGTTCTCGGCATGTCCCGCGGCAACTGAAAAAGTAAGCGGCGGCGCGTTCTCCGGGGGATCACTCGCGCGTGGCACGATCGCTGCTCCAGTACCTTTCGACAGTGCTGGCGCTCGACAACCGCCGCAACCTTAATCCCCCATCGCAAAAGGAGATTCGTCATGCCTATGGTTCTTTTGAGCTGCGACTCGGCCATTCCCGAGCGGCAAAAACACATCTATCTGAAAGCTCCCGACGAGGACACCCGCGAATATCTGCCGGTGTCCAACGCGGCCACCATTCCCGGTACCTTGTCGGAACGCGGCTGCGCCTTCTGCGGCGCCAAGCTGGTGATCGGCGGCGTGCTCAAGGACACCATCCAGATGATCCACGGCCCCATCGGCTGTGCCTACGACACCTGGCACACCAAGCGCTATCCCACCGATAACGGCCACTTCAACATGAAGTACGTCTGGTCCACGGACATGAAGGAAAGCCACATCGTGTTCGGCGGCGAGAAACGCCTGGAAAAGAGCATGCACGAGGCTTTCGACGAAATGCCGGATATCAAACGCATGATCGTCTACACCACCTGTCCCACTGCGCT
Organism: Methylococcus sp.; assembly: GCA_028688525.1. GTDB lineage: Bacteria > Pseudomonadota > Gammaproteobacteria > Methylococcales > Methylococcaceae > Methylococcus. Next base: position 7,606 of record JAQTYA010000126.1, on the reverse strand, counting down.
GATCGGCGACGATGTCAAGGCCGTGGCCAAAAAGGTCATGCAGGACCGTCCAGATGTGGACATTTTCACGGTGGAATGCCCTGGCTTCTCCGGCGTGTCCCAGTCCAAGGGCCATCACGTCCTCAACATAGGCTGGATCAACGAGAAGGTCGGCACCCTGGATGCGGAAATCACCAGCGACTACACCATGAACTTCATCGGTGATTTCAACATCCAGGGCGACACCCAGCTGCTGCAAACCTATTGGGACCGGCTGGGCATCCAGGTTATCGGGCATTTCACCGGTAACGCCAGCTACGACGACCTGCGCAAGATGCACAAGGCCCAGCTCAACGTGGTCAACTGCGCCCGCTCTTCCGGCTACATCGCCAACGAACTCAAGAAGCAGTACGGCATCCCGCGGCTGGACATCGACTCCTGGGGCTTCAGCTACATGGCCGAAGGCATCCGCAAGATCTGCGCCTTTTTCGGCATCGAGGAGCGGGGCGAAAAGCTCATCGAGGAAGAGTTCGCCATCTGGAAACCCAAGCTCGACTGGTACAAGGAGCGCCTGCAGGGTACCCGCATGGCCATCTGGACCGGCGGCCCTCGCCTGTGGCACTGGACCAAATCGGTAGAAGACGATTTGGGCGTGCAAGTGGTGGCCATGTCCTCCAAGTTCGGTCATGAGGAAGACTTTGAAAAAGTCATCGCCCGAGGCCAGGAAGGCACCTACTACATCGACGACGGCAACGAGTTGGAGTTCTTCGAGATCATCGATCTGGTAAAGCCGGACGTGATCTTCACCGGGCCGCGCGTCGGCGAACTGGTGAAGAAGCTGCACATCCCCTACGTCAATGGCCATGCCTACCACAACGGGCCCTACATGGGCTTCGAGGGCTTCGTCAACCTGGCACGGGACATGTACAACGCCGTGCATAACCCCCTAAAACACCTGGCAGGTATCGACATCCGCGTAGCCGAGTCCAACACGGCCGATCAATACGCCAGGGCGGAAGCCAATCCGGTTTATCAGCGGTTCTTTGACAATCCGAACCAAGCCTCCGGTAACGATTCATTGATGAGGGTCGCGGGATGAGCGCCGAGGCCCTGGAATCGAAGATAGGCGATCTGTTCGACTACGTGCAGGAGCGCTGCCTGTGGCAGTTCTCCTCCCGCACCTGGGACCGGCAGGCCAATATCGACGGAGTCCTGGCCAAGGCGGCCGATCTGTTCCTGGGACGCTCGCCTTCCCGCGAGTCTCCCGAGGACAAACTGCATTGCGCCGAGGCCAGTGTCCTGGTGTCGGACTGCCGGGAGCGTTATCCCTGGACCGGTTCGGTGGATGAAACAGAGGTTCTGACGCTGATGGAAGGCCTCAAGTCGCGCTTGGTGGACATCGCCATCACCCAGTCGAAGAACCGGGAACTCAACCATCACCTGTATTGAGGAATCGCCATGACAGCATGTGAAACCGCCGAAATACCCTTGGCCGAAGTCAAATTCGAGCCCAAGGACCGTGCCGGCGTCATCAATCCCATGTACGACTGCCAGCCGGCAGGTGCTCAGTTCGCCGGTATCGGCGTGACCGACAGCATTCCCCTGGTCCACGGCGGCCAGGGCTGCAGCATGTTCGTGCGCTTGTTGTTCGCCCAGCATTTCAAGGAGAACTTCGATATCGCTTCCACCTCCCTCCACGAGGAGTCCGCCGTGTTCGGCGGCACCAAGCGGGTGGAGGAGGGAGTGATGGTGCTGGCCAAGCGCTATCCCAACCTCCGGGTCATCCCCATCATCACCACCTGCTCCACCGAGGTGATCGGTGACGACATCGAGGGCACCATCAACGTCTGCAACCGGGCGCTGAAAAAGGAGTTTCCGGACCGCAAGATCTACTTGGCGCCGGTGCACACCCCCAGTTTCAAGGGGAGCCAGGTGAGCGGCTACGACGAGTGCGTCGCCTCGATTGTGAAAACCATCGCTAAGAAAGGGAAGCCCCACGACGGTGTCAATCTGTTCCCGGGCTGGGTCAATCCCGGGGACATCTCCCTGTTGAAGCACTACATGAAGGAGATGGACGTCGAAGCCACCTTCTTCATGGACACCGAGAGCTTCGACTCGCCCATGCTGCCGGACAAGTCCATCCAGACCCACGGCAATACGACGGTGGAACATATACAGGACAGCGCCAACGCCAAGGCGACTTTTGCCCTAGCCCGTTACGAAGGCGCCAGTGCCGGGGAATACCTGCGAGATCAGTTCGAGGTGCCCCATTACCTGGTCAACACCCCCTACGGCATCAAGAACACCGATGACATGCTGCGCAAGATCAGCGAAGTCACCGGCAAGGCGATACCGGAATCTTTGGTTCATGAACGGGGGCTGGCCCTGGACGCCCTGGCCGACCTGGCCCACATGTTTTTCGCCAACAAGAAGGTCGCGATTTACGGTCATCCCGACCTGGTGATCGGGCTGGCGGAATTCTGCCTGGAAGTGGAACTGGAACCGGTCCTCCTGCTCATCGGCGACGACCAGGGCAGCAAGTACAAGAAAGACCCGCGCATCAAGGCACTCAAGGAGCGGGTGCATTTCCCCATGGAAATCATCCACAACGCCGACCTGTGGGAGCTGGAGAAGCGCATCACCTCCGGCGAGCTCAAGCTGGATCTGATCATGGGCCATTCCAAGGGTCGTTACATCGCCATCTACAACAACATCCCCATGGTGCGCGTGGGCTTCCCTACCTTCGACCGGGCGGGACTCTATCGCAAGCCCACCGTGGGCTATCGGGGCGCCATGGAATTGGGGGAGGCTATCGCCAATGCCTTGTTCGCCCACATGGAATACAACAAGGACAAGGAGTGGATTCTGAATACTTGGTAAGCAATGGTGATGACTCGAGCCGGCGCTTTGGGCCGGCCTGTTTTGGCAACCGCGCAAGGGCCTAGCACATGAGAGCTATGGAACGACTATTGGCCGAGACCCGCCGCCATTTCGGGGCGGGGTGGAGCTTGCCCGAATACCGCCAGGTGGAACTCTATACCAAGCGCAAGAAACTGGAGTTCGGCGAGGATCCGGCTCCGGGGGACGGAGCCGAGGCCTATCTGGGCGTGCACCTTGCGGTCCAGTTGCTGGAATCCCACCTCCTGGGAGCTCATGAGGAACTCATGGAGGGCCTCTCCTCCTGGGAACGCTATCTTGCTTTGCCCAGGAGAAACGGCGTCGACAAACTGGTCGCCGAGGTTTACCGCATCTTGCGGATTTTCCGCGTTGCCAGCCTGCATCGCGATGGGCACATGGAATGCCACGAAGGCCTGATTCGGATTTCCTGCACCTTCAGGCGCTGTGCCCTGTCCCTGAACATTACCCCGGCTGGCCTGAGCCTGCTGGAATCGTTCGTCTACACCTATCTCGGCTCATCCGCCAAGCCCTATGGCGAGGCTTATGTAGAGCGCCTGCTGCTGCAATATTTCATCGACATCGTCGCCGAGATTGGGAAATTCGCCGACGAGGACCGCATTCTCTACCAGTTTCGAAATCCGGGGTTCTTCAACCGGCATTTTCGTTTCGATTGCGATAACCCGCGGCTGGAGTCCAGCGAGGGCCATTACTGTTTCGATATCGGCGCTACCTATGCCGATCCGGTCCGCTATCCCATCGACTTCTTTTTCGGCGTCGCCGACCAACTGCACATCGTTCCCGTGGAGGCGTTGAAAAACGGGCGCTTGGCGGAATCCGAGCTAAGCCGGTGGCTGGCGCGGGAACCTTACCAGACCCATCTGCCGGCTGCTTTCCGCCAACGGTTCGGGCGGGAAGTCATGGTGGTGGGGCTGCCCATGACTTGAGTCTGCAAGTCTGCCCCCATGTTTTGAATCATCCTCAGCTTCAGGAGACTACCGTGACACAGACCGGCCATATCAAAATCGCCTTGACTAGCAACAGCCTGACACGGGTCGACTGCGCCTTCGTCATGGCCAAGCAGATCCTCCTCTACGAAGTGAGCGTCGACTCCGCTGAACTGCTCGATGCCGTCCGCTTTGCGGGCGGCGGTAAAGGCGGTAAAGGCGGCGAAGGCCGTGGCGGAAAGAAGAAGGGGGGCAGCTGCTGGATGGAGGACGAAGCAGCCAGTAGCGGGGTAGACCGCCTCACCCCGCGGGTCGAGGCCATCAAGGACTGCCAGGTGATTTTCACCACGGGTCTGAGTGACGTGGCGGCGGTGAAACTGCGAGATTACGGCGTGTTCCCGGTAAAGATGGAATCGGGACGGGAGGTGGACGAATGTATCGCCTACTTGCAGCGGATGATGAAGGGAAATCCGCCTTTATGGCTCCGCAAGGCCATGGGCGTCGAAAAACGCAACGCCGAATTTCTGCTCGAGCCGGCAGCGCCGCGCAACCAACCCACTGCCGCTTGAAGTTGCGCCGGCGCGTACGATGGCTCATGTGACCCCCCTAAGAAACCATTGGCGAGCATCGGCCATATCGGAAAGCGTATCGGCCGGAACGGCGTTGTGCTTTCCTGAAAAGGAGCCGAACCCTTCGAGTTCCTGGCAGCCCATGGGACCGGCGATTCGCGTCGAAGGCCTTTTCGTTCAACGGGGCGGGCAGGCCGTTTTGAACGGGGTTTCGTTTTCGATCCCGGCCGGGAAAATCATCGCTGTCATAGGACCGTCGGGAGTGGGGAAGACGACTTTGCTCCAGACCTTGAGCGGTCTGGTTAAACCCTGCGGCGGCTCGATTTCGGTCAACCCCGGCGGCGAACTCAAGACAGGGTCTGCCCTGCGCGCCTTCCGGCGGCAGACTGGGATGGTGTTCCAGGAACATGCCTTGATAGGGCGGCTCACTGCAATCGACAACGTTTTGCTGGGACTCGCGGATCGGCGTCACCCGCTGAGCCTTCTGCCCTGGCTGCGGGACGAGCGATATCGAGCCGCGCTGGCGTTGAACGAGATGGGCCTGCTTCACCGGGCCACCGTTCGGGCCGACCGGCTGAGTGGCGGCGAGCGGCAGCGGGTGGGTATCGCCCGCGCCCTGGTACGCGAGCCCGCACTGCTGCTAGCGGACGAGCCTTTTGCCTCGGTCGACCCCGCCCTGGTGGCGCAATTGAGTCAATCCATTCGACGCCGGGTAAAAACCGATGGAATGACCGCCGTACTGGTCATGCATCAATTGGAAACCGCTTTGTCATTGGCAGACCACCTCATCGCCCTGGCTGACGGGCAGGTCGCCTTCGCCGGCTCACCGGATGCTTTCGATGATCATACCCGCGCGTGGGTCTTCCGCCGCTTCGGCGGACCTTGAATCTGCCATCCTCACTCATTGGAGCTCGTCCCATGCTGAACCTGAATCTGAAGTTGCTGGTCGTCCTGCTCACCCTGCTAACCGGTCCAGAACTACACGCCGAAGGCGGCCGGCCCAACACGCTGGTGATCGGCCTGCTGCCCGGCGAATCCGCTCCGACGGTCATGCGCCTCAACGAACCGCTGCGGGCCTATCTGGAAAAGCGCTTGGGGCTGCCGGTGAGGCTGGTAGTGGGCGCCAACTACGCCGCCACCGGGGAGGCTCTGCGTTTCGGCCGCCTGGATGTGGCTTATCTGGGCCCGGTTACCTACATCCTGCAAAGCCGGCGAACGGCTTTGGAGCCTTTCGCCCGCCCGACTCACGAACGGGTCGGACCCACCTTTCAAGCTGTGATCATCGTCCCCGCCGACAGTCCCGCCCGGTCCTTGGCGGACGTGAAGGGCCAGGACGTGGCCTTCGGCGATCCGGCCTCCACCTCCGGCACCTGGGTTCCCCGCTACATGCTGGCGGCGGCTGGGATGATCTCGGAACGGGACTACAAGCTGCGGGTTCTGGGTGCCCATGACGCGGTGGCTCTGGCGGTCTCCCACCACAAGGCGGCCGCCGGCGGATTGTCCAAACCCATCTTCGAACGGCTGCTCAAGGAAGGCAAGATCGACGCTGCAAGTGTTCGGGTGCTGGCGGAATCGTCGCCCATTCCCGAATATCTGTGGACCTTCCGCTCCGGACTCGATCCTGCATTCAAGGATGAAGTACGTAAGGCCTTCGTGCAGATGAGCGATCCCGACGCGCTCAAGGTCTTCCGGGCGGAGGCCTTCATTCCGGCGGTGGATGCCGACGTAGACCGGGTGCGCAACTGGATGGAAACCATCGCCCGGGATCACCCGGAAGCCCTGGGGATCGTTCCATGAGCGCCTTCCCTGCCTCCGAAATGGCGGTGGTGTTCGCCCACGCCCGCAGGCGCGGCTTCCAGCAGGCCTTGGGGTTGTCCCTCGCCATGTTCGTAGCCGCGCTTGCTTTCGGCTACGCCGGGGCGTTGGAAGCCAACCGCTATGTCGACGCCTGGGCCACGCTCGCAACCCTCTTAGGCGACGCCTTTCCTCCGGACTTCGGCCGCTGGCGCAGCTGGGCGGGCCCGATTCTGGATACCCTGGCCATGAGTGTGGTCGGCACCCTGCTGGGAAGCCTGATCGCGCTGCCTCTGGGGGCTCTGGCGGCATGTGGCGTTGGCCCGAGATGGATGCGGGGAGCGGTGCTGATGCTGCTCAACACCCTGCGCTCCATCCCCGGACTGGTGTGGGGAATCCTGTTCGTGGCGGCGGTGGGTTTCGGTCCGCTGCCAGGAATATTTGCTCTGGCCTGCCACTCCGCGGGTGTCATTGGGAAGCTCTTCGCGGAAATCCTGGAACACGTCGACCCGGCGCCGGGCGCTGCCCTGAGTAGCCACGGCGTGTCGGCATTGGGCATTTTGCGCTTCAGCGTCTGGCCGCAAGTCATGCCGCGGCTGGTCGATGCCGTGCTCTATCGCTGGGATCATAACCTGCGTGCCGCCATGACCTTAGGGCTAGTCGGTGCCGGCGGCCTCGGCCTCGCAATCGCCACCGCTTTCCATTTGTTCGAGTACCGCGAAGCGCTGGCTCTAATCATCGTGCTCTTCGGGCTGGTGACGGGCGTCAACTTCGCCGGAAGCCGTATCCGTGCCCGCTTGCTGGGCACCCGCTGATCGTCCAATCATCAACGCTACCGGAGAAGCAAGCCCATGTCCGTGGAATCCGCCATCGCCTATATCAAGAGAATGCGCAGCGACGAAGCCTTCCGCCGCGAGGTCAACGACTGCGTCGACGAGTCGGAGAACTGGCGCCGGCTGAAGCAGCTGGGCTACGAGTTCACCATGGAAGACTTTCGCCAGGCCAAGGATGCGATCTACGTGGAACACGGCATCGTCCCCCAATTCTGAGGGTGAACCATGATCGGGCAGGCACGCTACGACGAGGTCACCCGGCTGGCCTTGTCGTTTGCACTCAGAACGTGCCACGGCGGACGACCTGGCGCTCTGGGCTGCCCCAGGGTTTGTCGCACTCGCTCGCATCCCTATCGCTGCGTGTCCATCGGCTCGGAGAAAAGCCAGCGGTTTGAATTGGGGAAAGCCGTAAGCCGTCGAACACTTCTGCTCGAGCGGGCTTGCCGGTTATGGGCTGCGCCGGTTCAAGCCGGCAGGCGATAAGCTCTTTCCCGGAAAAGCTTCAGGCAAGCATCGACCGCCGCGGCATCGTAGAGCGTGTCCCGGTGCCGCGCGATTTCTTCCAGTGCCGCTTCGATGCCCAGCGCCG
>JAQTYA010000125.1 GCA_028688525.1 Methylococcus sp. | reverse complement strand
TGCCCGGTCACTCGCTCAGCCGCCTGATGTGCTCGACCGGCGTCACCCAGACCAGTCCGTCACCCAAACGCCCGGAATGGGTATTTTCGTAGATGGTTTGGACAATCTCCTCGACTTGATTTTCTTCCGCAACGATTTCGATCCGGACTTTGTGCGAAAAGTCTGTCAGTTCGCAGCGCAGGCTGTCGTGCACCTCCTCACCTTCGTGCGAACTGCAGCCCTCAACCCGCCACACACTCATCCCGGGGAATCCGGCCATGCGGCGGAAGGCATTGCGCAGGGCTCTCAAACGATAGGGTTGGATGACGGCTTTGATTTCTTTCACATCGGCACCTGAAGTTTCTTGATTTTATGGTTCGCGCTCAGGCTTCGACCCGCTTTTCCTCGAACCAGCGGTAAACGGTCGGCAAGACCAGCAGTGTCAGCCCGGTGGAAAACACCAGTCCGCTGATCACCACAATCGCCAGGGGCCTCTGGATTTCCGAACCCGGCCCAGTGCCGAACAGCATGGGGATTAGACCCAGCAAGGCGGCCGAGGCGGTCATCAGCACCGGCCGCAAGCGCTGCATGCAGGCTTGCACACACGCCTCGTACTGGCTGTAGCCGTGCTTGCGCAGATCGATGATGCAGGAAACCAGCACCACGCCATTCAGAACTGCAACGCCGAACAAGGCGATGAAGCCTACCGAAGCCGGCACCGACAGATACTCGCCGGTGGCGAACAGGCCGAAAATACCGCCGATGCAGGAAAATGGCAGCTCCAGCAGAATCAGTGCGGCATAGCGCAAGGAATTAAACAGCACGAACAGCAGGAAGAAAATCATGGCGACGGTGATCGGCACGGTGACACCAAGCCGGGCCATCGCCCGCTGCATGTTTTCGAACTGTCCGCCCCAGTCGAGATAATACCCGTCCGGCAGCTTCACCGAGTCTGCGATCTTCTCCTGGGCTTCCGCCACATAACCGCCGACGTCGCGGTTTTCCAAGTTAGCGCCGATCACAATGCGGCGGCGTCCAGTCTCCCGGCTGATTTGGGCCGGACCGTCCAGCAGCCGGATATGGGCCACGTCCTCCATCGGTACGACGGCACCGTTGGGCGACAGTAAGGCAATGGTGTGGATGTGCTCGACGCTGTTGCGGAAGCTCTCCGGATAGCGCACCACGGCATCGAAGCGACGCTGCCCCTCGTAAATTTCGGTCGCTTTCTTGCCGCCCACTGCAGTCTCGATGATGTCGTGGACATCCGAGGCATTGATCCCATGGCGGGCAATCGCGCTCCGGTCCACATCGATGGTGAGGTATTGCTGGCCGGTCACGCGCTCGACCCGCAGATCCTTGGTGCCCTGGATTTCTTTCAATATTTTGGCGATCTCGTCGCCTTTTTCCTTCAGCACCGCCAAGTCATCGCCGAACAGCTTGATGGCAACCTGGGAACGCACGCCGGAAACCATTTCATCGAGCCGGTCGGCGATAGGCTGGCTCATCACCAACTGAATGCCCGGCAACACGTCGAGCTTACGGCGGATTTCGTCTTCGATGCGCGCCTTGTTCCAGCCCTCTGGCATCTCGCTCTTCGACAACAGGGTGACCACCGGATCGGCTTCATTCGGGCCGCCGGGATCGGCCGGGCTCTCGCCCCGGCCCAGTTTGGACACCGCCATCTTGACGCCAGGCACTTCCATGACCAGCTTCATGGCCTCCATCTCCATGCGCAGAGACTCGTCGAAGGCGATGCTGGGCACGCGGGTGACACCAGGCGTGATCGTCCCTTCGTTGAGCGTCGGGATGAACGAAGTGCCGAGGAAGGGGAACATCCCCAAAGCCAGAACCAGCAGCACCACCATGATCCCGCTCACCAGGGCGCCGCTCGGCATCAGCCAGTGCAATATTTTCGTGTAAGGACGTTTGATCCAGGTAATGATTCGGGTCTCGGCGTGCTCCTGCGGCTTGAGGATGTAGGACGACAACACCGGCGCCAGCACCATGCCCAGCACCAGCGAAATCGCCTGGGCAATGGCAATGGTCAGGGCCAGCGGCGCAAAGAGCTTGCCTTCCATTCCCTGCAGCATCAGCAGGGGCAGAAACACCAGCACGATGATGCCAACCCCGAAAATCACCGGAACGCCCACTTCCAAGGTCGATTCGAACACGATACGGATCTGGCTCTCCCCGCTGTCTCGGCGCTCGCTCAGCTGGCTCACGGCGTTCTCGACCACGACTACCGAACCGTCGACCACCATGCCGATGGCGATGGCAAGCCCGCCTAGCGTCATCAGATTGGCCGAGATCCCGTAGTGGTTCATGACCAAGAACGTCAGCAAAGGCGTGAGAATCAGGGTAGACACCACGATCAGGCTGGAGCGGATTTCGCCCATGAAGACGAACAGCACCACGATCACCAGCACGATGCCTTCGGCCAGACTCTTGGTGACCGTGTTCAGTGCGGCATCGACCAAGTCGGTCCTGTCGTAGAACGGCACGATCTTGAGTCCGTCCGGCAGCATGTCCTTGTCGTTGATCTCGGCCACCCTCGCCTTAATGCGCCCGACGATATCCTTGGCGTTGCCGCCGCGCACCATCATCACCACGCCGGCAACCGACTCGGTGTAACCGTTCTTGACGATGGCGCCGAAGCGCACCTCGTGGCCGAATTCCACTTTGGCGACGTCGCCCAGATGCACCGGCACGCCACTGATTTCCTTGAGCACAATATTGCGGATATCGTCCAGATTGGAAATCAGGGCAACGCCCCTGATCAAGTACTGCTGAGCGAAATGCGGCAAGACACCACCGCCGCTATTGGCGTTGTTGCGCGCCAGAGATTCGTAGACTTCCTGCAGACTGATCTGGTAGTGCCGCAGCCGGTCGGGATGGGCCAGCACCTGGTATTGTTTGACGAAACCGCCCTGCGAGTTGATTTCGGCGACGCCCGGAATGCCCCGCAGCAGCGGACGCACCACCCAGTCCTGAATCGTGCGCCGCTCCACCAGCTCGCCGTAGCTCAACGCCCGCTGGCCGTCGTCGGGGCGCTCCAGCGTATATTGGTAAACCTCCCCCAGCGCCGTCGACACCGGCCCCAGCACCGGCGTGACGCCCTCCGGCATGCGTGAGGACACCTCGATCAGCCGCTCCATCACCAGTTGGCGGGCAAAATAGACGTCGGTGGCATCGGTGAATACCAGGGTCACAATGGACAAGCCGTTCTTGTTCAGCGAGCGCAGCTCGGTGAGACCCGGCAATCCAGTCATGGCGACCTCGATCGGCACAGTGATGAAGCGCTCGACCTCCTCCGGCGAACGGCCGGACGCCTCGGTGGCGATCTGCACCTGGACATTGGTGACGTCAGGAAAAGCGTCAACCGAAAGCTTGCGCATGGCATCGATACCGAAGCCCAGCAAAGCCAGGGTGACGACCACCACGATGAGCCGCTGCTTGAGCGCGACCCGCAGCAGGGCTTCGATCACGGATTATTGCTCCAGTTCCTTGCGGAGCCGCTCGTTGTTGAGATGGAACGAACCCTCGGTGACTACCTGTTCGCCGGCGGCAAGGCCCGAAAGTACGGGCCGCTGACCGCCGATTTCCTTGCCCAGCTTGACGGGCGTCAGACGAAACCGGTCGGCGCCGGCCGGCACGAACACGGCATCCTGATCGCCGTCCCGGATCACCGCCTCGGCCGGCAGCATCGGCAGTTTGCTCACTCTGCCGGAGATCAGCATGGATGCCAGCATCTCCGGCTTGATCGAACCGTCCGGGTTGGCCACCTCCATACGGACGGTGACGGTGCGCGTCTCGGGATCGACTGTCGGCGCGATGTAGACCAAATGCCCTTTCACCCGCCGATCGGATAGTGCCGGAATCTCCGCCTCGACTTCCTGCCCGGTACGCGCCCATTCCGCCTGCTGCTCGGGAATCTCGGCCACGATCCAAAGCTGAGACAGGTCGGCGACCACGAACAGTACGTCCGCGGGCTGCACCACCAGGCCCTGGCTGACGTGGCGCTCCATCACGATGCCGTCGATGGAAGAGGCGACCGGCACCAACGGTTGGATCGAGCGGGTTTTTTCCAGCAAGGCGATGGATTCGTCCGACATGCCGAGCACCTGCAATTGGTCGGCCATCGCGTTATATTCAGTTTCGGCCTGGGACAACTCGCTGGCGCGGCGCTGCAGTTCCAGCTCGCTGATCACGCCGGACTTGTAGAGTTTCCGGGCCCGGTCGACAATCACCGCATTAAGCTGTTTCTGTGCCAGCGCCTTGAGAAAGCCACGCTGGGTATCGGAAAATTCCGTGCTGTTAAGGACTGCAAGCTTCTGTCCGCGCTTCACCCGCAGCCCCACCGAAGCATCGATATGGGTGATGCGCCCCGTCACCGTCGCGCCGATCCGCGCCAGGCGGTTGAACTCCTCGATGCTGACCCGGCCCGGCACCCGCAGCGGCTCGCGCAACTCGCCTTCGGATAAGGCTACGACTCTCAAACGTTTCAAGAGCTCCGGAGAGGCGGTGACGAGGGCGGGATCCGGATTATCCCCCCTTCCTCCTCGGCTCGCTGCCTCGGCTACAGCCTTTTGTTCGGGTTCGCTATGGCAGGCCCAGAGCGTAGCAGCGGCTAGGAAGAGCAGCACCAAGCGCATCACACATGCCAAGGCAAACCTCATCGTTCAAAACTCCTTCGTCTAGCGTAAGCAAGCGGCATCCAAGATGCTGTGGCCCCATTATATCCATGCCCCCTGAATTATCTGCGCCGAACCTGGAGTTGAGGTTGCCGAAAATCGTGCGAGTAAACCAGATAAAAAGGTTTATTTCAACCCAATGGGTTATTTGACCCACAAATTGCGGACGCAAACCGCCGGCGCCTCGATACGGTCGAAGGCATCTACCGGAACCAGTTTATCCCTGGCGTAAATGCTGCTTGCAGAGCCCGAACGGGCTAGAGTATTGTTAGAAATTCCGATCGGACTCTACCCATGACGCGATACTCGCCCATCGTCGCCTTGACCTTCGCTGTGCTCGTCTTGCTCCTCCTGGGTGGCGCAGCTAGCTCCGGAGCGAGAGCGTCGCTTAGCTTGAGTTCCACAGCCAAGGTGACTCGGCTGCTGCTTAAAGGCCCGAAAGGCACCGCCTTCGCCGTACGCCCCTCCACCCGTTCCGACCGGCTGATCGTCGCCATGCAAGGCGTCGATGCTTTGCCCGGACTGCCGAATCCGGCTGGAAATCCCCATGTCGCCGCCTTGCATACCCACAGTCAGGACCAGCAGCCGCTCGAACTGATCGTCGACCTGCGGACTAACGCGCAATTCCGGACGTCGCTGGGCACAGCCGAAGACGGCGGCCCCCGCCTGATCGTGGACGTGACTGCAGGCATCGCGGCGGCCGTCCAACCTACCCCTTTCCCCCTTCCCAAGGCCAAAGGCGGACGTAAAAATTTAGTGGTCGCCATCGACGCAGGCCACGGGGGCAAAGACACGGGCGCCGTGGGTGCCGAAGGTACGCTGGAGAAAGATATCGTCTTGGCGATCGCCCGAAAGCTGGAGTTTCTGCTAAAAACAGAACCCGGTATCCGCCCCGTGCTGATCCGTCAAAGCGACGAATTCATTGAACTGCGCCAGCGCATGGAACGCGCCCGCCAAGAGCACGCCGATTTGTTCGTTTCGCTCCATGCCGACGCCTATCTTGATGCCCATGCCAAAGGCGCATCGGTGTTCACCTTGTCGCAGCACGGAGCCACCAGCGAAGCGGCGCGGCGGCTGGCGGACCGAGAAAATGCAGTCGACCAAATCGGCGGGGTCGCGCTGCACGACAAGGACGAAGTGCTGGCCTCCGTTCTGCTGGAGCTAGCCCAAGACGCTACCCTGGAAGCCAGCGACCGGGCTGCCGCCAGCGTTCTGCAAGCCTTGCAGAAAACCCATACGCTGCATCAGCCGGGCATCCAAAAAGCCGGCTTCGTCGTGCTGAAATCACCGGACGTGCCTTCGCTCCTGGTCGAAACCGCTTTCATTTCAAATCCCGAAGAAGAGCAGAAACTGCGCAATCCGGATTACCAGGATCAGATCGCCAAAGCCATCGCCGCCGGAATTCGAACCCATCTGAAGCGCTCCCGACCGGCCGGCATGGCGTCTGCCGGCAAATCGGCACCGCCTCCCTACGCCTCTAGCCAAAACGCTACGGAAGCGGATAAAGCCGTCAAATGACCGACGAAGCCGATGGGCTCCCCGGCGACGGGAGCGCTCCGTCGTTGGACAAGGCCACGCCATGACTTATACTTGCGCACCTCTTGCAACGACGAGGGCACCAGTGCGGCGCCCGCTACAGTTCCCGACATGAATCCCAAGCTTGCCAGCCTGCATCCCTATCCTTTCGAGAAGCTGGCGGAACTCAAACGGGGCTTGGTGCCACCAACAGATCTGCCGCACATTGCGCTGTCCATCGGCGAGCCCCAGCACCCAACCCCACACTTCGTCGCCGAAGCTCTGCTGCAGCATCTGCACGGACTGTCCGCCTATCCGACGACTAAAGGCGGCCCCGAACTGCGCCGGACGATAGCCCAATGGCTGGAGCAGCGGTTCTCCTTGAGTGCTGGCGCAGTCGACCCGGAGCGGCAGGTACTGCCTGTCAACGGTACTCGGGAGGCGTTGTTCGCCTTCGCCCAAGCGGTGATCGACCCGGCGGAGCGCCCTCTGGTGCTGATGCCGAACCCGTTCTATCAGATCTACGAAGGAGCCGCGATCCTGGCGGGCGCCGAGCCCTACTTTCTGAACACCACCGAGGAATCCGGCTTCCTGCCCGACTTCGACGCTGTACCGGAATCGGTATGGCGGCGCTGCCAGCTCCTATACCTATGTTCGCCCGGCAACCCGACCGGTGCGGTCATGGAAGCAAAGCAGCAAAAGCAACTCTTGGAACTCGCCGAAAAATACAATTTCGTTGTGGCGTCCGACGAATGTTATTCGGAACTGTATGCCGACGAGCATAATCCGCCGCCCGGTTTGCTGCAGACCGCTGCTGCCATGGGCAATATTGCATTCCGGCGCTGCGTGGTGTTCCACTCTCTATCCAAGCGCTCCAATGCGCCGGGACTGCGTTCGGGTTTCGTCGCCGGCGACGCGGAAATCCTCGGCCGCTTCCTCCTATACCGTACCTATCACGGCTGCGCCATGTCGCTGCCGGTACAACAGGCCAGCACGCGCGCCTGGAGCGACGAAAATCACGTACGCGACAACCGGTCGCTCTACCGGCAGAAGTTCGAGGCTGTAGCCGCGGCGCTCGGCGGCATGGCTGGCCTGAGGCTGCCGTCCGCGGGCTTTTATCTCTGGCTCCGGACGCCGGTCGAAGACACCGCATTTGCCGCCGGCTTGTTCGAAGCACAGAATGTCACGGTCTTGCCGGGGCGCTTCCTTTCCCGGGAAAACGGCGGCACCGATCCAGGCGCAGGCTATATCCGCATCGCCTTGGTCGCTTCGCTGGAAGAATGCGTCGAAGCGGCGCACCGTATCAAACGATTCGTTCTCACTTTGTGATCAGCACAACCATGTCTTTGGAAAATATCATCAACGAAGCTTTCGAAAATCGCGCCCAGATTGCTCCGGGCACGGCCGGCACCGAACTGCGCACGGCCGTCGAGGAAGCGCTGCACCTGCTGGACACCGGCGCGGCCCGCGTGGCCGAAAAGAAGGACGGCGGCTGGGTCGTCAATCAGTGGCTGAAGAAAGCGGTGCTGCTCTCCTTCCGCATCAACGACAATCGTGTGATGGACGGCGGCGAGACCCGCTATTTCGACAAGGTCGAGCCCAAATTCGGCAGTTTCAGCCCGGAAGACTTCCGCACTGCCGGGGTGCGCGTGGTACCGCCCGCAGCGGCACGCCGCGGCGCTTACATCGCCCCGGGCGTGATCCTGATGCCGTCCTTCGTCAACATCGGAGCCTATGTGGATTCCGGCACCATGGTTGACACCTGGGCCACCGTGGGCTCCTGTGCCCAGATCGGCAAGAACGTCCACCTCTCCGGCGGTGTCGGTATCGGCGGCGTGCTGGAGCCGCTGCAGGCCGGTCCCACTATCATCGAAGACAACTGCTTCATCGGCGCGCGCTCCGAAGTGGTGGAAGGCGTCGTCGTCGAGGAAGGCTCGGTGATTTCGATGGGCGTATACATCGGCCAGAGCACCAAGATATACAATCGGATGACCGGCGAGATCAGCTACGGCCGCATCCCTGCGGGCTCGGTGGTCGTCTCCGGCAACCTGCCGGCAAAAGACGGCAGCCACAGCTTGTATTGCGCGGTAATCATCAAGCAAGTAGATGAGAAAACCCGCGGCAAAGTCGGCATCAACGAGTTGCTCAGAGACTGATTTCCATAACTATTAGAGATAAGGATCGAGGAAGAGTCATGAAACGAATATCCGCTGTGATTTTGGGACTTTTATTTTCCGCCAACGTGTTCGCCGTGGCTCAGCACTACGTACGTCAGGACGGCGGCCATGTCCAGCACATGAAGATCAACAAGGTCGGCGACGACATCAACGTCGAGGTGGATGTCGACTTTGAACCGGCCGGCGGCGTCGACGAAGGCAAGCGGCCCTGCTCGCACGAGGTCGCAGGCAACGCAGAGAAGATCGCCGAAAACGAACTAGTACTGAAGAAACAAGTGGAAAGCGAAGCGCGGTATTGCGAACTGAAGATTCACTTGAAGGGCGATGCCGCGGTCCTCGAGCAATCCAAGGACTGCGAATATTTCCTCGGCACTTATTGCAAGTTCGCCTCGGAAGGCAAGCCGCTAGCGCTCGTGAAATAATCGCGCTAGCCCGGTGCGCTCCGGACATCGTGGTCCGGGCGCCCCTCCATTCATTCATCAGACCGGGGAATAGAGCCATGGGCATAGGTGTTTGGGAATTGCTACTGCTGTTTCTGATCGTCCTCATCGTGTTCGGCACCAAGCGGCTCCGCAATATCGGCGGCGACCTGGGCGGCGCGATCAAGAGTTTCCGCTCGGCCATGAGCGACAGCGAGGATAAGCCCTCGGAGGGCGCGCCACGCACCATCGAAGGCGAAGTGGTAGACAAGAAAGAAAAAGACCAGGCTTAGCGCGCCATGTTCGACATCGGCTTCACCGAAATGCTGCTGGTTGGGCTGATTGCCTTGCTGGCTTTCGGTCCGGAGCGACTACCCAAAGTAGCGCGCGAAACAGCATACTGGATTCGCAAGGCGAGACGTACCTTGGCATCGGTCAGAGCGGAAATCGAACAGGAGATGGAACTGCAAGAGCTAAAGCAATCCATGCAGGAACTGAAATCCGCCAGAATTTCGGAATCCGCTTTAGCGATAAAGGACAGCGAGCCCGCCCAAAATCCGCCGCAAGTGCCGGAGCCCGCCAAGAAAGCCGATGTCTGACCACAATCCACACGACCCCTACGGCGATATCGAACAACCCTTCATCTCGCATCTCGTCGAGTTACGAACCCGGATCCTGCGCGCCCTAGCGGTGGTACTCGTCCTTTTCCTCGGGCTCGCGTTCTATTCCAACGAAATCTACTCCTTCCTAGCCGGGCCGCTGCTCAAGCACATGCTGGAAGGATCGCAAATGGTGGCCATCGACGTGGCCTCGCCCTTCCTGACGCCGTTCAAACTGACCTTGATGGTCTGCGTCTTT
>JAQTYA010000124.1 GCA_028688525.1 Methylococcus sp. | reverse complement strand
CCGTTTCGGCGAGTCGGTCGGGATTGCCGGTGCCACTGTGGTGGCGGGGGCGTCGGGCATCAACACGAGCGCCGGTGCGGCCTACGTTTACAGCCTGCAAAACCCGCTGGACGTTACGGTCGCGGCGGGCGGCACGGTGACCAGCATCCCGGCTGGAATTAACTGTGCCGGAGCCAAGACCTGTACGGCCGATTTCGATACGGGCAGCACGGTGACACTGACGGCGGCGCCGGTGGCGGGCTACACGTTTACCGGTTGGGGCGGCGTCTGCAGCGGCAGCGCGCCGACTTGTACCGTGGTGATGAGCGCAGACCAGACGGTGAGTGCGACCTTTGCCGTTGCACCGACGCCGACGCCGAATCCCACGGCTACGCCGAGTCCCACTGCAGAGCCGTTCCCCATCGCCACGCCCACTGCCAATTATGCGCTGCAAATCGAAGTCGTAGGTGCTTCCGGCAGCGTGACTAGCCAGCCGGTCGGGATCGACTGCGGTACCGTCTGCAGTCAGACCTTCCCGGCGGGCAGCGCGGTCTACCTCACGGCGGTGCCGAAACCCGGCTACGAGTTTGTCGGCTGGCTGGACTGCGACGCCATCCAGAAAGACCTGGTGTGCAGGATGACTCTGACCGGCCCCAAGCCGAGAGTCGTCGCCAGCTTCCGGCCGGATTCCGGGGCCACGCCGTCGCCTGCCCCGGGCGTTACTCCCGCGCCGACGCCGGTACCGACCACAACACCGGCGCCGAGCGCAAGTCCTGCTCCGACCGCGGCACCCACGCCGGTACCGACTACGGCCCCTAACCCCACACCGACCCCGGCGCCTGCGGCTAACCAGGCGGCCTTGAATGTGGTGACGGTGGGTGCAGGTGTTGTGAACAGCTCGGAGGGGGGGATCGACTGCGGTCCGGTGTGCAGTGCCAGCTACGACTTGGGCAGCGTGGTCACGCTGACGGCGGTTCCGGCGGAAGGCTACAAGTTCAAGCGCTGGATCGGCGCCGGCTGCAGCGGCCGCAAACCCTGCACCGTCACGCTGAACCGCGCCAAGACCGTCAAAGCCAAGTTCGTGAGGAACGGCAAATCCTAGGTGAAATTTTTTGTGATTTGGCTTGGGGCGGTCGCCTTCGGCTGTTGATGGCGATGCCATCGGTTTCGGAGCACGGAAATACGACACTGGCTTGAGAGTGCCGGGCGGGCATGCCTTAGGTGCGCCGTATTGAGGGATTGTTCTTTGAGGCTTGCGTTATCGCTCAGGATTTCGGGTGTACAAAGCGGCATGGCAAAAATCGGATGGCGTCGGCTGAGCCGTACGCATCCTACAATCAGGAGGCTGAGCAGATGCGATTCGTCATTCCATTGGTAGTGCGCTTGGCCTGGGCCGCTGCGGCCTTCTGCGTCCAGGTAGATGCTTGGTCGGCGGCCGTCGCGATCTCTCCAGCCACAGACTCGGTGCCCATCGGCGGCAGCCGGACGTTCACCGCGGCCGTCATCGGTCTGGCGAACAATGCGGTGACCTGGTCGGTCAGCGGCGCGCCGGGCAGCAACGTCAGTCCCGGTACGATCAGCGCTGGCGGCGTCTATACCGCGCCGGCGGCGATTCCGGCGCTGAACACCGTGGTGGTCACCGCAACCGCCCAGGCAGATCCCGCGGTTTCCGGGAGCGCGCTGGTCACGGTGCGGCTGCCGCGCCCGCTGATCTCCAGCATCGCGCCCAATCCCGTGCCGCTGGGCGATTACAGCCTGACGGTCAAAGCCACCCGCTTGTACCTGCCGCTACAGGCGCTGATCAACAACAAGCCGGCGCCGGCGGCCATTAATCCCGATGGCACGGTAACCGTCACCGGCAGCGCGGCTGCCGCGGACCAAGGCGCCGCGAGTTTGGTGCTGGTCAATCCCGGCAACGTCAGCTCTGCGGCCTACAAGTTCTGCTTCGGCCAGTGCAGCACGGCGTCCAACCCGAGCTGTCCGACTGCGTCCTATGTAGCGGGTACCGCCGCCGATCCGCAGGACGTCAAGGCGGCGCGGTTCCTGGAACAGGCCGCTTTCGGCCCGACTCCTGCCGCGATGAGCGAGGTGAAGCAGCTGGGCATCGATGCCTGGCTGGACAAACAGCTCGACCCGGCGCTGACACCCGAGTCGCTGATCCCGAACGGCCTCAATGCCTCCCAGGTGGTGGCGCTGTGGTTCGGCAATATGGCCGCGGCGCCGGATCAGCTGCGGCAGCGGATAGCGTTCGCCTTGTCGCAGATTTTCGTGGTGTCTTCCAACAAGAATTCCTACGGCGACGAGCTGATCCCCTGGGTTAACTTGCTGGTGCATAACGCTTTCGGCAATTACAAGAGCCTGATGCGGCAGGTCACGGTATCGCCGACCATGGGCAAGTTCCTGGATCTGGCCAATAGCGAGAAGCCCTCGCCGGGCAATCCCAGCGGCGCCAACGAGAACTACGCGCGCGAACTGCTGCAGCTGTTCAGCGTCGGGCTGGTGCAGCTCAATCAGGACGGCAGCGCCAAGACCGACGCCTACGGCAAGCCGTTGAGCAGCTACGATCAGACTACGATCCAGCAACTGGCTTTGGCCCTCACCGGCTGGGCCTATCCGACCCAGCCCGGCGCCACCCCGCGGGCCAAGAACCCCGAGTATTTCGTGGGCGATATGGAGACGCGGGACGCCAGCCATGCCATGGGCGCCAAGACGCTGTTCGCGAATACACCCGGCGCCTTCGGCCTGCCCGCCGGCCAGTCCACAGCCGCTGAGCTGGATCTGGCGATCGACGGCATCTTCCACCATCCCAACGTTGCGCCGTTCGTGGCGACCCGCTTGATCCGCAGCCTGGTGAGCAGCAATCCCAGCGCCGCCTACGTTCAGCGGGTGGCCGATGTGTTCGCTACCACCGGCGGCGACCTGAAGGCCGTGGTGCGGGCGATCCTGACCGATGCCGATGCCCGCCAGGATGTGCCGTCGGCCAATCAGGGCCATTTGAAGGATCCGGTGCTGCACATGCTGAGTTTCACCCGCGCGGTCGGCGCGAATCTGCTCGATCCGGGCTTGTTCCAATGGGAGCTGTTGCTGAATGGGCAAGCGGTGCTGGCGCCACCCAGCGTGTTTAGCTACTACTCGCCGCTCAACCGGCTGCCAGACAGCTCCGGGCTGTCTGGCCCGGAATACCAGATCTATTCCCCGAGCCAAGCGATTCTGCGGGCCAACCTGTTCTGGGAGTTGATCTCCGGTTCGGCCAAAACGGCCTACGCGTTCGACCTGACGCCTTATGTTACAGCGGCTTCGGATCCCAGCAAGCTTGCCGATCTCATCAACACCACCCTGTTCCAGGGCCGGATGTCGCCGGAGTTGCGGCAGACCCTGTACGACACGGCGCTGCCCTATTGCGACCTGACCCAGCGCGCTCGGACGGTCCTCTATCTGGCGGTGCTGTCCAGCGAATATGCCGTTCACCGTTAATCTGGAGCCGGACGATGACGATTCACGACCACGGCGTATCCCGCCGCAATTTCCTCAAATTCACCGGCAGCCTGGCCGCCCTCAATCTGCTCGCTAACGGCCGTCCGGCCTCGGCCACGGGCTGGGCGCCGAGCGATTATAAGGCGCTGGTGTGTGTTTATCTCGCCGGCGGCAACGATGGCCACAACACCGTGATTCCCGCGCTGGACAACCCCGCCTACGGCGATTTCCAGACCCCCGGAACTTACCGGTACGCGCGCGGCGCTACGCTGGCTTTGCAGGCAGGCGGCCAATACAACGGCATTAGTTCGAAGCTCGGCCTCAACACCCCGCTGCAGGCGCCTTATGTCCTGCACGGCGCTTTGCAAAAGCTGTGCGATCGCTACGACCAGGGCCGGCTGGCCGTGGTGCTGAACATGGGGAACCTCGCGGAGCCGTTGCCGGCGGGACGGGCGGACTTCAACGATCCGCTCAAAAGGAAACCGAGCAACCTGTATTCGCACTCGGACCAGATGATCGATGCCCAGACCGGCTCGAAGTCCGACGGCAACGGCTGGGGCGGCCGGTTGCTGGATCTGATCGATCCCAGCCTGCTCACCAGCCTTGATGCGGTGTCTGTCGCCGGCAACGCCGTCCTGCCACGGGCCAGCAACGCCGCCTACAACGTCATCCCATCGGGCGGCAACCTTGCCTTGTCGGGTGTGGGCTGGTGGCCGGACAACAACGCCAGTCCCGCCTTAGCCGGTATCAAGAACGGCTTATTGAAGCAGGACGGCGGCAGCCCGCTACGGCAGGTCGCCAACCGCATCTTCGGCGACGGTATCCAACTGGCCGCGAACGTTCAGGCTTTGAGTTCGGTGCAGCTGACCGTCAATTGGCCCCAGACCGGGTCGGGCGGGCTGAGCGGGCAGCTGCAGACGGTGGCGCGGATCATCAAGTCGCGGCTCGGTGGCGGGAGTGGCCGCCAAGTGTTTTTCTGCACCCTGGGCGGCTTCGACACCCATAGCGGACAGATCTGGCAACAATACGATCTGTTCACTCAGCTGGCCGATGCCATGGACGCGTTTTACCAGGAGCTGGTCAACAGCAACGCGGCCGACAAGGTCACGGCGTTCACCCAGTCGGAATTCGGCCGTACCTTGCAACCCTCTGGAGACGGCAGCGACCACGGCTGGGGCAGCCACTACTTTGTGCTGGGCGATGCCGTGAAGGGCGGCGTGTATGGCACGATGCCCGCCTACGCGCTCGGCGGCAACGACGACGCCAATGGCCGTGGCGCCTGGATACCGGGCATTTCCACCGACCAGTTCGCCGCCACCCTGGGCCGCTGGTTCGTGCCCGATCCGGCCGTGGATTGGAGTCTGCCGTTTCCGGCGATTCAGGGCGCGACGGTGGACTTGGGGTTCATGGCTTGAAGCCTTCCAAGCAAAGCTAGTTTCCTTGCTTTAACCAGGACTTGGGCCTAACTTCTATAAGCGGCCTGGATGGCGAACACAAGCCGCAGCAATAGAGGCGTCACCCCACCTCTACCGGGCGCTTCTCTCGCAGGCGGATGGCAACACGGGCCGAACTGCCGGAGCATCTGGCTAGGTTGTTGCGTAACAACCTCCTCACTTCTCCGCTTTCTTATCCCATATCCTGCTTATAGCAGGAGGCAGTCAAAGGAGAGCGCAATGAAACCGACGAACAGTTTTCTTGAAATGCTCAAGGTACTGGGAACGTGCCTATTGTTCATACCCGTAGCGAATGCCGAAATTGCGGCCGATTATTTGATTGATCGCCCCTCTTTCAATGGCACCACGCGATCGACAGACAATCTCACATTCAACGTATACGACGACGATGCGTGCACTCATCTGGTGTTTACGCAGGCAAAGGCAGCCGGGGATTCGTCCATTTCTTACGAAAAACCGACTGCGCAGAAGGTCAAAGGCGGTACGGCACCGGCTAAGGCGATCCTCATACATACTTCGCTGACATTTACGACGCCGCCAGGCCCCGTCTTTCTCCAAGTCAGCGGTCCGGGAATACTCGCTTTGGGCGATGCCTGCCAAGTTCAGGTAGGTACAGGGCCGTACCGCTCCCGGTACCATACTTCGGGTTCGCTCAATACCACTTCGCTCAATGCAACATCCAGTTATTCGCAAATAGATGAATTCGGGACGTTCAACAAAGAGAGCGTAGGTAGTCGCATCGAAGTCATCATGGATTCGCGGGCGCGTTCCGGAACTTTTGGCGGCGGAGCGAGCGGTGTGCAGTTTCAGATTAGGATAGACGGCAACCCACCTACACAAGGCAATGTCGGAGCCATCACGACCTCGGATACGACCGACTTCCTTTCCATTTTCTCAGTATTCGAAGGGTTGGCTCCCGGAAGTCACACCGTCAGCGTCTGGGCAAAAGCGGCGCCTGCGGGTACCTCGACCGGCGTATTGCTCGATCCGGGTGGCTGGGGCGGCCGTATTATCGTGAAGGAGACTTATTGATTAACCGCGACATGTCACTGAGCGGCAGCGCATGGAAGCGCCGCCTCACGGTTCTTTCGGCGGCCACCACGCTTGTGTCGCGTTGATGCTCCCTTATAGCCGTGAACCGTTGGCAGATATAGATTTGGAGCAACGAGCCGGCGGTGGGAGCCGAAAGTGACACAAATTGGGTACAGGTCTAGGTTCCTTAGGCTAAACACAAGGAAAACAAATGAACACCCGGAATCTGCTCGTCCTGCCTGATGATTTGCCGGTCCCTGAAGACGATGGTGCATGCGCCCATTTGGAAGGTACGGATATGCCAGCCATCGCCCTTGCGAGCACATCAGGCGCCAAGATAAATATCGGTCTCAAAAGTGGGATATCCGTTGTTTACTTCTACCCTATGACCGGAAGACCGGACGCCCCTCCGATGATTGGTTGGAACGAGATCCCTGGCGCAAGGGGATGCACACCGCAGTCTTGTTCATTTCGTGATCATCACGCCGACTTACTCGAATTAGGGGCCAATGTATATGGCGTTAGCTCGCAAACCACGGAAGACCAGAAAGAAGCTGTTCAGCGCCTCCATTTGCCTTTTGAGTTATTGAGCGACAGCAATTTTGAGTTGGCAACCGCATTGAGGCTGCCAACATTCACATACAATTCATTACGCCTCATCAAAAGGATTACCCTTATTATTAATAACGGTTCAATACGTAAAGTGTTCTATCCGGTTTTTCCATCAAATGAAAATGCTGCCAATGTCATCGCTTGGCTTCAGAACAACGATGCCTAACACGGCATTCCACCCAACCCACTTCAACGGGTTTCGCCCGCTTCCGTGGCCGGGTGAATTTGAACGTTGACGCTGTAGGAAAACCTGAAGCTGTTGGATTGCCCATGGGATAATCGGACGCGGTAAAGCCCAGAAGGAGGTCGTTGGTATGGCGCGGTTCAAACCCATTCAGAAAGGACTCATGCTGTTGCCTGTCGACTTCTCTCAACAGATTGTGCCTGGCAGTTTCGAACAGGCAATGTGCTACCTCGTCGATCATGAGCTGGATCTCGGCAGCTTGCGCGGACGGTACAAGAATGACGAACAAGGGGCCTCGGCCTATGATCCTGCCGTGCTTCTCAAGATCATATTGTTGGCCTACAGTCGCGGCCTAATCGGCAGTCGTCGGATCGCAGCGGCGTATCGGCAGAATGTCCTGTTCATGGCGATTTCCGGAGACAGCCAACCGCATTTCACCACCCTGGCTGCATTCATTTCCGAATTGGGCCATGAGGTAGCCAAGCTGTTTGCCCAGGTTTTGGTGGTTTGTGACCGGCAAGGGTTGATTGGCCGGGAGATGTTCGCGATGGATGGCGTGAAGCTACCGTCCAATGCCAGCAAGGCGAAGAGCGGCAGGCGGGCGGACTACCAGCGTCAAGCCGACAAGATGGAACAAGTTGCCCAGCGGATGTTGGATCGGCACCGGGAGACGGATACGACGCCCTCGGATGAGCGGCAGGCTGAACGGGAAGCACGTAAGCTGGAGCGACTGCAAAAGGAAGCGAAGCAACTCAGAGACTGGCTGGCGACTCATCCGGAAGACCGCAAGTGGCCCAAAGGTGGCGCGCGCCAATCCAATCTCACCGACAACGAATCGGCCAAAATGGCCACGGGCAAGGGCGTCATTCAGGGCTACACCGGGGTAGCTGTGGTCGACGAGAAGCATCAGATCATCCTCGAAGCCCAAGCGCACGGTACCGGCTCGGAACAAGAGCTGCTTGTTCCGGTGGCGCAAGCCCTCAAGCCGCAGATGGCCGATCAAACTGCGCTCAGTGCCGATGCCGGCTACCACTCCGAAGGCGGGCTCAAAGCGCTGGCTGCCGAAGCTATTGACGCCTATATCCCCGACAACGACTACCGCAAGCGCGACGAGCGCTATCAGGATCAAGCGGCACACAAGGCCAAGCCAGACCCCTTGTGGGACAAGCGTCCGCAGCCCGCGACGGCGCAACGGTTTTGCCCCGGTGACTTTCGACTGGCCGAAGACGGCTCGCACTGCACCTGTCCGGCCGGCAAGCGGCTCTATTCGAATGGCTCAAACTGTACCTTCAACGGCTATGCGGCGATGAAGTTCCGTGGCGCCGAGCGTGATTGCATGCCTTGTCCTCTCCGCATCCGGTGTTTACGCACACCTGACAAGACCAAGGCCCGGCAGGTCGCCTTCATCCAAGGCAAGCGCGTGGGTCATGAAAGCCATACTGACCGGATGAAAGCCAAGATCGACAGCCCCCAAGGCCGGGCTATGATCACCCGCCGTTTCGCGACGGTAGAACCGGTGTTCGGCAACTTGCGACACAACAAACGCCTCGACCGCTTTACTCTGCGTGGCCGCCGCAAGGTCGACGGGCAATGGAAACTCTATTGCCTCCTCCACAACATCGAGAAGCTTGCCCATCACGGGCTGGGGCGATAAAAAATGCGAACAGTGAATAGCAAGCAGCTCTTAACGCGAGCCAAATTTCAGTCCACTCAGGTCGGCTTAAACGGGTTTCCAACATGAAAAACCATGCTGAATCCCCGCTTTCGGCCTTCAACCCGTCACTTCAAAAATTTGAAGTTTGGGCCGACTTAGCGTGCGAAAACTGGGTTTTTCTACACCCTCGTTAGGCCGCGCAGAATGACTTTCTCACTGCTCCAGCTTTCAAGGACGCAACTCGAGTCGCTTGCAGCGTCGCGCCTTCCGGAAGAACTGGTAGACCGATCCGAGCCTGACTCAATGCCGCCTGCATTTGTAGCGTCCAGGTCACTTGATCTCGCTGTAGCAGGTCATCCTGCGCCTTGGTCAACGACATTTCTCATCGTCAACAATGAAGACGGTCGAATCGTCGGTGGTTGCGGGTTCAAGGCCGTCCCGACTAATGGGCGTGTCGAAGTCGGCTACGGTGTCTCGCCAGCACGGCAAGGGATGGGCGCAGCAACCGCGGCTCTCATACTACTACTTGACAAGGCGTTTGAAGCTGGCGCTACTGAAGTCCTGGCTGAAGTCTTGCCGACGAATCACGCCTCGACGCGAGTAGTCCAAAAGGCCGGCTTCGTACAAGTCGGCGACCGCGTAGACGACGAGAATGAATATGTCATTCAATGGGCGAAGCGCAGCGCGGCCTAACCCCTCGCTCAACCGGAGCACCAAAGGCGGGCCACCAGGCCCGGCCTGGCGGTACACGATACATTTTCGCCAGCCGGGGCCTGGCGTCCCACCGTTGGCGCCCGGTAAGCTCGAACGTTGGGCGTCGCATTTATGCCATCCATAGCGCATTCATTTCGTCATCTCGTTTCTGTGAGGTCGCTCTTTGCTATAGGCGCTCTGCTTGCGTTTGCTGTCGTTGCTTTGATCGGTTATTACTTTAACGAAGTCCGCATTGCTCGCGACGATACACCTATGATCGTAACTCAAGCCTGGCAGCAATACGGCAAGCACCTCACCTTGAGCAATCTGACCTCTGATCGCCTGAAATTGCTCCTCGCCGTCGAGGATCCAACCTTCTTCGAACACCATGGCGTTGATCTCAATACCCCGGGTGCGGGCATGACAACGATCAGTCAGAGCTTGGTCAAACTCCTCTACTGAACCGCCCCGGCTTTTCCGGAGGCTAATTGTTGTGGGTCACGCGGCCATGGCGGACTCGGTAACGCTACGATAATAGGCGGCTTCGGCCTCGACAGGCGGAATATAACCAATTGGCTCCAACAG
>JAQTYA010000123.1 GCA_028688525.1 Methylococcus sp. | reverse complement strand
CTGGCAGTGCGGGTGCTCGTCGACAGCGTACCGACCTGCTATACCGCGCTGGGCGCGGTGCACAGCCTGTGGCCGCATATCCCCAAGGAGTTCGACGACTACATCGCCAACCCCAAGGACAACGGCTACCAGTCCCTGCACACCGTCGTCGTCGGCCCCGGCGACCGGCCGGTGGAGGTCCAGATCCGCACCGGTGCGATGCACGAATTCGCCGAATACGGTGTGGCCGCGCACTGGCGCTACAAGGAAGGCGGCGGCCAGGACGCCGCCTTCGACCGCAGCATCGGATCGCTGCGCCGGCTGCTGGAGAACGAGGAAGACAACGACTCCCTGCTCGAAGACTTCCGCGAAGAGCCCTTCGGCGACGCGATCTTCGTGCTGACGCCGCGAGCCCAGGTCATCCGCCTGGTCAAAGGCAGCACACCGATCGATTTCGCCTACGCCATCCATTCCGAAGTCGGCCACCGCTGCCGCGGCGCCAAGGTCAACGGCTTCATGGTGCCGCTGACCCATCCGCTCAAATCGGGCGACAAGATCGAAATCCTCACCGCCAAACAGGGCGGTCCCACTCTTGGCTGGCTGGACTCGCGGCTGGGCTATATCCGTACCGCCCACGCCCGCAACAAGATCCGCCAATGGTTCAAGCAGCAGGACCACGACAAACACCTGCGCACCGGCAAGACCCTCCTGGAAAAGGAGAAACACAAGCTGCAGATGCGGGACATCGACCTGGACGACCTCGCCCGCCATTTCCACCTGCCGCGCCCCGACGATGTCCTGATCGCCATCGGCCGCGGCGACATCGGCCCCGGCCAACTCGCCTCCGCCCTGCAAGTATCTGGCGAGCCGCCGCCGGCGCCCTTGCCGGTGCGCAAAGCCGCCGCGCCGGCCGACCGCGGCGCCGGCGAAGTCACCGTGCAAGGCGTCAGAAACCTGCTCACCCATCTGGCCCGCTGCTGCTTGCCGATTCCAGGCGATCCGATCATCGGCTACATCGGCGTCGGCCGAGGCGTCACCATCCATCGCCAGGATTGCCCGAACATCATCCAAGTGCCGCCGGCAAAGCGAAACCGGCTGATCGACGTCGCCTGGGGCGCGGAAACCCGGGTCTTCCCGGTGGAAATCGAAGTCCACGCCTTCGACCGCAAAGGCCTGCTCAAAGACATCACCCACGTCCTCGCCCACGAACACGTCAACATCCTGCGCACCCACACCGACACCGACCCCGCCGACCAATCCGTCGCCATGGACCTCACCCTGGAAGTCCACGACCTCGGCCAGCTCAGCACCGTGCTGGAGAAGATCGGGCAGATTCATAATGTGCAGGAGGCGAGGAGAAAACGGCCTGCTTGACCGATCACGGACGGGCTAAACCTGTCATCCCCTAACGCTGCCCCGCATCAACCCACCGATGTAATAACGCTGCACCGCCAGAAATAGCACGATGGCCGGCGATACGGTGAGGACCGCCCCGGCCATCATCAGTTCGGTATCCATCGCGTGTTCGCCCATGAGATTGGCCAGCGCCACTGGCAGGGTATAGCGGCGACTGTCGGTGAGGACGATCAGCGGCCATAGGAAATCGTTCCAGCTGCCCAGGAAAGTGAGAACCGCGAGGGTAACGAGGATCGGTCGGCACAGCGGCAGGATCAGCGACCAGAAGATGCGCAGCTCCCCCGCCCCGTCCAGCCGAGCAGCATCGAGTAGGCTCTGGGGAATGGACTGCGCATATTGGCGTACCAGGAATATCCCGAAGATGCTGGCCAGCCCAGGAATAATCACCCCGGCATATGTATTGATCAGACCGAACTGTTTCAGCAGCAGGAACAGAGGCAGCATAGCCACCTGTCCGGGGATGACCATGGCGGCGAGCAGCAGCCGGAACAGCGCGTCGCGGCCGGCGAAGGGCAAGCGGGCAAAGGCATAGCCGGCCAGGGCGTTGACCAGCACGGACAAGGCGGTGATCGAGGCGGCCAGTAAGAAGCTGTTCAGCGCATAGCGCCCGAGTTCCAGCCGGTCGAACAGATCCCGGTAATGTTCCAGCGTCGCGCTGTCCGGCCACAGTTTCGGCGAATCGCTCAAGGCCTCCGCCACCGGCATCAGCGAGACCGAAACCGTCCAGACCAGCGGGAACAAAGTGGCGGCGACAGTCAGCAGCAGGACGGCATAGATCAACAAGCGCCTCATTTCTCCAGCCTCGCTTGCAAAACCGTGGCCGCCAGCACGATGCTGAACAGCACGAAGGCGATGGCCGAGGCATAACCGAGATTCCACCAGCGGAAACCTTGCTGGTACATGAGCAAAGCGATGCTAAGCGTACTATTGGCGGGTCCGCCCTGGGTCATGACATACGGCTCGGCGAACAACTGGAAATGGCCAATCAATGTGACAACGCCGACGAATAGGAAAGTTGGGGCCAGCAACGGCAAGGTGATGTACAAGAGTTGCTGGCGCGGACCGGCGCCATCGATGGCTGCCGCCTCGTACAGCGACTCCGGGATACTCTGCAAACCGGCCACGAACACGATCATGTTGAAACCGAAATTCTTCCACACTGCCATGAGGATGATGGCTGGCATCGCCCAGTCCGGATCGCCCAGCCAGTCGATGGAGTCAATGCCTAAGGCTTCCAGCAGATGATTCAGCATCCCGTAGCGGGGCTGATACACGTAACGCCAGACCACCGCCACGGCCACCAGGGTCGTCACCACCGGCAGGAACAGCAGCGAACGGAACAGTCCTTTGAGCGGCGTCAGACGGTGATTGACCAGCAAGGCCGCGGCCAGCGATACCAGCACGGACAAAGGGCCGCCCACGATCACGAAATAGAGGGTGTTTTTCAAAGCTGTCCAGAACTCCGCATCAGCGAGTAAGCGGCGGTAATTTCCGAAACCGATGAAGCGCAGCCGGGCGGGGTCGCCTAGGGCATAAAGATCGAAATCGGTGAAGCTCAAGGCCAGCGCGGCCGCGACCGGCAGGACGAAAAATACCAGGATCAGCGCCAGTGCCGGAGCGACGAACCAGAACGCGGGATTGCACCGTTTCATCGGCCGTGCTCCAGCAGCCAGCGACGCTTTTCCAGAATCTCGTCCACCTCGCGGTTCAAGGTTTCCAGCGCCGCCGTGGCGGTCTGTTCGCCGCGCACGGCCTTCTCCGCGCAGGCGGCAATGCGGCTGGCGATGCGCTCCCATTCCGGAATCTTCGGCGGTGCCGTCAAGCGCTCCATCTGCCGGCGGAAGGCCTGAGCCTTGCCGTCTTCCGTCAGCGCCGGATCGTTCCACGCTGTTTTACCCGGCGGCAGATCGCCGGTCAGACGGTACAGCCTAAGCTGCTGCTGCGGCGCGGTGAGAAATTCGACCAGCTTCCAGGCCGCGTCCTTGCGCCGCGATCCCGCGGCGATCGCCAGGCTGGCGCCGCCTGCCAAGGAGAGGCCGGGATAGCTGTCGTCGAACGACGGCATCGGCGCCGTGCCCCAAGCCCTGGGCGGAAGCCCTGGGAGCCGCCGCCTGAATTCGCCCGGACTCCAGGGGCCGGTGACGCTGACGGCGAAAGCGCCGCGGCCGAACTCCAGATAGAAGTTGGCGATCTGACCCGCGCTTGCTGCCGGCGCCAGGTTCTCCCGGAACAAGCGCAGATAAAATTCGAACGCCGCTTTGCAATCCGGATGGAGAAAATCGCCATAACGGCCATCGTCCTTGAGCAAACCGGCACCGCGCTGCAAAGCGAGGATCGCCGGCACCTGCCATTCGTTGACCGGCAGAAACGCGGCGGCGCCGCGGCCGGATTCGCGCAAGCGCCGCAGGGCTTCGACCCAGCCGTCCCAAGAGCGGGGCGGCTCCGGGTATCCGACCTGAGCCAGCAGATCGCGGCGGTAGAACAGCAGCCGTGTGTCGACATACCACGGCACGGCGCGCAGCTTGCCGTCGATCACGGCTGCATCCAGGGTCGCGGGGAAAAAATCTCCGCTCCGGCCAAACGCCTCGAATCCGGCGGTCATATCCTCCAGCGCCCGCAACGCCGTGAATTCGGCGATCCAGGTGTTGCCGAGTTGGAACACGTCCGGAAGATTGTCGCCCGCATAGGCGGTCAGCAGCTTCTCGTGCGCCGCGCTCCAAGGAATCTGCTGCACTCGAACCCGGACGCCGGGGTTTTCCTGCTCGAATTCCACAGCCAACTCGCGCGCAATCTGGCCTTCTCCGCCGAAAGCCCAGAATTCCACAGCGCGACTCCGGTCTTCCGGCCCGCAGCCGCTCAAGAGCCAAAGGCAAAGCCACAGAGCCGGGCCAGGCCAGCGGGGCTTGCAAAAAGTTTGAGAGGCCATAATACGTAATGTATGCCGCCAGGTCCGGCTAAGATAAAACACTAGGTATAGGAACCGCATAGCATTCCATGAAAAATTTGCCGGCTTTCCCGGGAAGCCAAGCCATCCGTATTGCTCAATCCTGTACCGCCGACCCTCACGATGCCGTCAGGGAATTCCATGCCGCGGTCCAAGCGCCGGACATGGCGCTGGTCCTTTTTTTTTGCTCCAGCGACTACGATTTGGCCGCCATCGCAGCCGAAATGCGCCGTTTGTTTGCTGGCGTCCAGGTCGTGGGCTGCACCACAGCCGGTGAAATCGGCCCAGCCGGCTACCTCGACCACAGCCTCGCCGGTGCGAGCTTCCGGGCCGGCAGTTTCCAAGCAGTGACCGGTCATCTGAACGATCTGCGGCATTTCGACGCCGCCAAAGGCTATGCTTTGTCGCAATCCTTACTGCAACGGCTCGAAGCCGCGGCGCCGCATGCGCGTCCGGAGAACAGCTTCGCGTTCTTGATGATCGACGGCTTGTCCGTACGCGAGGAAGAGGTTGCCCATGTATGCCAGGACGCCTTGGGCAAACTGCCGCTGGTCGGGGGCTCTGCCGGGGACGGCATGAAGTTCGCCAAGACCCAAGTCTATTTCGACGGGCGGTTCCATGGCGATGCCGCCGTGCTGGCACTGATCAGCACGGCCTTGCCCTTCCAGGTTTTCATGGATGAGCACTTCACGGTGACGGATGAACGAGCCGTGGTCACCGAAGCCGATGCCGTCCGGCGCATCGTCCGAGAGATCAACGGGCGACCCGCTCTGCAGGAATATGCGCGGCTCATTGGCGTCGATCCGTCCCAGGTTGGCTCCGAGCACTTCGCGGCTTTCCCGGTCGTGGTGCGCATCGGCGGCACGGATTACGTGCGGTCCATCCAGCGAGCCCACCGCGACGGCAGCCTGACCTTCTATTGCGCCATCGAGAAAGGCATGGTGCTGCGCCTGGGCCGCAGCGGCGACCTGGAGCAGCATGTGGCGCAGACCTTCGGACGGCTTCGCGACAATCTCGGCCCCTTGCAAGGCGTCATCGCCTGCGATTGCATTTTCCGCAATTTGGAGATGAGCCGCTGCGGGGCCAAACAGCGGGTGGGCAAGATTTTCAGCGCCAACCGCGCGGTCGGCTTCAGCACTTACGGCGAACAGTACCTCGGCGTGCACATCAACCAGACTTTTACCGGGATCGCCATCGGCTCCCCCAGGAAGACCTCGGCATGACGGACAAAGAAACGGCGCTGCGCGACGAAATCGCCAGGTTGAACAAGATCATCGAGGTCCTCATGGACCGGGTGGAAAACAATCTAAGCGTCCAGTCTAGCTCTTATTTCGGCTTGTTCCAGAGCAAAATCGTGCTGGAAAATCAGGTCAAGCAGCGTACCCGCGAACTGGATGCGGCGCTTCGCGAAATTGAGAAAATGAACCGGGTGCTGAAGGAATCGGAAGCCAAATTCCGCGCCGTACTCGACCAATCCCCGGTCGGAATCGTCATCACCGAGCAAGGATCGTTCAGCTACGTCAACCCCAAATTTACGGAAATCTTCGGCTACGGCGAAGAAGAGTTGGCCGGCATTCACCCCATCGACCTGGCACTCAGAGAAGATCGCTCGCTAGTGAGACAACAGCTCCGCAACGCCTTCGCCGAGAAAATACACGAACTCAGATTCACCTTTCGGGGCGTGCGCAAGGATGGCACCACCGTGTACATCGAAGTCGCAGGCAGCCCCCCGACGCAGATCTCAGGCCACCGCTCCATCATCGCAGTAATCACCGACATCACTCAGCGAGTGCGTGCGGAGCAGGAAATGCGGGCACTCCAAGTACTGCTGCAAGAACAGGCCATCCACGACCCTCTTACCGGCCTTCTCAACCGGCGCGCACTGGAAGATTCGCTGGGCCGGGAACTGATCCGGGCGACGCGCCAACGCGATCCGCTCAGCCTGATCATCTGCGACTTGGACCACTTCAAGGCCGTGAACGACTCTCATGGCCATCTCGCCGGCGATGAGGTACTGAAAAAATTCGCCGAGCTGCTCAAGGAACAGACCCGCGGCAGCGATATCTGCTGCCGTTATGGCGGCGAAGAGTTCGTGCTGGTGTGCCCGCGTATGACGCAGGCGAAAGCGGCGGAACGCGCCGAGCTTCTGCGGGAACGCTGTGCCGCCCTGCCCTTCATCTTCAGCGGCAAGCTGCTGCTGGTGACGGCATCGTTCGGCGTAGCGAGCTTTCCGCAGCATGGCGATACCGGCGATCGGCTGATCCGTGCCGCCGATCAGGCGCTGTACGCGGCCAAGGATGCCGGCCGCAACCGGGTTCATTGCTACCCCGGCGAAACGGTATGGGCAGCGTCGCAGTCCGGGGCCTGAGCAAGATTCATCCGGGCGGCTTTGCGGCGCTCTCGGACCTGAATCTCGAAATCGCCGAAGGCGAACTTCTCGTCGTCGTCGGCCCCTCCGGCTGCGGCAAATCGACCTTATTACGGCTGCTGGCGGGACTCGATCAGCCTAGCGGCGGCTCGATCCGGATAGGCGGGAAGGCGGTCGACTCTCTTCCGCCGGCAGAGCGTAACGTCGCCATGGTGTTCCAGGACTATGCGCTCTATCCCAATATGACGGTGCGGGGAAATCTGGAATTTCCGCTGAAGATGCGCCGCATGGCTCCTGCCGAACGCAAGCGCCGGGTCGAGCGGGTAGCAGAGATGCTAGCCCTAGGCCCGATCCTCGACCGCAGCCCCGCCCAGCTTTCCGGCGGCCAGCGCCAGCGCGTCGCCATGGGCCGGGCGCTGGTCCGCGAACCCGCAGTTTTCCTGCTCGACGAACCCCTCGCTAACCTGGATGCCAGGCTGCGGACCCAGGTCCGCACCGAAATCGCCGAGCTGCAAAGGCGGACCGGATCGACCATGATCTACGTCACCCACGATCAGATCGAAGCGATGACCCTGGGCCAGCGCATCGCCGTGCTCAACGGCGGCAAGATGCAGCAGACCGCCTCGCCCCGAGAACTCTACGCCCACCCCGCCAACGTCTTCGTAGCCGGATTCATCGGCAATCCGCCGATGAATCTGCTGGCGGCCCGGGTCGAGCGCTCGGGCTCTACTCATTTTCTGAATCTGGGCGGCAGCCGCCTGCTCCTAGGCACCCTTATACCTCCGGTGGCTGCGGCCATTGTTGGCATTCGGCCGGAATCGATCCGTCTAGCGGAGCGGTCGGCCGACGGATTTGAAGCCTGCGTCCGCGAGATTGAGTTTCTGGGACACGAGACCCTGGCGCATGTCTCCATAGGTACCGGTCCGGAACGCTTGATCGCCCGCGTCCCAGGCCTCAAGGACTATTCGCGCGGCGATGCGGTCCGGCTTGCCGTTGCCCCCGCAGAGCTGCGCTTCTTCGACGCGACCGGTCAGGCGCTGGGCTGAGCCGAATGCGCTTCCAGAACACGTAACTCCTCTGGTGAATTGACATTGGCGAAAATGTCGGCCGCATCGCTGTAATCGATTCGCTGCATTCGATGCCGGGCCAGCCAGAATTCGACCTTACGCTCTCCCGCTTTCAGATACGCCTCCAGATCAGGCAGCAGCGAACGCCGCACCAGCAGAATGAGCGGCTGCAGACGTGCGCCGTCGTGCGCCACGGCGATGTTGCAGCCCGCATGCTTCTGCGCCTCGACCAGACGCGCCAGCATGGCACCGCTCACCAGCGGCATATCGCAAGGCAGGGTCAACACAAATTCGGTCTCGGCCCAGGCCATCGCGGCCAGGAGACCTGCTAGCGGCCCGTCGAAATCGCCGTAGGCATCGACAATCACCGGGCAGCCGAAATCCGCGTAGACTTCCCGATTTCGGTTGGCACTGATCGCCACCGGTGCCGCAATCTCGCGTAAAGCGTCGAGCGCATAAGCCACCAGAGGCCGGCCTCGGAACTCGATCAGCCCCTTGTCCATACCGCCCATACGCCGGCCTCTGCCGCCAGCCAGCACGCATCCTGAGATATTGGTCGATGGGTATATCAAGGCGATAATTTCCTCGATGAGCGAAAAACTGTTGCAGAGCATTTTTCTGACGCTAGCTTTATCTGCCTGCACCTCGACGGCGCCGGACTGGCGGACGGCGTATTACGAAGCCGAAACGGCCAAGCCCTATGCCGATGTGATGGCAGAACTGGAACTCGCGATCACCGAGCAGAATTTCCGGATCACCGGGCACAACAAAATCGGCAGTGTGATCCGCCAGCGCGATAATATAGACTTTCCGGACTACGATACGCTGCAATTCTGCAATTTGACCCTAGCCCGGCAGATGCTCGAGATCGAGCCTGCCGCCGTGGCGTGGATGCCCTGCAATGTTGCGATCCGCCAGGAACAAGGGCTGACCCGGCTGACGGTACACCTCCTCCCGGAGCACACGCAGAACCCTAGACTGGACGATTTTGCTCACGCCATGAACACCAAGTTGAGAAAGATCGTCGATTTTGCAGCGGAAGATTAGACCCTTATTTATTACCAAACCGATCCAACCAGGCCATGACGAAGATCCTCGCTGCAACAAACCTCCCGGCCATCGCGCTGACGCTAGCACTGGCGGCGTTGGCCGCCTGCGAACCTCAACCCGTACAGCCGACGGTGCAAACGCCTGCCTTGGCCGCCGAACCGTCCCCCACGACTGCCGTCGGTCCGCAAAGCAACGCAGCATTCACGACCATTACCCGCGTCGAGTACGTCATGCAATGTATGCAGGAGCATGGTGGACAGAACTACGACAACCTGTACCACTGTGCCTGCGCCATCGACACCATCGCCCAAACCATGACGCCCGATGAATACGATCAGGCCGTGACCTTCACCAACCTGTTCGGCATGGCGGGCGAACGCGGCAGCGTATTCCGCGATCCGCCGCAATCCGAGCAACTCCGCAAGAAACTTAAGGATGCCAAAGCCAAGGCGAACGAAAGCTGCTTCCCAAAAAGTCCTGGGACAGCGAACGGCAGCAAACACGATTGAAACCTGGCCCTTGCACGAAGAGGCATCCAAAGTTAGAATTACCAGCTCAGGGCCGTTAGCTCAGTCGGTAGAGCATTGCACTTTTAATGCAGTGGTCATTGGTTCGAATCCAATACGGCCCACCAGAAATATCAAAGGGTTAGGCGAAAGCTTAACCCTTTTTTGTTTCTGAGCGTAGCCGATTCGTAACCACCAGACGCGGGCCACCGGTCATACTGGTAACGTATTGCGCCAAGTGCTCACCACTCAAATGAGCGTATCGCTTCACCATTTCCACAGACTCCCATCCCCCGAGTTCCTGGAGCACATGCAAAGGCGTTCCGCTTTGGACGTGCCAGGAGGCCCAGGTATGCCGCAAATCATGCCATCGGAAATTTTCGATTCCGGCCCGAGCTAATGCTTTTGTCCATGCGTGGTTGTTCACCCGGCTGACCGTTTTACCCCGATAGCTGAACACATGGGTGTGATGTTTCCCAAGCTGGCGCCGGATAACCTCAACAGCCGTTTCGGAAAGCGGTACGGCAATGGCT